>JADFGN010000659.1 GCA_022567695.1 Candidatus Poribacteria bacterium | reverse complement strand
ATGCAACGATAGTTCAAGGTCATCCGCTTGACGAAAGGATAGTGCATCTTCCAAAATCTGTTCTGCCTGTTGACGTTCCATAGTGTTCTCCTCACCTGATAGACTTTTTCACTTAGCCGATCCTAAAACCTCTCCCCCGGCCCCTCTCCTACAAGGAGAGGGGAGATACTCCCCCTTCCCTCGCAGGGAAGGGGGCCGGGGGGTTAGGTCTGATTGCATTCGGATGATAACTGAAAAACTCGTGACTTTAATACGCAAAATTAGTTAGTCCTAGCCGATCCAAAATTTGCTGTGCCATATCTTCTCGGCCTTTACTGCGCAGCATCGAAATCCATCCGTCGAGCGTTGCATATTTCCAAGGTCCTGTTTGCACAACTTTCTGCATCGGGTCGGGGAGGGCTCCGTGATGTCCAAACATTTCCTGATGCCACTCAGCGAGAAGGTGATCGCATTCCTTAACGACATCTGGGTGTTCGGCGGACACATTTTTGGTTTCGTGAGGGTCTGCGTGCATGTCGAAAAGTTGCACTGGCGGAAATTGGAAGAGACCGGGATGGTAAGTTCGGACAAACTGCCAGCGATCGGTTCGTACCACACGTTGGCAGGAGTAGAGCGCGTGTCCCCAAACCAAGTGTGGATGCCCGTTAAACGGTTCTCCTCGAACAGCGGCGGCGAAGGATTTTCCATCCCAATTTCGCGGCACGTCAATGCCGAGGAGGTCCGTAATCGTCGCAATCAGATCGGCGTTGTAGACGAACCCATTATTTTTGATGCCTTGAGCACCGACGCCGGGCCAACGGATAATCGCAGGTAAATGATGAACAGATTCACTCGCACAGCAATGATCGCCATAGACGCCCTGCTCTCCCATGCCCTCCGCATGATCGGCACTGATAATCACGGCTGTTTCGTCCCAAACCCCAAGATTATTCAACAAATCAAACAACTCACCGATCCGTTCATCCATGTGTCGAATCTGCCCGTCGTATCCGTCGATCATACAGCGGAGTTCAGCCATGTTGGAGATTTTGGATGGCATTGTGGGAACCGGGCTTTCTTCCCGTCCGTTGAAAAGGAAAGTGGCAGAAAAAGGGCCGGTTGATTTTTGATGTTCGGTGATTGCAGCTTCGTCGGGCCAAGGCGGTAGCGGGTCGGTTTCAAACTGGCGCATGTACTTCAACGGTGCTTTGTAAATGCGGTGAGGGTCCCAGTATTGAACATGCAAAAACCAGTTGTCTTCCTTTCCGTGCGTCTTCAGCCACGGCAACACCGTGGCGTTGACCTCATCCGCCTGCTCACCGCCGCCTTTCTCTGTGTATGCGTGGTACTCCCGCCATCCTGCCGCGAACCACCACGCCTGATGTCGATCTGCGAACGACGAAAAGGAGATCGGACGAATTCCGTTTTGCCGCAACAGTCGTGTGAAAATCGCATCTTCGGGGCGATGATGATGGGCATGTCCGGGATATTGAAACTCGCTTCCAGGCCCCCAATGCGTTGCGGCACCGTGATGTGCGGCGAATTTTCCGCTGATGAACGTCGCCCGCGCCGGGACGCAAGGAGAATCGCTCGCATAGAGCCGTGTAAAAGTTACACCCTCGGCGGCGACACTGTCCATGTTCGGTGTCGTGTTTCGATGATAATCATAGCACCCCATGTGATCTGGGCGCATTGAGTCAAGATCAAGATAGAGTATTCGCATTTTTAACAGCTCACTTTTCCCAGCCTTCATTACCGACGCGAGGTTACTGCACTTGTATCTATCCTAGCCAGTCCATTGGATGTGCCGATCCATGCGACACCACCGCCAACCGTAATACAACTGATGGTCAGATCTAGATCGCCGAGCCGATCCGTGGGATATCCAATCTGATCCCATTCCCATCTCAGCTCATCTTGCAGATAAACCCCGATGTAAACCCCCGCATTGGTCGCAATCCACAATCTGGGTGGAACGGTCTCACCAGCAAACTCAACTTTGATGTAAATGTCCTCAATCGGTACAATATCTCCATACGTAATTACTGGTTCCGACTGAATCTTAGATCCTTCCCAATCGGCGATAGCGTAGCCGTTGGATTTGTCTGCCTTACTGTACCAGGTAAAGAGAACCTGCTGGTCGACAACGTCAAAACTTACAATCGAGTTGCCTATACTCGCATCCAAACCATCGACGGTATCAGACGAACGCCAATATTCGATTTCGCGGTCATAGATGCCTATACCTTCCTGTGAAGTTCCAACCCAAACGGTTTTGGGAGTGACGGCGAGTGCAACAATGTCGTCCGCAGGTAGCAGGTCGTCTTCTTTATTGTAGACAAGCCACCCACCCGTGGATCGACGATAACGCGCGACCCCAGAAAAAGTGCCGACCCATACTTCGTCACCGCTAATTTTGATGTCGTAGACCGTTTTATGTGGCAAATCATGTGGCGCCGTGTAATTGTCAGAATACTCCGTCAATTTGTCATATCGAAAGACGCCGTGATTCAGCGTGCCAATCCATAGTTCTTGCTCATCGACTGCCAACGCCCGCACGTCAACTGGAGTTGTCGCGAATTCTGTGTTGATGAGGTCAACGATATTTGATGATACAGGTTGCCACATTCTCATACTCACATCAATCTTTGCAAGTCCTTTGGATGTCCCAATCCACAATGTATCGCCATCAACCGCGATCGCTTGAATCTGATTGCTCGGCAGGCCATCGGATACCGTATAAACCATCCACGCACTTCCGGCGCGTTTCTTTTGAGCCAGAAGTTTAAGCCGGGCATCCCCAATATCATAGACCGTGTTAAAGTCCGCAAGCGCATCAATGTTTTGGCGCAATTGCAAATAGGCGTTACCACGCGCCATATAAGCATCATCAAGCCATTGGCTTTGAGGGTAGTTCTGTATGAACTCAGTTATCGTGTTCACAGCAGCCTCCGCCTGCCCCGCTTCGGATTGTAACTTTCCAATGAGATATTGTGTTTTTTCGACATGAACGCCAATGGGAAAACGTTCTATCACTTCTTGAAGAATTTTTAAGCCACCTTCAACGTCACCCAATTGTTCCGCCAAGAGCGAAGCTGCGGTATAGCCAGCATACGCAGCATCTTGATGAGCGGGGTAGTGTTTGAATAGCAACAGGTATGCATCGACGGCTTTCTGATACTCTTCCGCTTCAGAGAAGTTATCACCTGCTTGTTTGAACAACGTTGACATATCGTAGGCTTCCGGGTTAATCGTGACGACATGCCCAAGATAGACAAACGCTTCGTCATCTTTCCCTTCCTGTTGTAGGAGAAGAGCAAGTTTATAGTGTGCCTCGGCATACTTGGGAAATTCTTGGATGGCAGACAAAAAGCTCTTCTTCGCCTCCTCGCGCATTCCTAAATCCAACAGCGCTTCTCCGTTGCGGAAGTATTTCTCCGCTTGGACATCGGGGACGAGACTCAAGTCCGTGGCAAAGCGAATGGTTATGTTATTCAAAGGGAAGCGT
>JADFGN010000115.1 GCA_022567695.1 Candidatus Poribacteria bacterium | reverse complement strand
GCTGTTGGGCATCCAGATTTTAGATGCACAAACCCTTCAACCGATCTCCCGAATAACGACCGACGATCGGTTGGTGGATAACCGCGTGCAAGCGATTTACCGTGACTTTCAAGACCGAATCTGGATTGGCACTGCTGACGGCGTTAATCTGTTTCAGAACGGGCGTTTCGAGCAAACATTGACCGCAAGCGATGGGTTAAACAGTAATGACGTTTCCACAATTACGCAAGCCGTTGATGGCACACTCTGGTTTGGAAGTCCAGATGGTGGAATCAGCCGTTTTAGTCAGGAGACCAATTTACCCACCACACGCATTATTGACGGACCAACTGACGGTGCAACTGTTGGGGATATAAGCGTGTTCTTCCAGTTTGAGGGCGGCGATGCCAGTACCCCGACAGGTGAACTCCGTTACCGCTACCAACTTGACAACAGCTCTGCCACGTTGACTGACGAAGACGGTTTCAAGGATGAAGTCCGACTCCCCGGACTCATGAACGGGAGACACCGTTTCACCGTTTGGGCAATTGACCGGGAAGGCAACATCGATCCGGTGGGCGTATCGGCTGAATTTGTGGTGGATGCACAGCCCCCCATTGTTAGTATCACCTCCCCTAGACGAGAGGCGGTTATTGGTAGAACGGTTCTAATTGAGGGAATTGCAACTGATGAGTCAGACTTTTTGGAATATCAAATTCGGATCTTTCCGGGAAATACAACCTCAGCTAGTCCTATCGAGACACACGTCTCATCTCAATCGGTGGAGGTGGTAGATACACTTCATGAGTGGAACACCGAAAACGTGCCTGACGGTGCATACACAATTCAATTGATCGGTAAAGATACAAAAAACGGCGAATTTGATCGGGAGCATCAAGTTTCAACCAGCGTTACAGTCACAGTCGATAATACCGCTCCGTTTGCAGAAATCACCAGACCGCTCCCCAATTCCGAGATTTCAGGAACAACCAATGTTGAAGTGGAATTCACCGATGCGCATTTGGCAAACTATCAGTTGGAATACACAAAATTCGCTGACATAATTGAGGACTGGAATGCGCTGACTTCCGCTTCCATCTCCGGCCTCCAATCTTCAATTCAATTCAGTTGGGATACATCCACCGTGTATGGCCAGATTGTGCTTCGGGCAAGGGTTGAGGATGCGGCTGGCAATACCGGCACATCAGAGCTTGTCCTGCTCGAGCTCAGAAACGAGGAAGCCAAGCCGGTCGTTGAGATTCAGCAACCCGATGGGGTAAATCCGATTTCAGGCTTTGTCTCAATTTTTGGGACCGTTGATGTCGGCAAGGCAGAAATGGCTGTCATTGAAGTTTTCACCCTTGAATTTCGTCCGCCCGATGGTTCTGACTGGCAAACCATTCAAAGCGGTCGGTTTTCATTCCACGAAGAACTGATTGATCGATGGGACACCACCGACATTCCTGATGGGAAATATCTGTTGCGCTTGAGTGCAACTGATAACAATGGGTACACGTCCGAATCTGAGAAAGAAGTGACTTTAGATAACACGCCACCAAAAGCGAGCATTGCTTCCCCAGCAGATGGGACGGTCTTAAAACAAGCCAACATCAGCATCATCGGTACTGCGACGGACACACATTTTTCTCACTATGAATTAGCGTTTCTGGGTCCTGAAGCGGGAGTCATTCCACCAGCCGTAACACCCACTCAACCCGTTGAAAACCGCCCATTAGGTGATTGGAATGCTACCACACTACCGGGCGGTGAGTACACACTCCGTCTAGTCGTCTATGATTTGGCGGGACTGCAATCGCCGCCAGTAGAAATCAGAATTATTCTCGATGATGCAGATGTCATTGCAAAAATCACTTTCCCGGAAGAGAACCAATTCGTGAATGGTCGCATACCAATCATCGGCACAGTCAAGGACACCGATGGAAACTTCGATAGATACGAACTCCGATTTCGTGCAGTGAACCGCGATGAACAAGGAGAAATTAGCATTCCCGAACCGAACCAACCCATAGACAACGGCAGACTCGCAACTTGGGAAACTCCACAGCGCGATGGTCAATACGAGCTTTTTTTATCTGCTTTCGATCTGTCAGATAAACCTCCTAGTGAAGATATGGTTCGTGTCATTGTTGATAACTTGCCACCCCAAGCCCAAATCACGAATATCCGACCACTGGACGGCGAATCTCCAAACACAGATGTTCTGTCAGGAGAGGTCGAAATTATTGGCACAGCATACGATGCACATTTTAACAACTTCCGACTCGATTTTCGATTCATAGACCATGATGGAGATTGGGAGCCAATTCTCGTGGAAAATCCGAACGAATCTCGACGTAACGAGACGCTTGCAATTTGGGAAACACCTGAAATTGACGGCGAATACGAAATCCGCCTAACCGTTGCCGATCAATCGGAAAGAGATCCAAGCGAAGATTTTGCGCATGTCACCATCGACAATCAACAACCACAAGTTGAGATAGTTCAGCCCAACGATGGTCAATTGGTCTCCAAGGAGATCGAAATCATCGGGACAGTGAATGATATACATTTGGTGTCGTATCGGTTGGACTTCCGTGCAGCAGATGGTATTGATGGCTGGCAGGAAATTGGTACATTCACCGAACCTAAAGCCAATCAGGTATTGGCAAAATGGCCCCCGCCTCAAGTGGAAGGCGAGTACGAGATTCGGTTGACGGCTCAAGACCTATCGGGAAGATTGCCTGTGGAGACGATTGTGAAAATCATTGTTGACAGACTCCACCCCACATCCCAAATTACCTATCCTCAAGAAAACCAGCAACTCCCACAGAAAATTGAAATCATAGGTACCGCCGATGATCTAAACTTCGAGGGTTATATCATCGAATATGCACCGGGAGAAGTGTCTGATGATGACGGTGGCTGGCGAAAGATTTCCAAAACAGGATTTCGGCAAGCTGTCAACAATGATACGTTGGCGGAATGGACTGTCCCGATCCTTTTCGGTACATATACACTGCGGCTGACTGTAGAAGATACGGCTGGAAATTTCAATCAAGACCACGTCACAGTATTTTTCAAAGCTGAAGTTGAGAGCCGAAACGGAGGCCTCGTGAAAAGTGAAGATGAAGGTGCGGCGATCGCGCTTCCGCCCAATAGCCTGCCGGATCGAACCGTTGTGACGATCAACCCAATCCCATCCAAAAATGTCATATTGCAAAACGCTTCACCCCTACGGTATACTGGTATCGGCTACGACTTTGCACCTGAGAATTTGCGCCTCCATCGATTGAAACCCGCAACCATCGAGTTTTCGATCTCTAACACGGAAACAGTGTTAACGAAAGACACATTAGCAATATTTCGCGAAGTCGGTGAAAAATGGACGCGCATTGGAGGGACTATTAATCGCCAGCAAGGAACAATCTCCACAGCAATCTCCGAGCTTGGGCGGTACGCTGTCATGATGGTGGCCGCTGATTCTAACCCAGATGGAGGCCCGACAATCTCCCGTCTCACTTGCCAGCCGCGTGTGTTCTCACCCAACCACGGTGAATCTGCAGCGATTTCATTTCGATTGAATCAGCCAAATACGGTAACCATCAAAGTCTACAACGCCGCCGGACGCTTGAGACGCCTCTTGGTCAACGATCAATCCTTGTCATCAGGAACGCAAGTCATCTGGTGGGATGGTCGCGATGATGACCAGCAGATTGTTGTCAGCAATTTTTACATCATCACCGTTGAAGCGGAAGGGGCAATGGGCACAAAAACAGTGATCGTGCAGAATAATTAAAGCGGAGTTGGAGAATTAAACAGCCCTAGGCAAAATCGTAGTTCCTTGACAAATTGTCGGAAAAAACATACAATTATTATCATGAATGTCAGACCTCGAATTGTACGTAACTATGTAACACCAGATGGGAGTACTCCTTTCAGAGAATGGCTCACTTCACTTAAAGACAAAAAGACAAGAGCGATAATAGAAAGGCGAATTGAGCGGTTACACCGTGGCAATTTTGGCGACCACTGGCGTCTGACGGGTGGTGTCTACGAACTCAGAATCCACTACGGAGCACAGGATACCGGGCGTACTTCGGTGATTTAGATGGTGCCATCGTTATCCTGTTGTGTGGTGGAACGAAGAAAACACAACAGCGCGACCTTCAACAAGCCAAGGTCTACTGGCAAGAATTAAGGAGCAGACAACCATGAATAAAGAATTTATCCTCAAACATACCACCAGTTTCAAGGACAACCTTTTGGAAGACCTCAAAGACCCAGAATTTGCACGGCATTATCTGGAAGCAGCCCTAGAGGATTGCGAAAATGACGGCGATACCGAGTCCTTATTGACGGCAATGCGCGATGTTGCCGAAGCGCGGGGCGGCATCGGGAAACTGGCAAAACAGACTGGTATCAACCGCTCACATCTCTACGACGTGTTTGCTGGCAAGCATAACCCTCGACTGGATAACTTACTTGGCATTCTTTCTGGACTTGGTTTCCGTATACGGTTGGAATGCCAAGTTAGCAGACCAGCAAGCGTGGGCTAAACAAACACACTTTTACCTTTGGTGTAACCGTTCAGGTAGTCTGGGAGGGCGAGGCTCCCGCCGAGCTTTCAATTCTCGAAGACACTGATACCTGCTCTATTCGTCACCTGACTTCTCGATTGCTCGGCTCAAACCCAATCGTTCCAGAGGGTTTTAAATCTGGCAATGATTGGGAAGGGGGAAAACCAATCGCGGTCAAATCTGGGACTTTCACGACAGCGGAGAGACCGTTCTCACATGTTTCAGACATCATGCTGAATGCAACACGATGCTATCTACCCTGTCTTTCAATATGTTTTTTGTTGTTCTTCGTTTCGACCGCATTCTGTACGACCGAGGAACATGTATCAACAGGGGTACGTCCAATCAGCATGGGTGGGGCATTCACGGCAATAGCGGACGATGGAAATAGCGTGCGGTGGAATCCCGCTGGACTTGCACGACTTGGGAGATACGCCTTTGAGTTTGAACAGAGCCCCTCTCAACTTTTCGGCGAACTGCGTACCAATTATCTTAGTGCCGCAATTCCTATCTCTGAAAAATCGGCGTTCGGTATAGACTGGATGCAGGTTGGCATTGACGACGATGAACTTGACGCCAAACAGAATCGCTTCAACTTCTCCTACAGTTATCGTCTCTTCAATTCCCTCTCCGTTGGTATGAATCTGAAGCATTTTACGCGCTCGATTTCGTTGGACGCGCAATCACGGGGTGCGGCGATTGGATGGGGAACAGACATCGGTGCCATCCTTCAACCCAATCACCGCTGGAAAATTGGGCTGTTTGCTCAAGATTTTATCGGTTTCGCTTCCGGAGAAGGGGTAAGCCGTGGAACGTGGATACGCCACGATACAGGCGTAAGCGAAAAGGTCTTTTCGACAATCTACAAGCTCGGAATCGCCTTTCATCCAAGTCAACGCTGGCGAATTGCTACAGATATCAACGACCGCTTCCATCTCGGTGCGGAGTTTCTACCAAACCCCAATTTTGCCATTCGCGCTGGACTTCAGAAGGATTTGGGGATTGGCGAACCGCCGACCTATTCATTCGGTGGAGGTGTGAAATACAAGTGGTTGAATTTCAACGTCGCTTATTTACTGCCGCCGACGCTGCCGCCGACAACTTACGCCGGGCTTTCGCTGAGTTTCGACTATCGCAAGTTGCCGGTGCGGATTGAGCGTGTGCGCATGAAAGATCTCTATCCTGTTCATTATCACTACTATGCAAACTCAAATTTGGAAGCCGACACGATTATTTTAAATGACCTCGACCCACCTCCTGTATTTAATGATGCCGACCTTGACCGATACTATCCACTAAAACCATCGGATTCAATCGGTCGGATTTGGCTCAAAAACGAAAGCAATAAGCCGATCACTGTTCAGATTAAACTTTTCATCGATCAATTCGTCAGCAAAGATGGCACGAATGTTGCGCTAGCGGATGTTCAGTTGCCGCCCCAGAAACGGATTTCGGTGCGGCTCCGTCGGCTGGTTTTATCTCAACAGGTGTTGGGCTTGAATCACACGCAACCTGTCGAAGCACAGATTAAGGTCATCGAAAGTGGTGGGACGGCATATCGCACTGCCACGACAACCCTGAATCTGCATGGCAACGGCACAACACGTCTAGATGATGTCGCTAAACTTGCCTCTTTTATCCCTTCGAGGGATGCGGCAGTCAACGCTTTCATCAATCAGATCCGCGCACAATTCCGAGAGGAGATCGACACCGCAAACCTCCCGGAGAATCTGTATGTTGCGATGCTCCTTTTCAATGCCCTGCACGGCATTTCTTACGCCACAGATGCGAATCTACCGTTTGGGAGTGGCACGATTGATGAAATTAAACACCCTCACCAGATGTTGGAACATCTTAAGGCGCGGATTTCTGAGAGTGAAACCACACATGCTTTTGGCGATTGCGATGATAGTACGGCACTATATAGCTCACTATTGGAGTCGTCGGGGATTAAGACGGCGCTCATCCAATTGCCGGGCCATGTGTTGATGGCATTTGATTTGGGCAATATTTCCATTGAGCAGGCACAGAAGGTGAATTTACCCGATCAGTTCTATCAATCCATCAACGGACAGGTTTGGATTCCTATTGAGACGACCCTAATCAAAGATGGATTCACCACCGCATGGAAAAGGGGAAGTGAGGAGCTTCCCGCTGTCATCGATTCGGTAACTGTCGCAGAGGGATGGGATAAATACGGTCCGGGTCATCCTCGCGGCGTAGCACAGAAATTTTTCGTGTCGAAAAGTCAGATTCAGAAACGTATGAAAGCGGATTTAACTCAGCCATGGTTACAGGAATTCTTAGAGCCGCTTCTCAAGATTGACAATTAGGAGGACATATGATGCTGAGACCGAGATATTGTATCTTCACAATTTGTTTATTTATTGTCACTTTCGTGAATTTACCCTGCTTTGCGGATGACATCCTCGCTACATTTACCTTTGGCAAAATCGAGGTTCTCAAAGATGGCGAACGGGAGTGGACTTTTATTAAAAAGGGAACAGAACTTACAGAGAGAGACCTCGTCCGGATGCCTCCGGTTTCGTTGATTCGTCTCAAGGCCGCTGACGGTACGTTATTGCCTACACTCCCCGGTGGTCGTGAGCTTTCTGTCGGTGACCTCATCGTTGAAGGCATTGGACGGAAGAAAGCAACGAAAGGTAAACGCATCGACGGAAATTTTGACAGCCGTCCCGCGACTGACGTCTTACCACTTGGTTACGAATTTGAAGAAAGCAACTACGCTCAACCTCCCGAAATGACACAACGTTTCACGATTACCCAAAGTGAATTAAACGAACTCCGCCATCAACTTGACGCTCTGCCTGATGAAATTGTCATCGACCTCCCCCGGCTTTCCTCTCGGAATAACGCATCGTCGGAGGCATACCCTTATCCGACCCTTGAGAGGGCAAGAGCACTTTACGAAGCACTCGAAACCGGTCAAGTGAAAGCCGCGAAATTAAAACCGTGCTCACATTCGCTGTTATACACGCAATTGCTGCGTCACTTCAAAATCGATGCCGACCTCATTATAAATGAAAAGGGTGAACTACTCACCATCTTTGATAGTAAAGTTCCACGAACTCGAGCAAAATGGATCACAGCAAACCAAAGATTGATTCATGAAAAACAGGGAAAAGATACAGTCTGGATGCCGATTCAGGTGCAACCTCAAATACAGAATTTTACGATAGCGTGGTATCAAGGAAGTCGAATGTAATGATGTCCATCAGAAAAGGCAATCATAACCTGTATCTGCTGATTTGCCTGGTGGGGCTTTTGCCCTTCATGGTGCTGGGGATTTTGCGCCATTTTGACCTATTTGAGTTCATCGAATTAAAAACATTGGATGGGCGACTACAGTTACTTCCTCGCCACTTTCAACACGTATCCGACCAGATCTCATTGATCACGATTGATGACAAGAGCGAAGCTGAACTCGGCTCACAGTGGCTGCCTGACGTTTATACGGCTTTGCTGTACTCCCTTCAATCAGTCGATCCAACAGCAATCGGCTTGATGATGTGGTTCAACCGCGAAGAATGGGATGAGGCACAGTTGCTGCCTAGTGAAAAGTTGTTCGTCAACCAGCTCTATTCTATGCGGGATTCAGCAACGCGCTATGCCTTTCCCGAAGCCAGCCCTTGGATTCGTTTGCCCCGTAGCCTGACACATGCACAAAGCAGTTTTAGCTGGTTTCCCTTGAGCCGTTCCGATGGTATCTATCGAGCCGCCCAGCTTGTTGTAAAAGATTTGACATCGATGGAGGGAAATTACCGCTACTCGCTTGAAATGGCCATTTTGTGCCAAACCTATGGTATTGATCTCACGTCAATAAAAATGCGAGAAGGATTCTGGCGGGGCAAATTCTTAGAACTTCCTTTACCGTCAGGCACTCCTCTGCGTATTCCTATCGATTCGCAGGGAAGGCTTTTTATTCGATTTGTAGGAGATGAGTCTACATTTCATCACACCTCCTTCGTTGACGCACTCAATGATTTTGATACGGATGTAGCCAAGTTTCAACAAAAATTTGAGGGGAAGAACGTCCTGATCGGCATTACCACGGCAGGCACCGCTCAAGCTACAACACCAACCGGAAAAATGTCAGCCCTTGCCTTGCGTGCCAATTTGCTCAATACACTGCTGAACCAAGACTTTATCTGGCAATTGAGTCGGCGGGCAAGTCTTCTTTATTTTATATGTCTTGCAATACTTTCGACAACCGCGGCAGTTTTTATTTATCGGTTCGGACACGGCTCACGGGCAATGTTACTCGTTGCCGGTGTTTTACTTCTACTCCACCTACTCTTCGTTCTTGGCGCATGTATATCGTTCAATATTTGGATTGAAGTGACCGCTTCAAGTTTGGCGATCGTCTTAGCTGGCGGAGTGAACAGTTTGTTTCTGTCACATCTTCGACTGCGGAGCACCCTCTTTAAGTTACAAACAACGCAGGAACAGTTGGTTCAATCCGAAAAGGAGGCTGTTTTTGGGGTCATGTCTGCTCAAGTTCGACATGAACTACGGAACGCGCTTAACCTCATCCGGGGTCCTGCAGAGATAATTCGCAATAATTTTCAGCGTCAAGACCCATTGAATTTAGGTGAACGCCCCGCAGAGATTGTTGAATACATGGACGAAATCATCGGCTCCGTGACGAAGTTCGACGACATGATCGAAAATGAACTCAGCTTCTTCCAAAACACTGAACTAGACCGTCAACCGCAAGCACTCGAACCCATTATCCACTCCGCTCTCGATATGACGCGGCACTTGATTGATGAAAATCAGATTCGCGTGAAACTGAACTTGCCCGCCAAAACACTTGCTCTTCCCCTTGATGCCGATAAGATGCGAATCGTCTTTGCCAATCTGGTGAAGAATGCCTGTCAAGCGATGCCGCAAGGTGGCACGTTAGAAATTACCGCAAAACTCGCCTCCTCGAAGGGAATCATTATCCTCGTGCAAGATACGGGAGTGGGCATTCCCACACATGAACAGGATGGGATCTTTGAACCGTTTCATACAACCAAACCGCGTGGATTAGGTCTTGGTCTCGTTAATGTTAAAAATATCGTTGAACGACATGATGGGACCGTGTATGTAAAGAGCAAAGTCGGAGTGGGAACGACGTTTTTCATCGAACTGCCTTATCAATACGAGGTCTGAAATCCCTCATTTTGCTGAACAGTTTAGCCCAATGGAATACGCACGAATTTTAATTGCAGACGACGCAAAGGAAACCTGTAAATACATTGCTCTGCAACTTAAGATGGAACCATCAATTCATGCGGAAGTCGATTTTGCCTACGCTCGAGACGAGGCAATCGACCTGTTAACGCAGAATTCGCCGTATGATCTGATTCTCGTCGATCTCTGGATGCCAGATGCGCAAGGCGTTTTAGATAAAGAGGCTGGGCTCAAGATTCTCAAGCACTACAAGGATTTGCAGGCCGCAGCGAAACGTAGCCCTACGTGTGGCCAGGCAATTGTCATCACGGCAAATAGCTCATCCGAAACGGTGCTTAAGGCGTGGGGATTGGGAATCCACGACTATATCAGCAAGCCGATCGATTATACCCGCCTGATCGAAATCATCAAGTCCGCTTTAAGCCAGCGTCTCCATCAAGATTCCGCCATCTCTCCGCCTTCCACTGACGAGGAAGTTGATTATGAAATCATCGGTAAAAGCCATGTGATGATCGAGATGATGAAGAAAGTCGGACGAATTGCCGTCTCCGGCTCTGACGTGTTGATTTATGGTGAAAGCGGAACCGGTAAAGAACTCGTTGCACGTGCCATTCACGAATATAGCCATCGTTCCAATGGTCCTTTTATCCCCTACAACTGTAGTGCAGTTCCATCGGAGTTAATTGAAGCGGAGCTGTTTGGAATCGGAAAGCGGGTCGCGACTGCCGTTGATCAGAGACCGGGGATATTCCTACAAGCGCATGGCGGTACACTCCTTCTCGACGAAATCGGGGATTTGAGCCTTGAAATGCAGCCCAAATTGCTACGGGTGTTGGATTACAAAGAGATCCAAGGTGTCGGCCTCAACGTGAGGCGTGTCGATGTACGAGTTATCGCGGCAACCAATCGGGACCTCCAAGCTGCCGTAGAGGCAGGTGAATTTCGGCGCGATCTTTATTACCGTCTGAAGTTCATGATCACCTTGCCACTATTGCGTGAGCGAGAAGAAGACATTCCTTTACTCGCCGAGCATTTCTTCCACAAGTATGCACGCACTCCTGAGCAGAAGCACATCAATGGTTTTGACAGAGCCAGCCTAGAAGCCTTTCAACGGTATCATTGGCCCGGAAACGTCCGTGAACTCGAAAAAGCCGTCGAATTGGCTGTTGTGACTTGTGCCGATCATCAGATCACTGAGAAAGACCTACCACCCGAGATCTTCAGCCAAAGCCCATCGGTCAAATCGCCGATGGCCGATAGCCATCCACTAGAATTCAAGGGCGAGAATCTACTCAATGTCGAAAAAATCAAAGAGGCTACCCAACGTTTTGAACGGATTTTCTTAGAATCCAAGCTCAAACAAAATAACTGGAACGTACAAAAAACGGCACAACAGATTGGGATGAATCGAAAATCACTGCATCGCAAACTTAAACAGCTTGGCTTGCAGCGAACCTTGAGTTAAACGCAATGCGCATTGTGCGAAATCCTATCGCCTCCGTTGTCAATCTTGAGTGACAGTGTCGCATCTGAGTGACACTGTCACATCTGAGCCCCCGGTCCGACATCCTCATAATTCAGAATAGAGACTTACCAAACAGCCCAATCCAATGGGGTCATGTGAAAAGCATGTGGCTTGAGGCGTAAAACGTGAAAATTTCTGTCTTCCCCGTTGTTCTACTTGTCTTCTCTTGTTATGGCATACATTTTGCCTTAACTTAATTTCCAACAAAGAAGATTCAATCCTTCGGAGGAAATAATGGCTCGGACTCAACCCCCCATCGAAAATTCAACTTTTCCTAAATTTCGATCCGTTCCAACGGAAATCGCACCGCATGAATCCGTTACCGCAACAAAGAGCGACATTGAACCATTTGAACCATCCTATTCAGATCGAGAGAACGGCGTTTTGGCTACCTATCTCCACCAGATCGGTAGAATTCGTCGTCTGACACGCGAAGAAGAATTGAGCCTGTTCACCAAAATTGGTAAATATCGTAAGCGGATTGATGAATATTATCAGGAATTGGCAACTCATCTTCCAGACATCTCTCTCGAAAAACCACCCCATCCCAATGCTTTAAAACAACAGATTTTGGCGTATCAAAATTTCAACTGTACATACCTTCTAGATCTTGTGCGTCAAATTCAGTTCATTCAGGATAAGATTCACGCAACTAAAAATCGTATCGTTGAAGCGAATCTGAGGTTGGTCGTCTGCATCGCGAAGAAATTCCAAGAGCGCGGACTCGACCT
Organism: Candidatus Poribacteria bacterium; assembly: GCA_022567695.1. Classification (GTDB taxonomy): domain Bacteria; phylum Poribacteria; class WGA-4E; order WGA-4E; family PCPOR2b; genus JADFGN01. Next base: position 4,468 of record JADFGN010000115.1, on the reverse strand, counting down.
GCTAGATCTCATTCAGGAGGCGAATATCGGTTTGATGAACGCCATTGATCACTTTGATTGGCAACGTGATGTGAGATTCAGTGCGTATGCTTCCTGGTGGATTCAACAAGCCGTCGGCTGTGGCATTGCTAACAATGGACGAACGATTCGCATTCCGGCCTATCTTCTTGGTGAACTGCGCAAGGTCAATCGTGCAAAAGCAGATCTCTATCAGAAGGGAAGCGTTGATGCAAGTCTGGAAGAAGTCGCCGACAAAACCGGATTCGCTGTCGAAAAACTCATCAAATTAGATCAGCTTGCGGCAGCCACAATATCTCTCGGAGCTTGCATTAGTGAAGAAACAGGTGGGACAATCGAGGATACCCTTCCGTGCCAGCAGACGCATAATCCTCTCGCGGAAATGATCGGACAGAATTTAATTAAAGATGTCACCGATGCTGTTGCCGAATTACCATCTCGTGAAAAGCAGATTGTAAGTCTCAGATACGGTTTGGAGGATGGAGAAGAACGTAGCTTGCAAGAGGTTGGATCGGTATTGAATCTTTCTAGAGAGCGGATTCGCCAAATTGAGGCGAGAGCGTTAAATCGCTTACGCCACCCCACCCGAAGTGAAAGACTGCAAGAGTTTTTGACAATGGCATAATCGCCGAAATCTTCTTCAATTTGGAAACGAATGGCGGGGTTGATGTAGAGCGGTTGCTATACTGTCAGGTTAAGTTCCGAATGTCATGCTGAGCGTAGCGAGCATCTCTCGCTGGCGTTACCCCTCAACCTCCAATGCTGATAATAGGTGCTGGACATATCCAACCGCCTTTGCAAGCAAATCTTCACCCGAATGCCTCGGTTTTCCTAGATGTTCAGGATGGATAATTCCTTCGTAACCGACTTCTTGTAAAGTAGCAACGATAGCGGGAAAATCCACCCATCCCTTGCCAAGAGGGCCTTCCCGGCCAGCGGGCCATCGTTCAGAGTGGTCTCGAAATTGACAGAAGTGAATCTTTCCTGCGAACGCTTTGACCAACGAAGGCACGTCCCCACCGACAATGTCCATGCCAGTGCATAGCGTCACTCCGTTGCATGGACTGGGAACCCCATTGACTAATCGGCGCAGTTCGGACCGCGATGCGAGACCCTAATCAAGGCGATTTTTCATTGCGAGAACATGGCGGTTTTGATATAATAGGCTTATCTACCAATTGATGACTTTCTATCAGCTCAGCTCTCCCGAACCGTGATCGAATTCACTATGAATTATTACAATTTTTTCGGCAAGAAGCCCCCGAAAACACTTCGTATTTTACGCTTTCTTTATCACCTTCCCAATTTCCTCAAACTTGCTTGGCGTTTATTTATAGATGCCCGTGTGCCAATCCATAGGAAAGCAATTCTTGTGCTATTTCAGTTATTCGCTTTCGCATTTGCGGTCGCGTATTTTGTTTTGCCCTTTGACTTAATTCCTGACTTTCTTCCAATTGGCAAGGGTGAAGATCTGCTTATTGGTATCTTTTTGATCTTGGTTCCGGGAGCGTGGCTGTTCATTAAGCTCTCCCCAGAATCCGTCGTGCTTGAACATGTTGAACGGCTTTCGCAGGGCAAGTAATCTCTCCCGTGTCACAAGGACTAAACAAGCTAAATCCAGAGAAATCGAGATAAACGCCGAATAGTCTGTCACGGGAATTTAAAGCGTTCTGCTTAAACAGGCGGATGCTTTTTTGTTGATCTAAGTCAGTCCAATTTCCTGAAACTTTCTTCGGCAAATGAGTGTGTTTAAGAGGGCAAATTTCAGTATTATAAACTAAAGCTTACAAATAGCAAGCTCATTATAAGCATTCTAAGGAGAAGTTAGCAATGTTCCGATTAAATTCAACCAAATGGATCGTTTTACTTGTGATTGTTGCGATAATCGCTGTAGGCATTACGGTCGGACGAGATGAGAACCATTTTACAACCCAAACAGCAGTTGGCCAGACAATTGATGACGACTTTGAATATCTGGAACGGGCAAACCGTGCGTTTATCGGACTGGTAAATCGTGTTACGCCATCCGTTGTGCAAGTCACAACTAAAAAATTAATCAAAGAAAGACGCTTTCAACATCCTTTCGACGAAGATTTATTCGACTATTTCTTTCCCCGTCGCGATCGAGGCGAGCGTGATCGCGGAGATGACGGAGTAGAGAGAGAAAGCAGAGGTCTTGGCTCCGGCGTCATCGTTAGCGACGACGGCTATATTTTAACAAACAACCACGTCATTGAAGGCGCAGATGATATCACAGTCGTTTTACAGAATGGACAGGACTATAAGGCAGAATTGGTTGGCAGAGATGCAGGTTCTGGAGGTACTGATCTCGCCGTTCTCAAAATTGATGGCAAGGGGCTTCCGGCTTTAGCTATTGGAAACTCCGATGAACTCCAGGTTGGCGAATGGGTCATCGCCGTTGGAAGTCCATTCGGGCTTTCTCAAACAGTGACGCGGGGTATTGTCAGTGCAAAAGGACGTTCAAATAATGGTATTGCCACTTATGCCGACTTCATCCAGACAGACGCTCCAATCAATCGGGGCAATAGCGGCGGTGCCTTAATCAATATCCGCGGCGAATTGATTGGAATTAACACCGCAATCTACACAAACGGTAGTTTCGCTCAAGGGAACGTCGGCATTGGATTCGCGATTCCAAGCAATCTTGTGAAACGCATCATGACAGACCTCATTGATAAAGGCGAAGTCGAGCGGGGCTGGTTAGGGGTTCATATTGGTCAAAACCTCACTCCTGAGTTGGCTGAAGCATTTAAGCTTGACGAACCACGGGGCGCCTTGATTACAGGAGTCATCAAAGGCACACCTGCGGCAGAGGGTGGCGTTAAACGAGGTGATGTTATTGTTGAAATCGATAATATCCCCATCCGTGATAGCAGTCATCTCCTTCACGTTGTGGCTGCCTTTGAGGTCGGCAAAACTGTGAAGATAAAAGCCATCCGCAGAGGAAAGGAAAAGAATTTAAAGGTGAAGCTTGGCAGACGGCCCCCACAAGAAGAGCTTGTTGCTATGAGAAGAAATGGCAGATCTCCTCGGTTCATCCCCGCGCCCGAAGATGACGTAGAGGCATTTGCAAGTATACAGGTTCGTGACTTGACCGATGAACTTGCGCAACGTTACGGTCACGAAGACGAAAAGGGCGTCGTTGTCGTTGATGTTGAGCGACAGAGCCCCGCCGCCAAAGCAGGCGTAGAGGTCGGCGATCTCATTCAAGAAATCGAATGGGAGAAGATTGAAGGGTTGAGCGACTATATTAAAAGAATCAAAGAGGTTAAGAACGAATCGAAAGTGACTTTGTATGTCAAACACGCCGGTGGTCGCGGGGAATACTTAACGCTGAAAAATCTCCCGCAGGACAAATGATAGCCAGTCTGCCCTGTCATACAACCACTACTCACATTAAATTATATGAAGGGCGATTATAGTCGTCGGGATATTTGAGCCTTTCATTGCCTTCCCAACTCGTGTTGAGGGCGTAGGGGAGGGTGAGGCCTCCGCCGAACCTTTCTGTTCCCACGTTTTCCGCGAGTTCGTCAACATCTAGTCACGCTGAAATTGACGGGTAGCCCAAGATTCTATCTTGGCTCACAGGAAGTGGCCAACTTAGAAAGTTGGGCTACAACTTGTCAAATACCTTGTGATCGGGTACTAAATGTGACATACAAGGCTCCCTTCTTCATTCTTCTGTTAATTCTTTGTGCCTGTACTACAAAATCAAGTCTATCCAACCACAATACGAAAAACGGGAGGGCTACCTTGAAGAGCAGCGAGATTATTGACTCTGTTAGGGAAGGCAGAGTTAAGATGATAGAAGAAACGGAATACTATGGAATATCTGAGTGCGTTGTCAGAGAGTATCCTGCAGCCACCTTCCTAGTCCGAACCAGCAGACAGCCCATTAACTTGGGTAAAGAAATGCTGCCGTTCATGGATACTTCCGAATTCTGGAAGTTTGTAATGCGGCATAAAATTCAGAGTAAAGCAGACAGCCCCAAGGAGGTATACCTATTCAATTGGGTCGATAAGGCCCAGGGACCGATGATATTTGATGTGGGGATTATGGTGGATGACGAAATCCGAGTTCCTCCAAACGGCAGAGATTATGTCCTGAAAAAATATGGTCCGCTTAAAGTCGCAAGTATCATATACAGGGGCCCATTTCCTCATCAGAAAAACAGTGGCTGGCAGCGTATCCACTGGGAAGAAAGGGCCAAAGAGAAGGGATTGAAATACACGGAAACGCTCTATCGCGAGCTTTACCATCACTACGATTTTGAAAACAACCAGCACATCACAGAGATCCAGATCGAAATAGAGTAGCTCGGTCTGGAATCATCCAACCTGACTAAGTTGCGAAACTGACAGCTTAACTCTCATAAATCCAGATTTTCGGTCGCAGACTCATGAATCTTTGCAACTTTTTCCTTTACAC
>JADFGN010000114.1 GCA_022567695.1 Candidatus Poribacteria bacterium | reverse complement strand
GGTGCGCTGAAGAAGAAAATATGCTCGGTTCGGTACCCATCAACGACACTTTCAGCGATGATGCGCGGATGGATGGGGTCATCCCGCCCGTCGGGAATCCCAAGGACTTCGTTGATCGCCTCCCACATCTGTGCTCGATGAACGGTGAAGGACGGCTCAGCGGTCAAGTCCAAGTGTGGTTTTCCAGCGGTTTCTTCTAATCTCTCGCGGTTGAGCTCGAAGACCGTTTTGCTATTTGGATAGAGATCTAAAACCTGACCATTCGGCGTTGCCCAAAGTGCCTCGTCAGGCAATGTTTTCGGCACATCAGTCTTAAAGTCGGGAGCTTCACCCCGGAAATGCACTTTGTACCAATTGACGCACGCTTCACGAAGGTAATGCGAGTAGGCATGACGAGTCGGCGCAATCGCGATGTCCACCTTGTCCTCGACGTCGTAAAGCGCGTAAATTTTCTTGGCGCGATTGACCGCCTCAAGTGCGCCTTCGATTGGGAAGAAGTCGTAAGCTGCTGCGCCGACGAGAACGGGTTTCGGTGCCATAGCGGTCAGATAGTCGTCGTGGTCGGGGCCATTGGCGAAACATCCTCGTACAATCTGTTCGCTATCCTGTGATTGCCCCGTCTTCATGTATGATTCCAACGTCATCACAAACGTACATGGCACGGCGGCTGCAAAACGTGGTTCACTCATCATGAGCAAGCAGGCTTGCGTACCGCCGCCAGAATTCCCCGTCAAGCCGATGCGCTCCGCATCCACTTCCGGGCGTGTTTCTAGATAGTCCAATCCTCGCATCACATCCCAGATGAAGTGTCGTCCAATGCTCGCTCCACCAAGCGTGAACTGCAATCCCGCGTGCGTGTGTTCTGTCGTGCAACCACCAATAATTCGCTCTCCCGTTTCGGGGTCTAAATACTGGAAACGCTCTCCCTGCCCGGGGGGATCGACCGCAAGAACAACGAATCCGCTGTTTGCTAAATCGACACAGACCGCTTGGTAAGTTGGATAAGACTTGCCCATATCGCTGTGTCCATGCACAAACACGACAGCGGGCTGCGGCGACTCGATCCCTTTTGGCACGTAAAGCGCCGCTGTGACGTAAAATTCGGGAAGGCTCTCGTAAATTAATTTCTCAATCGTGAAATCTCCCCTATCCAACGTCCCTGTGCACTGCACGTTCATCGGCGTGCGTTCTTCGGGCAAACCGCCGATGGCATCCATGAAGCTTTCTCTGACCCGTTTGCGATGTTCCTCGAAAGCTGCAATTGACTTTAATCCAGCTTTCTCTGCTTCCTGCCGCCGAAAATGTGATTCAGCCCGTCGGCGCAGCTCATCGACCATTTGGCCTGAGACATCGTAGTACCCATTTACGTGTGACCTGAAAGGTTGCATAATTTTCTCCTTTATTTGGAATTCAACCCGTGGATCCTGTCTCCTCTCTCCTTAACTAATTTTCTCGCAACATCACCCCCATGGAATATGATATAATTAGAAATGACGCAGTTGATTTTAGAAATCTACGCCCCATCTGAATCTTGCATCATGCATCCTGATCAAGATTCAGGATGCAGGGAGTACAATGCTTTGCGATATAAAATGCGTAACTCCTGATAATATTGAAAATACAAAGTCGAGGTTAAAACTGTGCCAATTCATGACCATTTCAAAGGTAAAATCAGCCACACAAGGAGTTGGAGTGCATTCCACTATCTGTGGGCGGGACTAATCGCGGGCGAGTTAAATCGCGTATTGCCAAAGGCGCGGCAACGCTTTAGTTCGGAGGCTTTGTTTTCCAGTTTTCGATTGTCAGCCCCAAAATTTGATTGAAGTGCTTTTCGTTGTTGGTCACCAAGACGCAATCATTCACTAATGTGATTGCAGCAATCAGAATATCGGCATCGCTGATGAGTGTACCCGCATGGCGAAGTTGTGCATAAATGTGAGCGGCGATTTGACAGGCATTTTTGGAGAAGTCTAAAACCTCACTGTCATTGAGGAAGGTTTCAAATTGAGCCTGTTGTGTCGTTGCCCCCTTGTATTCCAACCCTCGTCTAATCTCGTATTCACTGATGATACTTATCGTCAACTTCTTGAAATGAGCGTGATAAGCATTGGCGTTTGCGATAACGGTTTTCTCTTTCCTCAGAAAGAGCGACAGCGTATCGGTATCAAGCATTCTGCGTTTCAAGGTTCGACCTTCCGATCGCCAAAGAAGTTTTGTCTTCGCTCTGCCAAATCGCCAAGCCCCAAATCCTCGTCAGTCAGCCCCTCCCAGATGCCTGCATATTTCATGAAGCCCGATTCGGAATCCGTAGAAGTTGTGTCAGGGACGATAACCTCCACCCGAGTTCCATCCGGCAATTGAATTTCAGAATCAAGTAGAATTCTGTTGTCTTTAACGTGTCCGTGTACAATCATTTGTCCCATAAGAATCACCTCATTTCTCTAAAAACCGATAATTGACATCTATCAATTGTTTCAATTCACTTTTTCTGCTCTGGAAAAGGGGCACGAATATCATAACGACCTTCGGTGAACACAGGCAACGCTCCACCTTCGACCAGTAGGTCCAGAGGATTCGCACGGGTTTCCAACGGGAAATTAACGACATCTTTGATTCGCAAGGATTCGTAGATTGCCATCAAGATTTCGATTGTCGTGCGGCCATGCCTACCAGCGTTACGATGCTCCTCGATCTCCCCCTCCATCCACGCAAGCATTTCTTGAAACTGATTCGGCTCACTCTGACGCGGCGTGATTGTTTGCCAACCCGCAGCCTTGCTATTGAGCAACTCGATTGTGCCATCAGTCCCGCGTCTGAGTTGTCCATCACTTCCATAAACCACATCGCCGCGAAGTCCAGGGCCGGGGAGATCGCTTTCATAAATCCCGCGAATCCCGCCCTCAAAACAGATCTCCGCCATGCACAGATCTTCGCAACGCACGCGGCGTTCCCACCGATCTGTCTTACGTGAAACTTGTCCGATGAGCCATAATGGTTCCGGATCGCCGAGGATATAGCGCATTTCGTCAATTTCATGCGTGCCACGATTAAGCAATCCATGTCCGTCACGACGTAACATCGCTTGTGGCTCGCCGATTGCGCCCTCTTGAATTAGTCGCCGCGCTTCCGAATTCTGTGCGCTGAAACGCCGCTGATGTCCGACGACCAGCTTCGTTCCACTCTTCTCGCATGCTTCGACCATATCATTTGCGGCGCCGACAGAAGCTGCCATTGGTTTCTCGGTGATAATTCCTAACACACCCGCTTCGGCTGCGGCGATGGTAGGCTCGGCACGAACGCTCTGCCATGTGGTGATGCTGACAATGTCCAATTCCTCTTTTTCGCACATTTCCCGAAAATCGGTGTAGTGTGTCGGCAGTGAAAGTTCTTCTGCGAATCGCGCTGCGGAATCTGCATTGACATCCGCGGCAGTTACTATTTCAGCACGACCTGTGTTTGGCCACGCCCGAGCATGCGATCTTCCCATACCGCCGCAACCAATGATTCCGACCCGATAGATTTTTTCTGACATAGATAGTTTCTCCTCAAGTTTGCCACTTAGGAATGGCTACAAAATAACGACTACTTTTCGGGCAAGGTGTGCCTCGCCCCTACAAAATTCAAAAGTTCAAGCTCAGCCTTAGAACCCCAGATCATCTTATGCGCTTAGTATATCAGATGAAATCCTTTTGATCAATCGTAAAGTGAACCGATGAAGTTCGCTTGTTTATGGTGAAGTGCCCGTGATATTACCATTCGCCTCTTCTGCGGTGATAAAGTCGTGGTAACGTCCCATCCAATAGGCGGTTAAATACCCGATACCACCGATTTCTGAACGAATTGCACCATTGCCCTGAAGAATCAAAGACGTGTCATTCCACGTTTTGCCCTGGTCGCAACTCACATACATACCCGCTGGCGTTCCAACCATGACAAGCGACGAATGGCGGGGTGTCCAGATTGAATGTGTACGAGGAATATCCAAGCCTTGACTGCTGACATGCCAAGTTTTCCCCGCATCGTTTGTAATGGCTATCCCCGTGTCTATCAATCCGTACCATCTGTTCTGATCGGCGTGGTCCACCTTCAGATCGCGAATTGGAAACTCACGGAGTCGTGCAAACAAATCCGCAAGTTCTGCGCGGGTAATCGGCGTGATTTCTTCGGTCCCGGCAGACCAATCTGAAAGCGGTTTTAAATCGCGAATGATCGGAGACCATGTTTTGCCGCCATCCTCGCTGACGCTTATCGATGGGCCGGAGAAGCGGCGTTGATGAATTTCAACTGCCCGAAAAATACGCTTCCCCTCCACGCGCAACCACAACGGTTGTCCACCAATCGAATCGACTGTACTGAATCCACGTATTCGTGCGGGTTGTGGAAATGCTCGCCATTCCGGTTCATCTTCGTGTTTAGAATAGAAACCGTTCCGTGTCAGCCGATAAAGTTTTGCCGAATCACCACGTAAGTCTATCGCAAAAACAGGGCTTGAACTGGCTGGCGTTTCTCCGCTGATTGAACGCCAAACGGTTCCCATGTCACGCTCACCGAGTTCGGCGCTTTTGTAAATTCCGTTTCTGCCAACGGCATAAAGGATGTGCGTGTTTTCCACGTCAAATTCGAGGGATAACACCGGCTGGCTGAATGTTTGGCTCCAGTTAATGCCACCATCCAGCGTTCGATAGATTCCACGCTCAGTCGCGGCAAAAGCCAGCCACGGATAATCGGGAGAAAACAGAAAATCGTTTACGTGAGTCACACCATCCATTTGATGCCAGATTTCACCCTTCGTGTTGCTCCAATATGAATTTCCAGAGGTGTCGGCGGCGAATTGGACATACGAATCGTGGGGAGAGATTTCCAACACGGACGTGATGCGAGAGTGCCACGCATCCAAATGATATGGGCTTCCTTTCCATTCATATTCATTATCGGAAGCGCGTTCATAAACGGGAAGCGGATGAAGTGCCTCCTTTGCCCCCTCTTTCGCATGAAACTCAATATCGGTCCGAATGCTATTCATCTGCGGTTGGAAGATTCTGCAAGTCGGATGAGTTTGCAAATTCCAAAGTGAATCTCCGCAATCGTTATATTCTTCACCCAACACCGCCCGATAAACAAAATTGAACCAAGCCATTTTCTCGCCTTTATGAGCCTCCCAAGAATCTTTCACGCACTTTCTATAATACGCACGGAGGTCTGAATCTTCTTCGATTAAATTGAGGAGATAGAGGTCACCGAGAAGATGATCGGTATCGTCGTAATTTGTTCGAGGTTCTCCCATAATGCTGGTCTTGGTCTTTTCCGAATCACGAAGCCCCAGTTTATCAACCCATTTATCATATAATCCCGCGACCTTTTCGTTTCCCGTTATCAAGTGAGAAATCTTCAAGCCGGTCAATGCCATGATTGAACCACCCGACGGGCGATCGCTTCCGCCGAGACCTCGCCAACCACCAATCAATTCGGTGCTAATCCGCTCTCCATCAACGTGCATAACAACCATGTCATTTTTCAAATGCGCCCAATTTGACATATCGGTGACAATTTCTCGAATCATTTCCTTTTGACGGTCATCGGCGGCAACAAAATAATAGATGCCCAAACCTCGAAAGACATGGTCGTAGTTATGATGGCTCGGACCACCTCGATAGCGCATGTGAGCAAACTCCCCAACGCCTTGCGCCCAAAGATCGCGCGTGCCAACACCCGCTCGTTCTTCATAAGAAATGCCGTGTCCGAGGGCAACGCCTCTCGCAAGATAACCCGGCTGACCACTGACCAGTGTTAGGGTACGGATTGAGCCAATGACTTCGTTCGCACGCTCATAGGCGTCCTTATATATTGGGCTTGTTTCTCCATATTCCGCTTTTAAGAACGCAACGCGAAACGCTTGCGAGGTAAGATAACAGCCAGTCCATGAACTGGTATGGGCGACGTTTGAAATTCCCGTTGTCCCATGGTCGAAAGTCCAGCCCCGCGGAAGCTCTCCCGTTTCGACGATTTGCTTCCACGCCCCCTCTTGAGAACTGGCATAGTGTTTGGGTGGAATCAACCGCACAGACGATGGATAAGAACCAAGGATATTGTGTCGTTCTTTGGTGTTTTTCTCGAAAAAGACCGCCTTTTCATGGAGTGTCTTTTTCCAACTCCCTCGATCACGATATGTGTAGGAACTATAAGCCAACAATTTGATAAAGATAGTTTGTTCCATTTTTCCTCCAATTTCATTAGAAGGCGAGATGAAAAGTGCCGTTGATTATAGCAAAGTCATTCTCTCATGTCAATGGCCGAGTTGAGCGAAATCGTGTTGATAGATTAGCGCCGAAGTGTTATAATGTGGGGCTAATAAAAATGAGAATGCAAACGCGCTAAGGGAGAAAACTCATGAACGTTCCTCCAAAAGAATTTAACCGCGTCCTGCCAGACGCACTGCGAACTTTTATAACAGCGGTTTTTCAGAAAGCGGGAACATCAAATGAAGATGCCGCTTTCATGGCGAATCTCTTAGTTCTCACAGATTTACGCGGCGTGTTTAGTCACGGAACACGCCAAACACCTGGATACGTCCAGATGATGCTCGACGGCAAAGTCAATCCGCGTCCGAACGTTCGTGTTGTCGATGACACTCCGACAACCGCGATTTTCGACGGTGATGGCGGCATGGGCCATTTTCCGGCTTATCGTGCGGCCATGGCAGCAGTAGAAAAAGCCAAAGCAATGGGATTAGGCGCGGCAACCAGCCGAAATCACTTCCATTTCGGAGGAGCGGGTAAGTATTCTCGTCTCGCGCTTGAGGCGGATTGCATCGGTTTTGCGACCTCTGCTCACCGCTTCCGTCCGAATCCAGAAAGCTCAGTCCTGACAGCGTCAGGGGCTTCGCCGATGAGCTTCGCTATTCCTGCCGGAGAGAACCCGCCCATTGTTATCGATATGGGAAATTGGGTTGATTACGATGGTCCCATAGAAGAAGGATTCGCGCGACTTCCGGCAACCTTTTTCAAAACACTCGGTCTCGGAGCGGTTTGTCACGCGCTTGGCGGATTTATGGCGGGAATCTGGTTATTCGATAAGCCACCCGGACCGGGCATTTGGGAAGGTGCAAATCAAGGCGCGTTCATCATGGCAATTGACATTGCGCGTTTCATGCCGATCGAAGATTTCAAGCGTAACATTGATCGACACATCAGCGAAATCAGGCAGATGAAACCGGCACCTGGTCTTGACCGTGCAGATCTGCCCGGCACTTTAGAATGGGAGCGTGAACGAGAGTGGGCGGAAGTTGGTATCCCGATGAGTCAACAACATCAAGATTCACTCACGACCCTCGCAGACCAACTCGGCGTTCCGATGCCATTTTAACCACCTGTGAAACGGTCGATCCGCGGATGTGTTCTCTGCCCATGTACAATAGACGAATTTCTCGGTTTCCTCATTTCTCAATCGCCTAACTTAGGAATGGCTACGAAATAACTCCTGCATTTCGGGCGAGGCATGCTGTGGGTTGAACAGATGTGTTCGATTTATTAAATCGCCATTTCTTAAACTGCTTTTCAATTTCCTGACTTCTTGCCCAATCTATTCCTAAAAGGACTCATTGAATTATGTCCACATCACAATTAGCTGCACAACTGTATACGCTACGCGACTTTACGAAAACACCTTCGGATATTGCACAAACGATGAAGAAGGTCAAACAACTCGGTTACGATGCGGTGCAGTGTTCGGCACTGGGGCCAATCGACCCGCACGAATTGAAAGAGATCGTTGACGGAGAGGGCTTAACGATTTGCGCCACGCATACAAGCTATGAACGAATGCGTGATGAGCCTCAAGCTGTTATTGATGAGCATCAGCTTTGGGGATGCAAGCATGCGGCAATCGGTGGCTTACCGAGAGAATACCGCTCAGCAGAAGGTTTTGTGAAATTTGCAAAAGATGCCTCGGAGGTCGGCAAGCGGCTCGCTGAAGGTGGCTTGGTTTTTTCCTATCACAACCATAGTTTTGAGTTGGAAAAGTTCAATGGACGCACCGGGTTGGAGATTCTTTACGAGGAAAGCGATCCGGAATACTTTCATTCGGAGCTTGATACCTACTGGATTCAACACGGCGGTGGTGATTCAGCGGTATGGATTCGCAAATTGAAGGGACGTGCCCAAATCGTTCACTTGAAGGATATGGCGATGCGCGGCAGCACCCAATTATTCGCTGAAGTCGGGGAAGGTAATTTGAACTGGCCCGCTATCCTTGACGCATGTAAGGAAGCTGGCGTGGAATGGTATATCATTGAGCAGGATACATGCCAACGCGATCCGTTTGAGAGTTTGGGGATCAGTTTAAGGAATCTCAAGGCAATGGGCATCCAATAAAAAGAATGTAACATTGTCGTACTATTAGATTGCATTTTTTCTTGACATGCTTTTGGATGAATGCTAATATTTATACTTCAAATGGTATCCGCAAAATTCTGTACGGGGCGTGGCGCAGGCCGGAAGCGCGCTTGAATGGGGTTCAAGAGGTCGCTGGTTCGAATCCAGTCGCCCCGATTTTTTTGTGTAATGATTGGTCCGATTTGGATGGGCCAATCTCCTACCCACTGATAGGTCATAATGGTTATGAATGCCTTTCCCAACAGATCCAGTCCTGTGTGTTGTTGTATATTAACCCTCCGTCGGTAAATTGGGATTTTCAAATTCGATATAAGATAGGCGAATCTCCCGATGCAAAGCCCACCGTTGTCCATCGGACTAACTGGCACACAGCTAGCTATCCTGATTATCATGATTATTCTGGCTTTATGCGCTGCTTTTATGCTTGGTGCGTTAAGTCAGAGAAATCGAACTCATGAGGAACTCCTATCTGGTCAGAAGAAGCAGTTAAATAATCAGGGAACAGGTAGACCTGAGCAGCTTGAGCAACTGTCGAAAATACCTTCCGATTCGATAGAGCAGGTCCAACCGGACAGTCGTTTACCAAAGGAGATGTCATCAGGGGATGAAAATGGTCTTCAGCATGGAGAAGGGGAAGTTGAGGCAGTAAATCGGGAGGAGGAGCCAAATGCGCCTTCGGTGATGAGGTATACCCTCCAGATTGGGGCTTACCGATGGCTTAAAAATGCCCAAGAAACTTTAGAACGCATTCGCAAATCGCGCTGGTTAATGGAAAATCAGTATCCAAGCCGCGTCCAAAAAAGTGCAGAAAGTTCATTCTACTTTGTGTGGGTTGGAGAATTTGACACATATAATGAGGCAGCTCGAAATGTGTCGCAGGCTCAAAAAGGATTGCAGTTGCAAGATCGCCCGCATGTCAAAGAATTCATGAAATAGGTGAAGAAGGGAATAGAGAATCGTGAATAAGTCCAGCATCAAGGTGGGACTCCTTGGTTGGGGAACCGTTGGAACAGGAGTTTCCAGAATTTTGCTTAATCAAAGCGATCTGATCCGTCAGAACTCTGGTGTACAGCTTCAACTTCATAAAATCGTGAAGCGAACGCTTCCAGCCTCGCGAGATGGTATTGATCTTCCCGCCGATTGTTTAACCACGGATGCCGCCGAAGTTGTAGATAACCCCGAAATTGATATCGTCGTGGAAATCATTGGAGGGGTCACTGATGCCCGGCAACTCATCCGTAGAGCCCTTCAGAATCGCAAGCACGTTGTCACGGCAAACAAAGCATTGCTGGCAGAGCATGGACTTGAACTATTTCAAATCGCCGCTGAACATAATGTCAGTCTCAACTTTGAGGCAAGCACGGCGGGCGGTATTCCGATAATCAAAACGTTGCGAGAAAGTTTTGCTGCAAACCGAATTCACTCAATCTATGGTATTATTAACGGCACATGCAACTATATCTTGACTCAAATGCACGAAAGTGAAGTGGATTTTGAAACCGTCCTGAAGGAAGCGCAAGCCAAAGGGTATGCCGAAGCCGATCCGACTCTTGATGTTGAAGGAATCGATGCCGCTCAAAAACTGACTCTTCTCATTGCGCTTGCATACGGCATCAATGTCCCGATGGAGCAGGTTTTTGTTGAAGGAATCACAAGCATTACGCAGAAGGAAATTCAGTATGCCCGCGAGCTTGGATATGTCATCAAGCTCCTTGCCATCGCCAAGCTTCAACAGGATAAAGTTGAGGTACGGGTGCATCCAACACTGTTGCCCATGCGAAGTATGCTGGCAAATGTTGGGGGCGCTTTTAATGCGGTTTGTGTTATTGGGGATGCTGTCGGCCCAACCCTTTTTTATGGGCAGGGTGCCGGTGAGATGCCAACGGCAAGTGCCGTTGTGGCAGACATCATTGACGCGGCAAAATTGGTTCGTAGCCAAACCCAAGTGCTGATTCCGCGTGCCTGGCTTTCGGACTCAGAGGTGGAAATCTCCGTCGACTCCATCGATAATGTTGAAACGCGCTACTATGTTCGTCCCGTTGTTTTAGACCAACCGGGGGTTTTAGCACAAATCGGCAGTATTCTGGGGCGACACCAGATCAGTATCGCGTCGGTTATTCAGAAGGAACCCCACGGGGAAGATACCGTTTCGCTTGTTATTGTCACCCATGACGCCATTGAAAAAAATATGCAGACAGCAATGCGGGAAATCGACGCACTTGATGTCGTAAAGGAGAAAAGTCAACTCATTCGGATTGAGGAAGAGGTGAATTTTTAATAGAATCTGACCAAAGAAAAAGCGAGTAGTTGATTGGCCAAGGGGAGCCATGCCGACTGGCAAAATCCCTACTTCTTTTACTAAAGGAGGATGCCGCATTTCACGTGTTGTCTATCAAGGCTAAATCTCAGAAACTGAGGTTGTTATCTACGCATCCTTCATCACAAAAAGTTGAGTTAGAACAGACCTTGCCTATTTTAGAAACCGGGTGTTTTTGCGGTTTTTCCAATGAAAGCGTTAGAATTCATCGTTAAGGAAATGCCGGAAAATGTATTCGACTTCCATGAGATTCAAGTTCCGCCCTTAGAACTCGATTTGGAGGCTGAGGATACTCATGTTGGCGGCCCCATTTATAGCCGCCTCCAACTCTTACGAACTGATCAGAATGTCTATATCAATGCCGATTTTTCAACATCGGTTACGGTTGGATGTCGTCGATGTCTCGAATCGTTTGAAACCGACATTAAGGCAGAAATGGAGTTATATTTTTCTCCTGCGAATAAATCCGAAAAATCGGATGTAAGTTTAGGTGACACTGGGGAGCGGCATTACTCCGGTGATATCATCGATTTTTCTGAGGAAGCTCGTCAAGCACTCGTACTCGAAATTCCTGTTTGGCCGCTTTGCTCAGAATCGTGTGAAGGTTTGTGTCCACAATGTGGGCAAAACCTCAACGTTGCTGAATGTCGTTGCCATGAACGCAAACCAGAAGGCTCTTCTTCTCCATTTGCTGCATTAGCTAATATGTTGAATACATCAGATTCCACCGTTGAGGCAGCTGATTTGGCAGAAGATAAATCAACAAATCATTCACAAGCTTATCAGTCAATGAATCACATTATTTTAAGGAGGTGAACTGGGGTTCATTATGAACCGTAGAAAGCAATGGCACATCCAAAACGTCGAACCTCAAAATCTAAGAAACGTATGCGAAGAAGCCATCATGCGCTTCGAGGGAACTTTGTAGCGGTCTGCCCACACTGTTCCGAGACGATTTTACCCCACCGTGTATGTCTAAGTTGTGGCTATTACAAGGGCAGACCTATCATAAAATCTGTTGAAGAAGAATAGTTAGCGAGGGGGTATTTCTAATCTCATATGGAATGAAACAAAAAGGAAATGTTATATAATGGCTCGATATGCTGCAATTACAGGGACGGGTTCATATGTTCCAGACAAAATTTTAACAAATTTCGCCCTCGAAAAGATGGTCAACACCAGTGATGAGTGGATTCGACAACGAACGGGCATTGTTGAGCGGCGCATTGCTGACGAGGATATGGCAACCTCTGATTTAGGAATCCGGGCAGCCCGACAAGCTATTAAGATGGCTGAAATCGATCCACTCGATATTGACATGATTATTGTGGGAACAGTCACACCTGATGCGTTGTTTCCTTCAACAGCATGTTATGTGCAAAAGGGAATCGGTGCTAAAAAAGCGGCTGCCTTCGATCTTTCAGCCGCATGTGCTGGTTTCATTTATGGGCTAGATCTCGCAGATGGCATGATTAAGTCGGGTCGGTATGATACGATTCTGGTGATCGGTGGGGAAATATTCAACAAAATTCTCGATTGGAGCGACCGGGGTACCTGTGTCCTCTTTGGAGATGGTGCCGGTGCTGCAATTTTGCAGGGAACGGATGAACCGAAAGGTATCTTATCTTCCTATATTGGATCTGACGGGGATTATTCGGATGTTAATTTGCTTGGTATGCCAGCTGGCGGCTCTCGTATGCCACCTTCCCATGAAACTATCGATCAGAAACTACACACCATCAAAATGCGTGGGCGCGAAGTGTTCAAGCTCGGTGTTCGCATTATGCCGGAAGCCGCACAACATGCTTTGAATTTGGCGGGACTCACAGTCGATGATATTGATCTCTTAATTCCTCATCAGGCAAATATGCGCATCATTGAAGCTGTCGGCGATCGACTGGGTATTCCGCGTGAAAAAGTGTTTGTCAACGTTGACAAATATGGAAATACTTCTGCCGCGACAACAATCATTGCGCTTGACGAAGCGATACGTGAAGAACGAGCGAAACCTGGAGATCTGGTTCTTATGGTAACTTTTGGCGCAGGGTTGACATGGGGAAGTACCGTGATTAGGTTGTGAGATTAAACGAATACAAAAAAGGGATGGTTCACCATGCCGAAAATGTTACAATGAATCAACTTGCTTTGATTTTCCCTGGCCAAGGTTCGCAAAAGGTGGGAATGGGGTTGGAACTTGCCCAAACATATCCCGTCGCTCGCGCGGCTTTTGATGAAGCAAATTCTGTTTTAAATCGGTCGTTGAGCCAACTGTGTTTTGAGGGGCCTGACGAGGCTTTGAAGCAAACAGAAAACACGCAACTTGCAATCCTCACTTGTAGTGTGGCGGCTTTGCGGGTGCTACAAGAGCTAGGTATTTCGCCTCATATTGTAGCAGGACACAGTTTGGGGGAGTATTCTGCCTTAGTTGCCGCTCAAGTGTTGGAATTCTCAGATGCATTAAAACTGGTAGAACATCGCGCACAATTCATGGCGGTGGCAACTCAACAACAGGCAGGTACGATGGCAGCCATCTTGGGGTTAGAAGATGACATACTGCAAGCGTTTTGTAAAGAGGCGCAATCTGTCGGAGTCGTTGAAATTGCGAATTATAACTGTCCCGGCCAACTCATCATCTCAGGAGAAATAACCGCGGTCGAGAAAGTAATCGAACAGGCGGGAAAGAAGGTTGGCCCGAGGCGTTGCCGTATGCTTGAGGTAAGTGGTGCGTTTCATTCACCGTTGATGAAATCCGCTCGCGATCGGTTACAATCTGTAATTGGCGAATTTGCATTTCAGCCACTGCAAACCAAATTCGTTGCGAACGTAACTGGTGATTTTGTACGAAACCCGGAGGACATCCGTCAGCGGCTGATCGAGCAGGTCACAAGTCCGGTGCAGTGGGAAAAATCGATTCGGGCAATCGGGAACATTGGTATTTCGCATTTCGTAGAAGTTGGACCGGGAAAGGTTCTCTCTGGCATGGTTCGCCGTATCCTCGCTGACTCAATTCGTTTGAATGTCGAGGATGTTGCAAGCCTTGAGGATACCATATCTGTAATCACATAATGTAACAAGATGCAATCTCTAGGAATTCCCTGAACTCTTGGACTTTTGCTTGTATCCAGCATCAATGTGTGGGATGATTCAGTTTACCCAATACGTCATCCGGTCAAAAGGTAACTAATGAGACTTAAAGACAAAGTTGCAATTGTGACAGGGGCATCGCGTGGGATTGGCGCAGCAATCGCGCGAAAATTCTGTGAGGCGGGAGCTTCTGTCATGCTTTGCTCACGTTCTGCGGCTTCAGTCGCTGGCGTTGCAGAAGCCTTAGTGCGTGAAGGTTGGAACGCCAAATCGGCACAGGCTGATATTTCAGATGAAGCCGATGTAGAAGCACTTAGAGATCTAACACTCGAAGAATTTTCCCGCATTGATATTTTAGTGAATAATGCAGGGATCAACCGCGATGCTTTGTTCCTTCGGATGAAGAGCGAGGATTGGAATGCGGTATTACAGACCAATCTTACGGGTACAGCGTACTGCATGCGTACTGTGATACGTCCAATGATGCGCCAGAGAAGCGGTAGGATTATCAACATTACATCGGTTGTCGGATTAACCGGAAACGTGGGACAAGCTAATTATGCAGCTTCTAAAGCTGGCATCATCGGTTTGACTAAATCAATCGCCAAAGAGGTCAGCAGTCGTGGAATTACGGTAAATGCCATCGCCCCCGGCTTTATCACAACTGACATGACCGCCAAACTGTCGGAAGCAGATAGTCAGCGAATGCTTGAACTCATTCCGTTGGGGGTTTTTGGAACACCCGAAGATGTCGCTGAAGTTGCTCTATTTCTGGCTTCCGATGCGGCAGGATATATCACAGGACAAGTCATCCAAGTCGATGGTGGTATGGTCATGTAAATTGACAATATTCAACAACACAGGAGGTTGAACCAAATCTATGGCAGTAGATAAAGATAAAATCACAAAAATTATTGCGGAGCAGTTGCAGGTTGATGAAGGGCAGATAACCTCTGATTCGTCGTTCATGGACGATTTGGGAGCGGATTCTTTGGATACTGTAGAACTTATTATGGCACTGGAAGAAGAATTTGAGATTGAGATTCCAGACAGTGACGCAGAACAGATTCGAACCGTCCAAGATGTCATTAATTACTTAAATGAGCGTGTTTAGCGCACTGTCAAGAAAAATTGAGTATTGAATATCGACCCAGAGATTCATCGTTTGCCGAGTCTAAAGTGCGTGGGGCCCATCTTCGCAAAGTTTACCCGTGACCTCTTCGTTGCGCTCAAGGGCAGGCTAACGTGAAGGGCTTGGCTTGTTATTTACCGAAAACCCTTCGAGTGGGGAGTCGAGGTAGGTCTCACGCATATTCAGTCTTAAAATCTGGCAATCTTCAATTCATAAAAATAGTAAATTACAAATAAAGATCAATTCTGTGCAAATAGCAGGTGAGAGGAATAGTTCGTGGGCAGAGTCGTTATTACTGGAATGGGGGTTATTAGCCCTGTTGGTAACTCCAAGGGCGAATTTTGGGCATCGATTGCGTCAGGCAAAAGTGGTATCGATCGCGTGACGCGTTTCGATACGGAAGGCTTTCGGTCACAGGTTGCTGGTGAAGTCAAGGGATTTGCGCCGGAGATGTTTCTCTCGCGTAAATTAGCCGCTCGTTTGCCATTAGTCATCCAATACGGAGTTGCGGCCGCCATCATGGCACAACAGGACGCGGAACTCGATCTCTCCAAGATGGATCCATATCGTGCGGGCGTTGGAATCGGTTCAGGCATCGGTGGCATTAGTGTTCTCGAAGAGAACGCTCGCATCTTATTTGAAAGAGGTCCGAAATGGGTAAGTCCCCACTTCGTTCCTTACGAAATCATCAATATGACGGCCGGGCAAGTCTCAATACACTTGAAACTTAAGGGGCCTAACTTCGCATCGGTAACCGCATGTGCAACTGCCAACAACGCAATTGGGGAATCCTTTCGGATTATTCAACGAGGGGACGCAGATATTATGTTTGCGGGAGGCACCGAGCAAGCGGTCACGCCGCTCAGCTTTGCGGGCTTTTGCTCAATGCGTGCGATGTCAACACGTAACGATGACCCCGCTCACGCAAGTCGCCCATTTGATAAAGAGCGGGATGGATTTGTCATGGGCGAAGGGGCGGGCGTATTGATTTTAGAATCTCTTCCCCATGCTTTGAAGCGGAATGCGCAGATCCACGCCGAGGTAGTCGGCTATGGTATGAGCGCTGATGCGTATGATATGGTACTTCCCGCTGAAGATGGCGAGGGGGCAGCTAAAGCAATGGAACTTACGCTACAGGATGCCCAGATTGCTCCAGAGGAGGTCGACTATATCAATGCCCATGGAACCTCGACGCCCGCAGGCGATCTTGCTGAGACTCGCGCTGTTAAAAAGGTGTTCGGACCCCATGCTTACCGTCTCGCGATAAGTTCAACTAAATCAATGACAGGGCATTTGCTCGGTGCCGCCGGAGCAATTGAACTTATCGCCAGCGTGAGTGCCCTCGAAAAAGGTTACCTCCCTCCGACTATAAACTACGAAATTCCCGATCCGGATTGTGATCTGGACTATGTGCCGAATCAGGGACGTCCTGCGGATATTCAAGTGGCATTGTCTAACGCCTTTGGTTTTGGTGGCCATAACACATCAATTGCCATCCGAAAATACCAGCTATAGACAGAAGTTAAGCACTTCATATTGCAAAGTGCCGTGCCGTCTGAATTGA
>JADFGN010000658.1 GCA_022567695.1 Candidatus Poribacteria bacterium | reverse complement strand
GAAGGAGTATGCTTTCTCGAATACGGAAGGTATTGTCGGAAAGACGTGGTGGAGTCCGTTGATGATGTCAAAAGTTGCCGTTAGCCCGAAGGCGACCCACATCAGCCTATCGTTGAAAAACCCTTCGCTCGTCATTTTTGCCGGGAGTTGGATAATCGGATACGCCAATTTCTCCTCTTCCGTCCACGGCCGCCGCACGATGACGTTGATGCAAACCATAACAAAAAGCAGCGCAAAGAGGAAGGCGAACCAATTCATCACAGGGGTTAGCCAGCCCAAAAGATTCTGCGTCGTGTGCAGCGTCGAATCTCCCTCGTAGTAGCCCAAAAGGACGCGCTTGTCATCGACGGCAAGCCATCTGGGAATATACCGCCAAAACAGGTCTTTCCAATCATTTTCCGGCGTTGCGAACCAGAAAGCGTGACCCAATGTGGAAACCAAAATCTCCATCATGCTGTGTCCCGCCGTTGCCGATGCGACGGATAACATGACGTAGACGACCAGTAGTTCACCCTGAGATAAAGCCACCCGGGGAAGGAATCGCTTTAACATCAGATTGAATCCCGTCAACACAAGCACGTTGAAAACGACCGTGAAGATGAGCGAGACGATTGTTGGCTGCGCGGAATATTGGACGAGTTCGATGTAGGTGATCCAATAGCAATTGACAGGAATTAAGATGAGTCCAATTGCTATCGACCGCCAGCCAACTGACGATAACGATTTCGATGGGTGGTTGGTCTTCACAATAGGTGGCAACTTGGGTTATTAGGCGTGGTCCTTGTGCGCCGTTGACGATCTGCCAACCATGACCAATCAGATGTTGGCTCTCATCATCAGTCAGTGCTTCTTCGCCATAAACGACAATCTGCCACCCGTAAACGACAGATTGACTAGACGTAGACTCCTTGGATAAGAATGTCGGTTGGGTCGAATCCGTGTTTCTTTGGGAAGCATTTTCGGACAGTCTGGCTTGAAGGGCGCATTCTGAGAGTGAGATAATGAGTAGGAGTAACAGCTTATCTTTTATTTTCCCTCCGCATTAGCAGTTGCTTGATGCTGTTTTGCCGATTTCGTAACGTCTTATCGGGTTGTCTGCCTCCGCGATAAAGTTCAGTTGCGGCGAGGATTTGCCGAAACACACCCGATCAACCAGAACCCGCCACAACCCAAAAACATTATTAAATGGCACACCCGCAGATCCCCGAAGCCTGCCCTCGAGGCGCGCTCCGGAGAGATACATCTGCTCCAAAGGAATAGCCTTTCAGGTGGTCCGAAGAACCCAGCACACCTCTCACCCGCAGGGGCGAAGTTTTGCTCTGATCAAACACAAAGCCCGTCGTTGGCATAGGCTGACGACGGGCTTTGTGTTTGCCGTTTCAATCCCCTTCTTCACCCTCGAAAACGGCTCAAAGCCGCGGTATGCCTGCGTTTGAGTCCGTTTCACCCACTTTTCTCGGATGCGCCACTTTCGCTCGCGTTCTCCTATTATCTCATGATTTGATTTGTCTGTCAACCCTTTTTTGCGAAAGGGAGGATAGTTCTAGCCGTCCGCGTCAATGCTGACTTTGGTGAACATGCCATCAGTGAACTTGCTACCGAAATCAAAATCGCCGACAAAGCCAAGTGGTATCGTCGATTGAAAGTCGTTCAGTTCTCAATGGCCGGAGACACCGTCCCAAAACTCACTGAGCAATTTGATGTGTGCCCAGCAACGGTGAGAAACTATATCAAAGCCTACAACACCGGCGGCATCGAACCACTCAGACCCAAAAAACAATCCGGGCGTCCCCCCAAAGTGGGACAGCTGACAAAAGAGAATTGGGATCAGATTCTTCAAAAGACTCCCAACCCATACGATAAACTCGACACCGAATCTCGGCAGTGGACTCTGGAACTGTTAGTCAGTTATGCCAAAGAATACCTCGATGAAGATGTGGATATCGAACCGGGCGGAGCAAGCTTAGAATAACTCTCTAATTTCGGTGCCCGTGAAAAGGGGTGCAGTCCTCACCGCCCGTGAAAAATTCTTAAACTTGCTTAAGGCTCGCCTTCCCTCACATACTCGCCCCTCATAGACCCGCTCGTCGTCCCGCTATGCGAGGATTCAGAAATCTGCATCCTTATATCGAACTCTACGTTAAACTAAAGTCATAACCACAGGTGGCTTTGACAAACACATCAAAAACACGTTATACCACTTACAGTTTCAAATGAGACTATTCAATCGGCAGTAGACCCGGTTCAAACACGCCAGTCATGGGAATGAATGCTGGGTTGAAATCGGATCATATAGAACTAGACACGGTATTATACACGATTCACACTTGTAAAGCGGAAGAAAATCACGTCCGATAACCAAACACGATTTAGCGCATTGTCGATGAATGTGGCGAGTTCGCACCAATGCCGAATACCAACGAGCGGCTGAGCGTAGCAATTTGAAACGGCTTCTGGTGTTCAGCGTATGATGTGAATATGTACAGCAAATTCACGGCAACGCAAGCATCTCAAAAGTTAAATAGGATTGCAAACGTAACCTTGAAAAGGTTTTGACTGACATTGCCGTCGGCAAGTTAGCCATTGTTGAATTGACGGCGAGTGACAACGGCGTACTTACATGACTCATGTTTTAGACCTGTTAATCTACCAAAGTCCAAAAAATAGTTTCTAAACATTTTGAATTAGAGTGTGTTGACGAACTAAATACGGCGCGGCAGGAGCCTTGCCCTCCCAACTCAGATCGAGGGCGCAGGGGGAACGAAGCTTCCGCCAAACCCTGCGGGTGGGGGGCAGACCTCACGCACCTTTCTGTTCCCACATTTCCCGCGAGTTCGTCAATACGCTCGCCCTAATCATTGACATAAGATTCTACAATCTGCTGTATCTCAGCTAAACTGTCCCATTCGCTGCCGGGCCCATCGAAGATTAACGAATAGGGACCGTCAAAACCTGACTCCTGAGTCATATCCATGCAACGAATGAAATCATCTCGTTCCATCTCGCCGGGCTGTTCATAATGCGCTTTGGCGTGGGCTGAATCGGCCCGCGGGAAAATGGCCGCCAGTTCATCGTACTTTGTTTGCCCACGATAATTCCCAAAATCAGCGCACAACCCAACCTCTCCTTCACACAGATCAAGAATGGCTAACAAGTGTTCCGCCCGTTTGGTAAGAGGACGGAAGTTTTCCGTGATGACCTGTACCCCATGCTCCCGCCCAAAACGAGCGAGTTCACGCAAATTTTTCGCACTCAAGCGAATGACGCCGTGTTCATGCGCATTACCATTATCAACAGTGATATCGGCATCACCGGCAATCACACGCGCATGCGTCGCACCACATTTCGCTGTGACTTCTAGCCACTCGCGTATCCATTGCAGGTCTTTCTCTCGCTTGGCTGAATCGGGATGGGTAATATCACCAGCGTCTACTAGAATGCTGAAAAGTTCGACTTCAGCTTCTTTTAGGGCAGACCGTA
The DNA here is from genome assembly GCA_022567695.1 of Candidatus Poribacteria bacterium. GTDB lineage: Bacteria > Poribacteria > WGA-4E > WGA-4E > PCPOR2b > JADFGN01. The sequence continues at coordinate 39 of JADFGN010000658.1, read as the reverse complement.
AATCGGAAATATAACCCTCATCAAGACTCGGAAAGTGAA
>JADFGN010000657.1 GCA_022567695.1 Candidatus Poribacteria bacterium | reverse complement strand
GGTCTTTTCATGAAATAAGTCCTTTTCGAGGTCCATTTTTCTGGTAATAAATAACTTGACTTTGTCACATTTGCTCGTAGTGACCCGATTCATCGGGTTTCGGTCGATTCGACTCGATAAATCGAGTCACTACAAACCCACAGTTGATGCACATTGGTTCGTAATGTGACAAAGTCGTAATAACTTGGAAGGTAAAAAATGGGCGGCTATAGCGTCGGAAGGTCTTTCATTTTGTACGGAAGCGTTACCAGGAAAAGGAAATCCGGACGCCAGAGATCCTTGCTGCTGTTGAGAATCAACTCTCCCGCCTTGCGAAGAAGCCAGACTACCTCTCCATTGAATAATAGCACCGTATCACCCTTGACCTCACGTAGCAGTTCAATCGTTACTTGAAGCAATATATGCTTCTGTATTTCCCGATCTTCAAATGGATCTAAATGAAATAGAATGAGCATAGAGGTTTCTATGCCTAAATCTGCCGCGATGTAGCACGGATCGTTGTCTTTGAAACGGTAAGCATAGGTCGTCAATCCGGATGCGTTAGTGGAGATAAATACCTTCCGCTTATTCGATTTCTCGATGCGGGCATCAACACCAATACCCGTGAACATGAGTTTCAGTGCTTGTTCTGGGTGAAGATCTGTTTGGATGTAGAGTCCATATTCCAGTGCCATATTGTTCCTCCTCCTTCGCTCAAGGCCAGAAGGGAATTACCCTGTTAGCTCGAATTATGATGACCTCCTTAAATTTAGGATGCGCTCTTTTTTGCGCGTCGTTCTGCCCCCATCCATACAATCGTCATATTTCTGACCCAGTTCGTTGTGGACTCGACATTATCAGCGAATCAACAACTTTTACCGTTCCCTAACATACACATAAGGTCGTTGTCTCCAGGGCATCGGACGTCCACGGGCAATTACCATCAGTTCGTACCAATCATCCCGTGCGAGTTGGACATCCACCGCTTGCGTCGCCTCCTGAATGTGATCCGCGTTTGCAGTTCCCACCAGTGGGATGACGCCACCGGGAAGGTGCATCAACCACGCTAAAGACACCTGTCCCGATGTTAAACCATACTTTCGGGCAAATTCCCCGACTTGCGTGACTACACCGCTCTCCCGTTGTTGCTGCCAGTCCTGATGCTCCAGGGATTTTGTACCGGTTAAAATACCTCCGTACAGAGGACTCCAGCAGAGGATGTTCATCTTCTTCTCCAAACAGACGGAAGCTAAACCGGTTTCCAAGGGCTCAAGGTGCAACAAGCTAAACTGTGTCTGTAGAGATTCGACGCGAATGTAGGCAGAAAGGGCGCGAATTTCATCAGGGGTGTAATTACTCACCCCGACATGCCGAATCTTTCCTTCAGTTTTTAGTTCGTCTAACGCCCGTGCGGTTTCCTGGGGATGGGTAAGGTAGTCGATACGATGAGGTTGGTAAAGGTCAATGTAGTCTGTACCGAGTCGCTTGAGAGAGGCTTCACAACTCGCTTTCATATAGGCGGGAGAGAGGTCATAAGCCTTGTAAGTATATGCGTCGTTCATGCCTGGGGATACGATGCCGCATTTGGAGGCGATGATGACCTGTTCCCGGGAAATCTTACCCTCGCGGAGCACCTCTCCAAGTATCTCCTCTGATATGCCGCGTCCGTATATGTCAGCGGTATCAAATAGTGTAATGCCTAACTCAAAGGCTCGGAGAAAGGCAGCTTTTGCATTAGCCTCGCGTTCACGGGTTAGGCTCATACACCCGAAAGCGATGGCAGAAATCTTCTGTCCGGTGGTGCCGAATTCGACGTATTTCATGGCTTTCTCCTGATGTCTGCGTGAAATTATTTTGAACCTACAATTCTGTGCCGGGGTTCCCCGTCAAATCCTTGACTTTGTGGAAGAACCAGAGAATGCCATTATTCCAAACACCCCATTTGGGAGGCCACATCGTCTGGAAATATTCCCCGCTATGAAGCCCGAAGGATGCACCACGTTTCACAGCAACGTCAAACGCCAACTTCCCGTCGGATTCATTGAACACAATTGGACGAGGTTGTTTCTCAAACCAGGGCCGAGATTGAATAAAATCGATCTTTTTGGCGATTTCCGTCCGATCGCCGACCTCTCCATGGTCAATGCCGTCCCCACCGTGAAGTAGGATAAAGTCGCTTGCTTCAAAGACGCTATCAATTTGCGCATGTGTCCATTGCCTCTGACTGAGCAGAGCCGCCTCTGAAGTGCTCACGAGAATCTGCCCTTGGGAACGTTCGCGCACACGCTCAATCAACTCTACGACCCGTCCCGGCTTGAGAATCTCATGGTGATAGTGCCCCTTCATCACTTCGTTTGCAATCTCGATTAGGACGTTTCGATAGCCACGGTTAATTACAAAGTCTACTGCATTGTCTACCGCCGTCCGAATTGCATCTTCATTGGGAAAAACCGTATCCTGACCAAAGTAGAACAATTGCAATATCACCACGATTCCTAGCCCATCGCACGCTTCAATCACAGCGCGGATACGTTGCGCGTAGTTTTCATCAATTGAACCGTCAGCATGGAAACCGGAATTGTGGTAGAAATCGCGATGTCCGTTTGGACGAGCCCCTGCACTGCCCTTGCCTTCAGAAATCCACGTCTTTTGTTGAAGTGGATGGCCACCCTGAAAGTTCAAGTTGACAGCCAAGATGCCCCACGCCCTGTACGATGGTAACGCTTGAATAAAGCGTTGTGTGTTGGCATCCGCTGACTCTGGGGAACGCCAACCCCCGTAGCTCGCATAATCGTTCTCCAGTCGAGAGCCGTCATCGCCCCACCAGGAAACTTGACCCAGCGTATCATCAAACGTTGCATTGACTGTGCGGATGTTGAAGAGCAATCCTTCGACCTTTTTGTGTCCTGTGTAGGTTAGCTGGCCGTTAATGAGAATGCGTGTTCCTTGGAAAGATACTGATGTTTGTGGCTTTTGCATGTTTGATATTCCTTGGTCATTACCGGTCTGCGCAAGTCATGAGACATGCACTATTTTGTATCACACAACATCCACTGGAAATCCGTGCTGCTTACGATGGTGAGGTCCATCGAACTGTTTCGAGGTCTTGAAACGTTCATATCTTCCATCTCCAGCGACCTCTTTAACTGTGTCTAACAATTCCTGTTGCTCTGCACTACTCATCGGCGAGAAATTACGGGCAATCGCAAGGTTCTGCTTCAAATCCGCCATTGAGGTCATCCCAACAACCAGCGTCGAAATTGGTTGGCTGAGGGCATAGCGGATGCACTTCTCTGCCGGGATACCCGCTTCGGTTGGAATAGTTCCACGCTCGCGACCACCGCCCAGACTTTTCATTCCGAGAACCCCCATTCCCTTTTCCCGGCACACAGGCACGACTTCGTTTTGAAAACTGCGAAAGTGGGCATCCATCACGTTAATCGGCATCTGTGCGGTATCCCAATCAAAGGGCTTGTTGAGCATTTTTAGGTGGATACGCGGATCTTTGTGACCTGTGAAACCGATGAAACGCACCTTTCCTG
>JADFGN010000113.1 GCA_022567695.1 Candidatus Poribacteria bacterium | reverse complement strand
AAATTGAACGACCTTCGTCTCCATGGCGTAATAATGCGTTTTAGCTGTCCGCTTACCCGCCAGCTCGTACTCCCTTTTAAGAATGGATTCAGCGGTGGTTTCCGGCCCCCTGTCCGCGCTTTCGCGAGCTGAATCGGCGATACCAAATGTGGCAACCTCAAACGCCAATAAGAGTGCCATTATTAACACAGGCTTACGCTTCATGATTTGATCCTCCTAAATAACTTGACTTTGTCACATTTGTTTGTAGTGACCCGATTTATCGGGTCTGGGCAGATAGGGCTCGATGAATCGAGCTACTACAAACCCACCGCTCATGCACATTGGATTGTAATTTGACATAGTCAAAATAATGTTGGTCTTTTCAAGACGTACTAAGTTCCATATTGAATCAAGATGTACGGTTCTCCATTTCTTTGCACGACTTCTGGTTGAGGCGCAAAATTATAGCTTATCCTGGAGCTGATCGATGACACGCCTCGCCCAGCGTGCATGTGCTTGATATGTCTCAATCCCATGCTGCATGGCAAAAGCTCCATACAGCGAACTTTCGTCTTTCATGTTGTCGAGATGTTCTTGCAAAGATGGGATATATGCTTCAATCTGTTGAAGGAGCACCTTCAAAAAATGCAGTGTCTTCTCTAGACCGAGGATATTTCCAATGAATGGGAAACGTAGTATCAAATCATCCATCCGCCATATAATGTCCTCGGACGTAACAGGTTCGGACAAGCGTTGCACGAGCCTTTCCTTCCCCATTTTTGTCAGCGTATAAACACGCCTGGGCCGAAGTGTGTTTTTACCCTCAATCTCTCCTGCGACAAGATTGTCCGCCTCCAAACGCTTCAGTGCTGGATAAATTGCTCCTGGGCTACTGCTAAAGTGCCCCATAGGTGTCGTCGTGAAAACCTTTCGCAGATCGTAGCCTGACATAGGTCTTTGGGAAATCAACCCGAGAATCGCTAGCGAAAGTGTTGATAAGTTATTACGGTTTTGCATAGTATAAATATAATAGCACGAATCGTATTAAATGTCAACGCAAAATAGATGGTTCTTGCCTTTGCTTTGACATTTTAACCCAATTTCCCCTCGGCGTAACGGTGACGGAGAACCTTCTTATCGAACTTCCCCACACTGGTTTTCGGAATTTCTTCAATGAACGCCAGCCTGTTCGGAAGCCAGAATTTGGGGAACTTCGGCGCGAGGTATTCCAGCAATTCTTCATCCGTCACTGGATTTGCATCCGACGCCAACACGACCACCGCCATTGGACGCTCACCCCACCGCTCATCAGGGATAGCGATGACTGCCGCCTCCATGACGCTTTGGTGAGCCATCAGTGAATTTTCGAGTGCAACGCTTGAAATCCATTCACCGCCGCTTTTGACCAAATCTTTGGTGCGGTCGGTGATATGCATGTAGCCGTCTTCACTCATCGTTGCCACATCACCGGTGCGAAACCAACCATCCGGTGTGAAGTGTTCTGAACTGCTGTCAACCTTATAATAAGCCTTGGCAATCCACGGCCCGCGTACCTGTACCTCACCCATCGTGACACCATCCCAGAGGAGTTCCTCGCCTGCATCATTCACGATACGCATTTCGACGCCCGCAACGGGGTAGCCCTGTCGCGCCTTGACATCCCACTGCTCATGTTTCGGGAGTTCGTGATGATGGCTTTGCAGATGTGAAACCGTTCCCAAAGGCGACATTTCAGTCATGCCCCAGGCGTGCAGTACGTTGATATTTAGATCTTTCTCATAGGCTTCTATTAAAGCGCGAGGCATAGCCGCGCCGCCAACTAATAACGCCCGAACGTGCGAAACATCCCGCGGATTTTCTTTGAGTTCATGATATAACCCCGTCCAGATTGTTGGAACGCCAGCAGGCACCGTAACCTTTTCTTCAGCTATCATCTCCGCCAGGTCCGGTGGCTTCAGATGCGGACCTGGCATGACCATCTCCGCTCCGGCAAACGCGCACGCGTAAGGTAAACCCCATGCCATCGCGTGGAATTGTGGAACCACAGTCAGAACAACATCCGCTTCCGTGAGAGCAAGAGAATTTGCCTGATTCGCTCCCATTGTATGTAGGTACATCGAGCGATGGCTATAGAGAACCCCCTTCGGATCTCCGGTTGTGCCGCTGGTGTAGCATAGCCCCATCGCCGCATTTTCGTCGGTGGCTCTCCATTCGTAATCGTCATCGGCGTCTGCCATCAGTTCCTCATAAAAAGATACGTTGGGCAATTTGGTTTCAAGCCCTCTATCTGCATTGAAAAGGACGTAATGCTGCACACAGTCGATCTGCTCCGCAACTCCCTCAAACAGTGGCAGGAGGGTCGCGTCGATAAACACAACTTTATCTTCGGCGTGATTGACGATGTAGGTGAGTTGTTCGGGAAATAGGCGGATATTCAGCGTATGACAGACCGCACCGCTGCATGGAATTGCGTAATACAATTCAAGGTGTTGATAATTATTCCAGGCAAAAGTGCCGACTCTGTCGCCAGGCTTGACTCCTAATTTTCCCAGAACGTTTGCCAGCCGCTTAACTCGTTCATAAAGATGGGTGTATGTGTACTGATGCATGGAACCATCGGGCAGCTTGGTCGTAATTCGCTTGTGAGGATATAAGCGGTAGGCGTGTTCCAAAATCCGATCCATTGTGAGCGGGTAATCCATCATTAAACCGTGCATTTGTTTCTCCTTTTCGTAAATGTCAAGTCCTGATGTGGTTCTCATTTCTCAATAACTGCACCGTCAAACGGCATTATTGTATCTTCAATTTCCGCAGAGTTTGTCTCCTTGTTTCCACGTTTGCCTTGTGTTATAATTCGATAAGATCGGATTCAATGTGCTCGACGACGCTATCTTGAAGCGAGGAAACTATGATAAAATTGTCAAACGATAATTGGGAAGTCGATCAGCTTGTTAAAACAGGATTGTATCCTCATCAGCAAGCCGTATTCCGCGATGCGCTGAGAGCATTATACACAGTTAAGCCTCAAATAAAACTTAAGTTGATCGCCTTTGCTTATTCAAATGGAGAAATTAGCCTTGGTAGAGCAGCGGAGATCCTCGGTGTCTCTCAAGAAGAAGTGAAGGAGATTCTATGGGAGACAGGCATATCTTTGCACTTTGGACCCGAAACTACTGCGGAACTGCAAAAAGACATTGATAATGCAAAATGAATACTTCAGGCCATATCATCAATAATACAGCTTTATCCAACCTAGCTCAAGTCGATTTGGTTTCATTACTTCAAAAACTATATGACAAACGTATTTACACGGCTTTACTGGTTGCTGATGAAATCAAGCGTGGCATTCGTGACGGCTATTCCTTTCTCAACCGTGCTGAACGTTGTTTAACAACTGAAAGTGATGGCGGATGGATTCACGTGCTATCTCTCCAAACGCAATCTGAGCAGAGACTTTATCTTGAGTTACGCCAAATGCTCCATCCAGGAGAGGCGGAATGTTTAGCACTGGCAATTTCTCGAAAATTTGTGTTTGTAACTGATGATAAAGCTGCACGACGGCATGCCACTCGACATGGCGTTCCTCTTACAGGGACAATTGGCATACTTGTGCAAGCCGTAAAAAGAAGCTTCCTTTCACTCGAACAGGCGAATCAACATCTCACGGAAATGATTGCCGAACAATATTATTCCCCCGTAGATCGTTTGGACGATTGGGTTTAGCAAAAAAGAGGCTTCGAGCAAAGCTATATCATACGCAGAGGCTAGGGCATTGTCAATCCTTTTTTGCGATTTCTGAAAACAATGAAGAATCAGTTGACTAACACCGAAATTTCGCAAATGCTTGGTGAAGAAGCTTTGGGTCTGGAGCGGGAAACTTCACAGAAGGATACACTGTTATTTCTCACGCCAGCGGCTGTGGCGGAGAATTGTGAACTGGCAGGATTTGAGGCAGAAGCCATTTCGTATCTGCAATCGATGGCAAATCGAATCGCTACAGATTCAAATCTAAAACGTCTGGCCTGGCATTGTCACTATCTCTTATGCTGCAGTTCATCCTTTTCGCGTTACGATGTACGGAACTGGACGCCGCTGACCAATCTGTTAGGTGAATTCGCCGGTTCCTTTTTCCTCTTGATTGCTTTATCAAGCGTTCCGCATATCCGAGCCTTTCATCAATCCCGTAACATCCCCGAATCAATTGCACGCGACACATACAGCGATACCTCCCTTTGGGCAGAGGATTACAAGACGAAGCATGGGGCGTGGGGTATCAGTTTGCATATACTCCCGTGGTTATTTAATCATCTTTCAGGAGAGCTATATCGGCTGGGACGCTTGCAATTTATACAACGTCCCTTCCGGCAAAAATTTCGTGCTTTTCGCAACCGGCTAAACCGGCAGGTTGTGGTACTTGCTGAAGAGGGCACCCGATATCGAAGTGACGGACAGATCGACGGGACAGGCGGAGAATTCGATCCGGAAAATGGCTGGACCTCGCGGTTCTTAATCGATTCAGACCGAGTTGTCGGGACGCCCATCCACCCGATCGGGATGGCGTTATGCAGAGAAGTTAATTTGCCGTTAAAGATGTGGGAATGCATCCTCACCCCCGGCCAACCGATTCTGGAGATTCATATTCCGGCGGGGAGTCCGATGGATTTCGATGCGTGTGGCGATTCGCTCCGTCAGGCGATTGATTTCTTCCCACGCTACTTCCCGGATCGATCGTTTCAAGGATTCTGCTGTACCTCTTGGCTGCTGAACACACAATATCAAGATTGGCTTTCACCCACTTCTAACATCGTGCGTTTTCAACGTGAATTTTATCTGTTTCCAACCTTCTCAAATGGCCAAAGTGGATTGGCTCGAATCTTCGATAGCGACGACATTCAAGACCTGTCAAAGGCACCGCGAGATACTAGCCTTCGCCGCGCCGTGCTGGATGGCATACAGGCGGGAGGCTATCTGCGTAGCGGAGGTGCGCTGTTGTTTCCCGAAGATCTGGATTGGGAAAAGCAGGTTTATCGGACGCACTTCGACGAGTGCCGGCTTGTTACTGGTGATGATTGATGTCAACCCTACATTTGCCGCGCTATTTTGGTTTTATAGTAGACATAGAATTGATTTGCTCATATAATTGGAAGCCGAATAAAATTGAAAAATTGGAGGATTAAAAATGTCCCAGATCAAATCAGTCTTATTATGGGAAAATCAACGTCGGTATATTCGTGAAGCCATTGACGCAGGAACGCTCAAGGGCGCAATTATCCCGACGGGCAGCACCGAGCAGCACAACGAACATCTGGCAATGAACCACGATACCGCTAGTGCCGTGCATGTGTCAAAGCTGGCGGCGCAAAAACTATTCCCACAGGTAATCGTCACAACCCCACTTGCAATTGGTGTTTCGGAACATTGGATGGATCACAAAGGCACACTGACACTTCGTCCGGAAGTTTTTGGAGAAGTGCTTTATGACGTGGCTGATAGCCTGCGTCGTCACGGTATCGAAAATGTACTCATTGTCAACGGACACGCAGGAAATGCTGGTCCCGTTCGTGAACGGTTAGATGGCTTTCGTGAACGCCTTGGCATCAACATCAACTTCCACTCCTACTGGGAGGCGTACACCTCTGAACTTATCAAAGAGCAGATGGAGTCGGGCGTCTGCCCCGGTCATGCCGCTGAATTTGAGACGGCGTTTGGGTTAGCAGCCTTCCCGCAAAATGTCGATTGGGAAGGCGTTGACTACGATAACGCAAAACTCACCATCTCCGACCCTCGTCAAGCAGAAAGTGACCGCGCCTACCATCATCAAGCAAAATTGGCGACAGCCGAAAAGGGTGAGGTAATGATTAATGTCGCGGTTGATTGGGTTGCGGAGAAGATGCGGGAAATGATCGGATAGAGATGGTGATTGCTCTGGGTATTATTGACGCTAGCATATAATTGTGGGAGTTAACTAAGCTAATTCTCAGTATTAAAGTCAATATTTGATGGAGTGCAAAACTTGTTTTGCAGAGACTGAGCAAGACAAGTCTTGCACTCCAAAATGTATAGCCTTATTCGTCAAAATTAGTTAGCTCCGCATCCCGATAGTAAAGTAGGGTCGGGTATGTTAAATACTATCCGACAATTTTCGTGGCGATTAATTGCTCAACGACTATGAGATTGCAGTTATTGAGTAAGGACAAGCTCCCAACTGCACGACAGGAGAATTGCTATGCCACACTTTGTTGAATTTCAACCGGAGCATCTGGAGGAACTTTCCGATTTTTGTAATAGAAATTTCGAGTTCCATCAGGGACAGTTTGAACCTGAAATTCTCCAGAAGCGAATCTTCGGCGATCCTGACTATCAACTTGAACACGGTTTTTTTCTCCGCGAAGGTGGGAAAACAGTTGGGGTGATGGTCGGTGTTCTCCGCAGAAATGAAGGGTGGATTAAACTCTTTGCTGTGGATAAAGCCCAGCGGCGATTGGGTTTCGGTAGCATGATGTTGACGGAAATCGAAGACCTCTTTGACGCTGCTGGTGCGGAACAGATTCACGTCCTAAATTCCTCGCCATATTACCTCATGCCGGGGTTGGATGTTCGTTACACCGGGGCGTTATGTTTTCTTCAATCACGCAGCTACACTCTTGACCGCTATGTCCACAACATGGAAGTCGATCTCACCGCAGACGATTTTGATACCGCACAAGCGGAGTCAAAACTCACAAGGCGGGGAATCAAATGTCGGCGTTTGAAACGGGAGGAGGAACAGGAGTTCCGCGCATGGATGCAGCTCACGTGGAGTACAGGCTGGACTACGGAAGCATGCCATTCACTAAAAAATACCCCTGTGACAACCTTTGTTGCCTTCGATGGCGATAGCAATTTTTGTGGATTCGCTTCTTACGATGTGACTATGTTTCGTGGCGGTTTTGGTCCAACGGGAGTCTCAGAACGAATGCGTGGTTTAGGACTTGGAAAAATCCTCTTTTTCCGCTGCCTCCGAGATATGAAAGATCGGGGATATCGCCGTAGCGAAATCGGGTGGGTTGGACCAATTTCGTTTTACGCCCATACGGCAGGGGCGCGAATCTGTGCAACATTTATGCAAGGAAGTAGGATAATTATCAATTGAAATGAGGTGATGAAAATGGCAGAAACATTACAAGTCGGGATTGCACGCGCTGAAATCACACCGCCAATTGGTATACCGATGATTGGCTTTGCTGGACGGGGGCCATCGAATCGGGTGCATCAACCGTTATATGCAACGGCGCTAGTCGTCGATTGTCCTGTTGTGCCGGGGTTAAACCCCGGCACAACCACTAAATCTCAGCACAATCAACAAGCGGTACTCATCTACGCAGACCTGTTGGGATTAAAGGCGGAAACAGTGAAAGAATTCCGACAGGCCATTGAATCTACGACGGGGATTCAACAAGATGGAGTGACCTTGGCTTGCACGCATAATCACTATGGTCCTGATGTTGACCGGACTGAAAATTCGGCTTTGGTGACGGCTTATCGTGAACATCTGAAATTCCAATTTGCAGGAATTGTTCAAGAGGCATCTCAAAATTTGGTGCCGGTACATCGTTTAGGTGTTGGATGGGGAAGCTCGGACATTGGAATTAACCGTCGTGAAAAGCGACCAGACGGCAACATCGTTTTGGGACAGAATCCCGACGGCCCCGTGGATCGCCGGGTCGGCGTTGTACGACTCGAAAATACGGAGGGCGCGCCGATTGCCTGTTTGGTCAATTTTGCATGCCATCCCGTTTCCCAATCAGGACGGATGCAGGCCTTATCTGCGGATTTTCCCGGAAGCATGCGACAAGTCGTTGAAGATTTAACAGGCGTACCGTGCCTTTTCCTGCAAGGGGCTTGCGGTAACATCAACCCCATCCGTATGGAAAATGACTATGAACCTGCACGTAGCTTGGGAACTCGCCTTGGGTGTGAAGTCGTCAAGGTCTGGGAAACGATCGAAACACAAGAAATAACCCAGCCACTCCTGAAAGTCGTCTCTAAAACGGTTTCATTGCCGAGATATATGTATGGCACGCTTCCAGAGGCCGAACAACTGGCTGAAGACTTGCGAGCACAGATCGATAGGATGAAAGCCGAAGGGAGATCGTCTGGCTCGCTCTGGTGGGGAGAATTGAGGTTGAAGCGTGTAAATGAGGCTATCGAAAGCTGGAAGACGGGTGAGGCATTGCCGGAGATTCAAGCCGAATTGCAGGCGTGGCGTTTGGCACATCTTGCGCTTGTAACTGCGCCAGCGGAAATATTCACAGAAAACGGTGAGCTTGTCAAGCGAAATTCGCCGTTTGAAGATACGTTTTTCGTCGGTTATACAAACGGCTCAATCGGTTACGTGCCAACGCGAGAGGCGTACCCCGAAGGCGGCTACGAGGTGACACACGCTTGTCAGGTCGATCCGGACGCCGGTGAAATAGTGAACGCAGGTTGCTTGGAATTGCTTCAAGAATTGCGAGAAATAGCAACGTAGTACGACCACCATGAATTACCAGTTTGGTTAACACAACTCTCACAAAACAAGATGTGGAACACCAAACCAGCTTGCGTATCATATCGAAAGGTCATAGTTACGTTGTTTAGCAACATTAAGCAACTGTGCGACTGTTCGATCCGCAAACATCTGATGGATTTTTTCCTTCGTCTCTGCCCATTGCTCATGGACAGGACAAGGGCTTGTTGAATCGCAACGGGGCAATCCAAGCACACAACCGTCCAGAAAATCAGGTGCTTCAATCGCGTGGATGACTTCGAGCAGTGTAATTTCGTTTGCAGGTTTAGCAAGCATAAATCCGCCACCCGGGCCCTTCTGGGAACTCAACAGGCGATTTTTGACAAGGCCTTGAAGAATTTTACCGAGGAAATGATACGATAGGCCGCGCTTTTCGGCGATCTCCCGCGTCAAGATATATTTTCCCGTTGGAACTGCTGCAATATATAAAAGAGCTTGAAGCGCATACTCACAAGATCGTGAAAGTAACATGAAAATCACTTCCCTGAATTAAGCAAGTTTCAATATAAACCTTTAAGATTTGATTCACCAAAGTCAGCATTGACGCGGGTTTGGCGATTTGAGATCTGTCACTTGAATCCTGAAACTTGCTTAAAATTGGCGAATCAGCTTCAACTTGATAGCCGACTCAAGAACTGAAAGATTTTGTCTGAGTTGCCGGGAAGAGACTCATGACCAAAATCTGGATAAATCGCCATTGATTTCTCCGAGCGAATCTTGTTATAGGCAGCAAACTGTGTCGAGGGTGGACAAATTGTATCCATCAAGCCAACAGCCATGAAAACTTCTGCCTGAATGCGTGCGCAGAGATGCTGGACGTCAATGTAACCCAACCTTAAAAAGAAATTATCTTCGCGCTCGTGCAGTGGGTCGAATCGTCGGAAATACTCTTGGAGTTCGGCGTAGGCATCCTTGGCTTGATCCATTTCCCAGACACGTTTGTAGTCACTCAAAAATGGAAACACCGGTGCTGCCAGATGTATTTTCGGTGCAAGTGCGGCGCATGCAAGTGTTAACCCACCTCCTTGGCTACCTCCTGTGGCGCCAACGCGAGTTTCATCAACGTCCTCCATTCCCATAACGATCTTAGCAAGTTGGGCGGTGTCCAGAAAGATCTGTCGAAATAACATATTCTCTGGGGAATCGTCGAGACCACGAATGATGTGTCCACGCAAGGTATTGCCTATTACATTGCCTCGATCTTCAGACATCCCGCCTTGGCCACGACAGTCAAGCGCAACGACCATATATCCCGAAGCCACATATCCGAGTTTGTCTGACCAATCTCCAGAACTACCGGAATATCCGTGAAACATTAAAATGGCAGGGTGAGGTGCCGGCGCATCTTTGGGACGGAGAAATTTGGCGTGAATACGAGCCGATCCAACACCTGTGAAATACATGTCGAAACACTCAGCAAAAGGGGTTTGGAATTGTGAAGGTATCAATTCCAATTGCGGGTCTACCGCCTCCATCTCAGCGAGGCTCTCGTCCCAGAACGCATCAAAATCATCCGGTCGAGGATTGCGACCTTCATACTTCTCCAATTCCGCTAGAGGCATATCAAAGGTTAATGGCATACACTTCCTCCTGTTTTCGTTATGTGGCAATATCGCCTAAAACATCGCGGTTAATAATTTTGATAACCCACCTCCGCCAGACGGGCGGCTTTCTGAGCAACCCCTTCATCCAGCGCGGTTTTGTAAACCTCAAGCTTCGATTGGATTTTGGGAAATTTCAGCGCGAGAATCTGTGCGGCGAGGATTCCGGCGTTTCTCGCACCTCCAGATCCAATGGCCATGGTTGCAACGGGAATGCCTGGTGGCATTTGTACAGTGGCGTAGAGCGCATCGACGCCGTTGAGTGGTCCGCCGTCAATTGGCACACCGATCACTGGAAGCGTTGTATGAGCCGCAATCACACCAGCGAGGTGAGCGGCTCGCCCCGCTCCGGCGATGATAACATGAACCCCTCGCCCTCTGGCGTTCTTCGCGTATTCAAGTGTGCGTTCAGGAGACCGGTGCGCCGACGAAATGGTCATCTCAAATGGTATTTCGAACTCTTCCAAAATTTTAGCCGATTCAGCCATCTGTTTAAGGTCTGAATCACTGCCCATCACTATGCTCACTAAAGGAGTTTCCGAAGCGATGTCTCTTGTCATTACTAGATTTTCCTTCTCAACTAAGGGAAATATGCAATTAATGTAAATTTTTGCTAAAGCCTTTGCAGACAACGCCGATAAATAGGCAACAACAAAACAAACGGTTCTAAGAACTCAGCATCGCACGGAGGCGAAATCAAGAACAGGGAAGTTCAGGAATCGCTGAATTCTGAAAGCAACCAATCATACGGCAGCACCGCACGGAGGCGAAAGGCAAGGCAAACACGGAAGTTTGAAAAGTGCCGATATGAAAAAGCTGGGAGATTCAACGTATTACCAATATACACGATTCGCCCCTTTGTTAATCACAATTATACTTATAATACTCCTAAAACAAATGGGCAACGACTTACGATAAACATCATTCGGGGTACCTAATCTATAGCGTACTTTCAGCGAAATATAATTCTCCGAGAGCCAGACATATTGTCTGGCTCTTTTTTTATTTAATTACGACAACATTTTTGAAATCCTATCGATTTACGACGGGTAGATGATGTGTGAATTACGCGGGATGATAAGCGGCTTAGGACCGTCCGCTGGAAATTGTGCTGCCCATTCGGTTGGATGGTAGTCTCTTTTGACAAAGCAAGCGTAGTGTGAAGGCGCGGCGTGCGTCAACCCAATCCGTTGCGCCATTTTTACGGAACCATCGAAGAAGGGAAATTCGCCCTCTTTCGGGTGATTGGTGAGAAAGCCGATGTCGGGACTGTGTTCGGCAACGGCTTTTATCAACGCTTCATGTTCGGCAAAGTTATTAATTGGATCGCCGGAGAAGTAGACGGTGACTGCATCCGCCTTGATTACGTATCCGAGATGCGTCACATCGGGTGGCGAAATGTCTGCCTGTGGATGGCCGTCGGGCGGTTTCGCGTAGACCGCACAAGCCGTCATCGCGTTGAGCGTCACCGATTCACTGGCTTCAATCGTCGCTGTATGATCGGCGGCGACATCTGTTTCTGAAGCGATCTTCTCAATGCTCTCTATAGGCCCGATGAACTTCACAGAAGGTGAAGCCTGCCAGATCCGATCGATTGACTCGGGACAGGTGTGGTCTCCATGCGAATGCGTCAACAAGACATAATCCGTTGGAAGTTGTGATTCATCTAGCGGCGGTTCTGCGTGGATGAACCGATCTGCTGGCCGCTCATGTGGATAATATGGGTCAATCTGCAAAATTGTCCCCTGCGAATCTTTCACAGCAAATGTACTTTGCTCAAACCAGTGGATAGCAACAGCCCCTTTTGGAACGTTGAGATTTACGAGTGGATGCATAAAAATCCTCCAATTATGCCGTTATTTCTGTTTCAAATTATGAAGTCACAATAACCCCGTTAAAATCCATACACTTTTTCCACTAACTCGTTTAGTATTTGTTCATAGCTCTCAGGATATTCCTTTCCTTCCTTCAAAGCACAAACAATACCCTGAGTTAATCTGTTAATCTCCTTTAGGTCATTATCCGACGGTAAAATAAACGGAATTTTTTTGATATAATTTGAGGGATTATTAGCTGACGGATTGATAGTGCGAATTAACCTATTGCACGTAGAAGAATTAAAAAACGCAAGGAGGTAATACACTAACCCTCGATTCTCAGGAAATATTCCTACTATCGATTGGTCAAATAGTTTATTCTCAATCAACGCAGCGGTTATTTGAGTTGAAGATACCATCGGAACGCCTATACCATACTTAAAATAATACTTTGAGTTCTGGAAACGTGCTCTCTTGCTCGCTTTATAGCCTTTTACCGACTCGACGCTCCAATCCATATACCATAAGTCGGGTTTGAAATATTTTATTCCTCCACCTTTTACAATTGAAACAAAATAATTGGAGTCGGTAATCCCCTCAAGAATATTCTCTCTAAGCAAATAATCATAGCAAATCTGCGATTTATCAATCAGTCGGTACTTTTTGGCGTTCTTGATGTTCTCAGAAATCGGACGTAGATGTTTCTTATCATTGCCCGAGTAAAAACCAGTCACACAGTCAGCAATATCACCAACTCTTACCGCACAATTGTTAATCAAATCAGTGATTTTGGGATTTTCTGAAACAAACAAAGCCGAATCAAAGTTTTCATAAATTTCTCTTTGCTTAAATGAAAAGGCTCTATGATGGCGCACCGGAAACTGATTTAGATTTCCCAATTCGGTAACGTTTCTGAAGCCAGTTATCACTTTAAAATCATTATCCAAACATTCCTTTTCTTTATGGCATCTTTGAAGCGTGATTATACATAGATTCGAGTAACCAAAATTAACATTCGGAAAAAATGAAGATGGAAATAGGCATATCTCTCCAATCTTTGTGTTCGTGAGAAGAAACCTCCTTAGACCAATGTGCATGTGAAGATTTAGGAACGTATCTGGAATAATAAAAACTAAGATTCCCTTGTCACGAAGCAGCTGAACGCATAGATATAAAAAGAGAGTATACGTCTCCTTCACGTAAAGCACAGGATACAATCTCTTTAGCTGTTTTCGCCGGTCGTAATCTATCCACCCTCCATACGGGGGGTTAGCTATTATCCTGTCGTACCCCCGCCCCATATTTGAAAATACAAGTAGCGTGTCATTGGTTAGCATATCACTATGAGTGATTTTTATGTTTTTGTTGTCTCTATACTTTTCTTTTAGCAATTCTACTGCCTTGGGGTTCAACTCATAAGCATCAATCGAAACGCCAAACTCCATATCGTTCAATCTATCAATAAAAACACCATCGCCAGCGCATGGTTCAAAAACCGTCATGCCCTCGCCAACCGACAGCTTTTGAAGCATGTAGCTAACAATCGAATCTGACTTCGTATAATACGACCTATAGACTTCTTCCATAAGCAGTTACCACCTCAAGTATTGTTCTAAGTCATTGTCTGCAAAAAACTTCATAGTATCACTTCTAAAGTCACTCGCCCAATCAATGTTCTGTTGAATCCAGTCTTCAGCATCAAAGCCAGAATATTCTTTAATCTTAGCATAGGTTTCACTTCCGCAATAAGCCTCCCAAATGCTGGAATTTTTTAATCTCTGGAAGTAATTATTATTTCTATCTTCAGCCGCCCTAACAAAAAGACAGCATCTATAATTTTCCTCTAAATTCTTGTAAATGGTAGCAACTAGCAACAATCTGTTCGTATTTCCCTTTTCATTGGAACCGAATCCGCTCTTGAAATCCACTATAAACCTTTCTCCATCTTGCTCAAAATGTAAATCAAGTTCCAGCTTTACCTCTCCAGAAGCCACGAAACTCCACACCTTGCTGTAATATCGCTTTAATTCCTTCTTTTGTTCCTCTGTTATAGTTAGAATATCAATATAATCTTCAATTTCATCAGTAAATTTCTGTTTCACTTCTGAGAAAAGGGGTGGAACAAATAAAGTTAGTTCTCGACTGGGATAGTCAAAACATAGCTTACAAAAAGGCTCCCATAATTCACCGATTCTACGAGAGAACGCCATATATTCATACGGCCAAACATCATTCCTCGACTCAATCTTCACAACATTGCTGGCATGGGTCACCATCAAAAGACATCTGAGAATATCATTGTTGTTCCATTTTTCCCTTGTAGCCTTCTGTAACAAAGTCTTTCCAAGACTCTGACTCGTTTTAATGATAGCTCTGTTTACAGCAGTTGCCTGCTTTTTGAACTCCCTAGAACCATAAGTGCGTCTAATTTCCTCTAATGATTCTGCTGTACGTTCTCTAAAATAAGTCAGTAACTCTCTCTTTCCCACACTCAACGATTTATCAATTTCAATCATACATATTCCTGTATTCGGCGCGATCTTCATGAGAAATATTTGAAAACCGAATCATGCAACACGTTGTTTGTCGCAACCATTGAAACGGTATCCTTACCGACGCGCTTGCCCTGAAGATCTGTTGCTCTCCCTCCGGCTTCTTCGAGAATAACAGTTAACGCCGCAATATCCCAAATTTTAATGTCAGATTCAATGACGATGTCAGCCCTTCCAGAAGCCAAGAGATGGTACATGTAGAAATCGCCGAAGCCTCTCGATCTGTACGAATGGTCAATCAGGTCACACAGGTTGGATAATATTCCCTTTTCAGAAAACCATCTGAGACCACCGTGGCATACCATCGCCTCAGAGATTTCGCTCACTGATGACACATGAATCTGCTGATCATTCAGAAACGCCCCCTCGCCTCGCTCCGCATACAGCACTTCCTTAAGGACTGGTGAATTAGAAATTCCGAGAATCAGTTCATCATTTTTCATGAGCGCAATTTGGGTTGCAAAAAGGGGGATGTTTCGGATGTAGTTTTTCGTACCATCTATTGGATCGATAATCCATTGATACCCGGATTGAGAGTGGACGGTACCGGATTCCTCACCGAGAAATCCGTGATCGGGAAACCTGCGCTGGATTGTTTCGATGATCACTTTTTCCGCTGTAGTGTCAGCGATTGTAACTGGGGTTCCATCCGCTTTTAATTCTGGATTGATAGAATCGGAATAATATCTTAGGATGACTTCTTCTGCTTTTTGGGCGGCTTCTAAAGCCACTTTGAGAAATTGACTTTGGGGCATGATTGGTGATTTTCCTCCGTTGACACGTCAATAAACGCAAATTTCTTTTTCAAAATTAGTTACCATTGCTCAACCTTTAGGTTTTGAATGAAACCGACTGCCCGCGAAAAATCCGGATCAGTTGTGACAACAGTCAAGTTGCGAACCAATGCCACAGCCATAACGAAAATATCTATATCTTGAACGGTTTGTCCATTTTTTCGGAGATCGGAATGGATTTCTGCAGCTTTATCCAAGATTTGTGGATCGTCTACGCCTAACATGGTGGCCTGCTGAAGAAGACTGGTTAATCGCCGCTTCTGCCCTGTTGCATTTGCATAGACAATTCCACGTTGGATCTCATAGTACACCAGCGTGATTGTAAAAACACCTGCTCCCGAACCATAAATTTGATGATACTTCTTTAAGAAGATGTTATTTTGCCGGAGAAGTTCAATGATTATGCTTGTATCAAGGATATACACTTAACCCGCTCTCCCCCTGATTTTCCCTAATGCAGACTCTTCAATCATGTCTAACTGTTCAGCGGTTAGCAGACTCCCACCATAGGCAAAAGCTTCCGCGGCAACAATTCCGGCAAGTCTTCGCAGCAAATCCTCATCGGGCAGGGACAGAATTTCATCGGCAGTTAAGACCTCATTTTTCATCAATTCTGAAAAAGGGGCAACGACTTCGGCTTTATCGACATCTTCACCAAATGGATCGTTCTGGATGGCTATATCTGCTAGCTTTGAGATGCGGCGCATGACTTTGTCTTTTAATGAACACATTTTCTTTCCTCCAGATGATTTCCCAAAATAGACGCGATGAACCAAAACAGCACTCTCGTATCTCAAACTATGTCAATATCCGTAAAACAACGAGCACCTCATTCATTCCGAAGTGAAATTGCGGGACAATATAATCCGATCCGTTCACGTCGCCACCACGTACCTTCAGCGCGTTTGGTCGCTGGATTTGTGAAGCGATAATCATAGAGCACAGCGCGGACGTAGCGTGGTGGCGCATCGGGAAAGGGATTTTTTTCCAATAGTCCCAAAACCGCTGGCGAGCCCCGCAGGAGTTGCACCATAAAATTGATAAACCACGGCGTATTCTGATAATTCCTCCGGAGCGCTGCGAACCACATTTGCCAGTCCAAACGTGGCTGATGTGGAGCAACCCAGCGAGGCGGGCGCTTCAGATCGCCGGGCTTCCACTTAAAATTGTATTCGTGCCATGCCTTTCCGTCGTTGCTACCTTCGACGATAATCTCCGGGCGAGACTCGGTCATATCGGCAAACAGCCCATAGCCATTGATAATGCGAAAGGGGCCAACCCATCTCACGACGTGTTGAGCAAA
>JADFGN010000656.1 GCA_022567695.1 Candidatus Poribacteria bacterium | reverse complement strand
GAGATGACGCGGATAGTTCCTCACCTGAGAGAAAAATTAACGAACGTTCCAGCGCATTAAAAAGTTCACGCACATTCCCGGGCCATTGGTAGTTCATTAAATGGACTATCGCATCGTCAGTGAGTCTGACCTTTCTATCCGGCGAGTGTGTATTAAGAAAATGTTCAGCCAGTTTTGGAATATCCTCACTTCGTTCTCGCAATGGAGGAATTTCCAAAGTCACGACACTCAAGCGATAGTAGAGATCCTCCCTGAATTCTCCCTTCTTGCAGTTTTTAAGAAGCGATGTATTTGTCGCCGCGATTACCCGCACATCAACCTTGATTGGTTGGGTTGAACCAATTGGCATAAATTCCATAGTCTCAAACACACGTAGAAGTTTGGCTTGATGGAATATTGGGAGTTCGCTGATTTCGTCCATGAACAGCGTTCCACGGTGTGCCACCTTAAATAATCCAGGTTTATTCTGAGCCGCACCGGTGAACGCTCCCTTTTGATAGCCGAAAAGCTCACTTTCGAGAAGTTGCTCCTGCAAGTTCGCACAATTAATGGTAATAAAAGTCGAGTCTGAACGTGGGCTGAGTTGATACAGCGCGCGTGCAACAAGTTCCTTACCAGTTCCCGTCTCACCTTCAATGAGAATTGGCGAATGGCTATCAGCAGCCTGGAGAACTAACTGCTTTAACTGCTGTATGGGCGGACTGTCCCCAATAATCATTTTATCTAGTATTGCCTGTCGATCGGTCGTTTCGTTCGTATTTGTGAGCATAGGGCTGAATTTTTAAGTATACAAGGGGCCGTAGAATCTCGACGCTAACAAATTAATTACGACTCTTTATTCTAAAAGGTTCATCTGGCGTCACATTATTTATTGAATGAGCGTTTGCTTTGGGAGCGAATAACATCCCATTCTTCTGATGGAATGCGTAGAAATGCCTCAACAACCTGCGGATCGAAGTGTGATCCACTGCATCTGATAAATTCCTCACAGATTTGTTGATATGAGTAGGGTTTCTTATAGGGACGATGTGAAGCCATCACATCAAAGGCGTCGGCCACTTTAAAGATACGGGCACTGAGCGGAATTTCCTCCCCTTTCAAGCCCGCTGGATAACCTGCCCCGTCGTATTTTTCGTGATGATATTTCACGACAAGAGCCGCCTCCTTGACGAAAGGGATACTCTTGAGTACTTCATATCCATAGGCGGTATGCTTTTGCATTTCCTTATACTCTCTATCTGTAAACTCACCAGGTTTAAGCAAAATAGAATCTG
This sequence comes from Candidatus Poribacteria bacterium, assembly GCA_022567695.1. Classification (GTDB taxonomy): domain Bacteria; phylum Poribacteria; class WGA-4E; order WGA-4E; family PCPOR2b; genus JADFGN01. The sequence goes on along the minus strand of JADFGN010000656.1, from coordinate 2,255 downwards.
CAATCCCAATCTTACCGATGTCATGTAGCGTCGCTCCTAGCTGAATTGTACGTATCTTATCGGGGTCTGTGATCCCCATCTCCCTTGCAATTCTTAGAGCAACCTGAACGACACGAACTGAATGATTTTCCGTTTCTGCATCGCGTAATTCTAGCAAAGAGGTCATCGCAAGCAGCGTTTGTTGATAGCTCTCGTTTAGGGCGGTCTCGGATTTTTCGAGATTTTCAAGGAGTCTTGCGTTTTTCATCGCAGACGCTGCCTGCTGTGCGGCAGCTTCAAGAATCTTTAAATCACCAGCTGTGAAGAAATGATCCACGGTGTTTCGAGTAACAATAATCGCGCCAAGTGAATCTTGATTAATCCGCAAAGCACAACACATCAATGGCGGAGAGAAAAGATCATTGGTCAGTGAAAACCACATGGAAGGCTTGACATTGTCAATCAAAATTGATTCCGAGGTTTGCGCGACCTTTCCTATCAATCCCTCACCAAGTGGCGTTGGATCAAAGGTATTAGCATTAACCGTTTCGGGATAGCACTGTACGCACAAGAGATTACCGGTGTTTTCGTCGAGCATGAATATATAGCCGTAGTCTGCCTCAACGACTTCGACAACCTGAGTCAGCAAAATGCGGCGGAAACGTTCAATATCCGTTAAGCGTGCTAATTCTGCACTTAGATTATGTATGAATCCAATGACATGATAGTTATTAAGAATTTCTGCCGAAAGCGCATCCATCTCCGCCTGCGCTCCGATTAACTCTTCGAGCCGGCCTCGTGTTGTCTGCATAATTGCTTTGATAAACGCAGATGTATGTCGTTCAACACTCAACGTACCCATCCAGCCCACCAGAACGCCAAGTGTCCGTTCACGATATGTTATCAACTCAATCAAACAACGCTCATCTGATTGTTGCTCAGCGCCCGCAAGAACCGATAACGCAATCTTGCGAATCATGTCACGTTTGTCTGCGTTTTGATCAAATAAACCATATCGAGCTTCACTCAGAGTTGGAAATGATAAAAGCAGTTCACCAGAGGCATCATAGAGAAAAAGTATGAGTCCTGTCTCGCCAGCACCATCTTGTAAAATGTTCTTAATCTGATCGAATGCGATATGACTTAGCAATGTATTTGTCTCTGGTATTATCCCTGCTTCTTTCACAAGCACCTACCTAAATCGTAAAACGCCTTTCGCCGTCTACTGTGGTTCTTCACTTTCGGAGAGTGGCAAAGTGAAAACGAATGTACTGCCTTTATCTTTACCTTCACTTTCGACCCAAATCTTCCCACCATGATACTCAATAATTTGTCGACAAATTGCCAGCCCGAGACCAGTACCTGGAGGTTTGCCTGACTTTGGATCTGTGACTTGGGCGAACCTTTCAAAAATCAGATTATGGTTCTCCGATGTAATCCCTGTGCCAGTATCAGAAACGTTGACTCTGACCTGATGGTGCAGTTTTTCTACACCGACCGTAATCTGCCCCTCTGATGTAAATTTCACGGCGTTATTAATGAGATTCTGTAGAACTTGAATGAGCCGATCTCGATCGCCCTTTAACATGATCGATTCGATGGGAAGTTGCGTAACAATCTGTAGGTCTTTTTCCTTCACCATGGCTTTCATGACCCCAATTGAGTTGACAATGATTTCAATCAAGTCAATATCGGTCGTATCCCACTCGATTTTTCCCGCCATAATTTTAGAACCATCAAGCAATTCATTAATCAAGCCCACCAACCGATCACACGATTCAACAATATTTTGGAGGAATTCTTCACGCACTTCCGGATCATCATCGCCAAACATCAAAAGGAGATCGCAAAAAGATTTAATCGCGGTCAGGGGAGTCCGAAGTTCATGAGAAACGTCCGATAGGAATTCGGTCTGCATCTGGTTGGATTGGATCAATTCTCTGTTGAGTTGTCGGAATTTTTCGGATTGCTGCCGTGCCTGCTCCTCGCGCTGTGCTAGCACCTGTACCATTTCGTTAAATTTTTCAGCGAGTCTCCCCAATTCGTCATCTGGATCAATCTCAGTCGATTGAGGAATCTGACCATTGATGATTTCTTGTATTGCTTGAATCAATTTCTGTATCGTAGAAGCCATTGTTAGAGAATAACCATAATAAAGAGAATAGGAAACTCTATCTTTATTAAGCAAGTTTAAATATAAACCTTTAACATTTGATTCACCAAAGTCAGCATTGACGCGGGTTTGGCGATTTGAGAGCTGTCACTTGAATCCTTAA
>JADFGN010000112.1 GCA_022567695.1 Candidatus Poribacteria bacterium | reverse complement strand
TCTGGCCGCATCACGATTGATGCCAACCGTAATCCACCAATCTGATCCGCCAAAACAACCTCATCCGCACCCGCCCTGAGAAGCTTAGCGGGTGAAGTATCTTCGACCACTTTGGAAACAACTCTCAGATGAGGATTGAGTTGCTTTGAACTCAATACAATGAATAAATTGCTTTGATCGGTCGAAAGCGTAGCGATCAGGCCACGCGCCCGTTCAACGCCTGCGCGGATGAGTATTTCATCTTCTGTTGCGTCGCCACAGACACACAAAAAATTTCTCGTTTCGAGTGAATGTTTAATCCGCTCCTCATCAAATTCAATGACGACAAAATCGACCTTCATTTTAAGAATTTCGTCAAGCGCATGAATGCCTGTATCGCCGATACCGCAGATGATATAGTGATTTGACAATTTATCGATTGCTTTATCCATTTTCCTTCTCCGAAAAACCTCTTGCAATTGTCCTTCGACGATAAACGCGGTGGCAACGCTGACGCTATAAGCAAAGACGCCAACGCCCCCAAGCAGCAGAAAGACAGTGAACATCTTTCCAGCATCGGACATATTATAATCGCCATATCCGACAGTCGTCAAGGTGATGACTGTCATGTAAATCGCGTCGAATAGCTCCCATTCTTCTTGGGGATTATCCTTCTCAAGAATCATGTAGCCAATCACCCCAATGACGAAAAGGGCAATCAGCGAAGCGACCGCTAAAATAACGTTCCGTTGAAGATTCATGAAATCCCTGTTGAACGCCCGGGCTGTTGTTTACATTTTGTATAAGAGATCGGGACAAAGAATACCCCAAAAAAGATGTTCTATCAAGAGAAAACCTCCATTGTCGGATACTAATTATACGCGGTTCAGTAACAGGAATTCAGCTTAACACGTAATATTGGAAAACCGAGGAGATCTGAATATGTGCTTTGATGAAGATGCACTCAACGATCGTCACGTCGTCATTTCCGGCGGCTGTGGCGCGATTGGAGTTGGCGTTGTCAAAAAGTTAACCGATCACGGAGCAAACGTCACTGTGAACGATATTTTGGAATCGGCTGTTGCTGAATCGCGGTTGCGTGACGCCGGAGCCAACATGGAAAACCTCTTCTACGTTAAAGCCGACTTGACGCAGGCTTCCCAGGTCGGTACTTTAGTGAAAGCAGCCCAATCGAAGTTCGGCCCGATTCACACGGCACTCTGTCATATCGGCATGGTCATCCCGAAACCGTTACTAGAGTTCGAAACCGATGAATGGGATAAGACAATGGCGGTCAATGTCAAGACAGCGTTTCTATTGGGGCAAGCGACAGCAAAGGCGATGCTCGAAGATGGAATTGCGGGCCATCTTATTTTTACGACCTCTTGGGTTGCTGACGTGCCTTGGCCGGAGATTGGTCCTTACAACGCGAGCAAAGCTGCGATGAAGCAGTTGATGCGTTCCTTTGCACGAGAGTTGGCCGACAAAGGCATCCGTGCCAACGCCATCGCTCCTGGAATCGTTAGCGTTGGTCTGGCCAAGCATCAATGGGATACCGATCCGAGCTACCGCTCACGCGCCCAAAAAGCAATCCCGCTGGGGTATATGCAACCGCTTGAGTCTGTGGCGAATGCCTTTCTATTTCTTTGCAGCCCAGCGGCGGATTACATGACCGGCTCTGTCCTCCTTGTTGATGGCGGCTGTAGCCTCTATCCGATGGACTAGCAGGAAGTTGTAATTCGCGGCTGACAAGGAAAGATATATGATTGCTTGTTCACGCATTAGCACAGGAGGAACTTACAACGATGACCATCCAAGAACACCTGGCATGGAATGCTATCAATGATGACAACCTCAGTTTCTTGAAAGCTATCGGTGTGGATTATGTCACGATTAATCCCCCGCCACCTAATCTCAAAGATGGAAGCGATCGCTCAGAGTTCTGGAAGGAACTGCAAAAACAGGTAGAATCCCACGGAATGAAATTGAACAACGTGGGCATGAATTGCTGGGACGAAATTACCCTTGGTGCTCCCGATTGCGACCAGAAGATCGAGGCGTGGTGCATGATGATCAGGAACCTCGGCACCGCTGGTATCGCGACGTTGGGTTATAACTTCAAGCCGATTGGGAATTTCCGAACGACTGCGACGATTGGTCGCGGTGGGGCGCGTTATAGTACGTTTGATTATGATGAATTCATGGAAAATCCGGCGGACGTTCCGGACAAGTACATCTCCGAAGAGAAGCTCCTGGAGAACTTGAAGTATTTCCTTGAACGTATTGTTCCGGTGGCGGAAGAAGCGGGTGTGCAGCTTGCCATGCATCCAGATGATCCGCCTATCCCAGAACCGCTCGGAGGTGCCGCCCGAATTCTTTCAAGCCTCGATCATTTCGAGCGGATGTTCGACATGGTTTCCAATGATGCAAACGCCATGTTGTTCTGTCAAGGTTGCGTTGCTGAAATGGGTGAAGACGTGTGTTCCGCAATACGACGCATCGGTACTCAGAATAAGATCGCTTACGTCCACTTCCGCAACATCCGTGGCACACCCAAAAGTTTTCAAGAGGTCTTTGTGGATGAGGGGGATGTAGACATGCATCAAGCGATGCAAACCTACAAGGAAATCGGTTTTGATGGCCCATTTATGATGGATCACACGCCCGGTTTGCCTCAAAAAAACGCCCAATGGGCAGGTCGAGCTTTTGCTGTCGGTTACATCCGATCGACCATCCAAGCTGTTTATCGGTAAATTCAATCGACTTTACGGAAAGGTTTGAGGGCGGGCTTATTGCTATTGTCAAGGAGATATTTTTCAGGAGGGAAAACCAGGGGCTTGCCCCCTTTCATTACCCACAGATATTGCTTCACCCGTTTAGACTGCTGCGCGTCTTCTAGGCTTGACCACACGGCTCCCATACCAATACGGCTATTTTCGCTACGATTTGGCGGACTGTAGTGCCACATGTAAGAATGCCAGAAGACCACATCTCCAGGCTGCAATTCTATGTCCACGGTATTAAGATGCTTCGTCAATTCGCGGGGAATCTCGCCGTGAAGGCTGTCCTCATAGATGGCATGCTCAATGAAACCACCCTTGTGACTGCCGGGTACGAACTGCATGCACCCATTCTCTCTCATTGCTGCGTCCACTGCAATCCAAGCATTTGCCGCATTGACATGGTCGTCACGCCACAGGCCGATGTCCTGATGCCACGGTGTTTCTCCACCCGTTTTTGCTGGCTTGAGGAACACTGAATCGTACTTCACAAGGATGTCGTCTCCGAGGAAATTCTGGACGATCGCCAGCACGTTCGGGTGGGCGTAGTAATTATTCCAGACAACGGCGCGATGCCTACCCAACTGTTGCAGTTTCCGATACCGCGCCCGCCTCTCTAAGTTTTCTCCTTTGCCCTGCCTAACAAGCATTTCCGGATCGAGTATTCTAACGAGTTCACCAGGATTGTCGACGAACTCAAGGATGACTTTGCGGATTTCGCCAATGGCATCACGAGAAACCAGGTTGCGAATAATAAGGTAGCCCTTCTCATCATATTGTTTGAGTTGGCCAGATGTCAAGGGTTGAGTGGACATTTTCGGTTCTCCTATTCAGGTTCATTTGAGGATTGAGGCCAAGTCGTACCTTTTCAACATGGAACTGGTATTATATCAGTTTTGGGGATATAGGTCTATTTAAAGCTAAACCCAAATGGAAATAATATTGACAGCGTCTTTAATCTCCCCTATAATTAGCCTACAGGCAAGGAAAAAATCAGCGTCAAATCGATGGAATCCGACACTTGGACAAGGTGTTTGGGGTTGGGAATCAACCTTTAAGCGACCTTAACTCCTGTCGGTCAGGCAGGAAAATCAGTGAATTCCACATTTTCATCACTTTGCGGAGTCCTGATAATTTCCGCAATAATCACATAAGTTCTCTTGACTTACACTTACACAGGAGGAGAAAAGAGATGCAATCATTTTTTTTGCCATGCACACGATTTGCTATGGTCGTGCTTTTCGCATTACTCATGCTTTCAACATCGGTTGACGTTGCGCAAGCGCAGGTTGACGCCTTAACAGCAGAACGTCTCGTCGAAGGTGTCACGGTTGGCACCAGGCCAGTAGCCTCAACTGGAGAAATACTTCTACCGCTGATTACCTGGGGCGGCGATATTGCCACGATTTATACCCACACTCAGGGAATCTTTGCACAAGAAGGGCTAAATGTGAAGTTACAACGAGAAGATAAGTTCAAAAGTCAAGTCGAGGCATGTATTGGAGGCGTGACGCCTTATCTACGCGGAACGATGGGCATGATCAACGCGGCGGCAGAAGCTTTTAAGGCGAAAGGGCTAGAGTTAGTTGTTATCTATCAGCTCACCTGGTCTGTTGGTGGAGACGCGATGGTTGTTCGGTCAAATATAAAAAAACCGGCAAATCTCAAAGGGAAAAAAATTGCACTCCAACTTTATGGGCCACACATGGACTATGTGGCCAATATCTTGAACACGTCCAAAATTTCGCTCTCAGATATTTCCTTGACGTGGCTATCGGAATTGACTTTACCAACTTATGACACGTTTGGAAAAATCATCGATCCCGTGTCTGCTTTCCAGGCTGATGAATCGATTGATGCTGTTATGTGCATTATTCCCGATGCCCTGATGCTGACCTCTGGCGGTAAAACTGGCACGGGCGCAGAAGGCTCTGTTGAGGGTGCAAAAATCTTGATTTCAAGCAAAACTGCGTCACGGGTAATTGCTGACGTGTATGCCGTGCGAAAGGATTATTTTGACGCGCATAAAGCTGAAGTTCAGAAATTCGTTCATGCGCTCATGCGCGGCCAAGAAGCATTGGTTGACCTTTTGAAAAATAAAAAGAGCCAACAAGCCGTTTATATGCAACTCCTAACGGCTTCGGCGGATATGCTGCTGGGCGCATCTCAAGCGACGGCGGACGCAGAAGCACTCTTGGAAGACTGTGAATTTGTCGGTCATGACGGGAATGTTCGATTCTTTACAGGTAAGGGCACGACGCGGAAGTTCTCAACGCTGAACAGAGAAATTCAAAAATCTTATGGCAATATGGGACTTATGATTGGCACGGTGCCGATTGAGTCTGCAAACTGGGATTATAAGGCCCTCTCTCAAGGCTTGAAATATGCCACGCTTGTTTCTACAACAGTTGCCAGCAAGCCCAAATCAAAGCCAAAGCCAAAGTTTGATACTCAGAAAATTACTCAAAAGATTGAAGAGCAGATCTCTGTAGAACCCACCACGTGGGCTGAAGAGGGGACATTGTTTATCGTGGAAATCTACTTTGATCCGAATCAGAGCAACTTTTCTGTAGAGCGGTATTCAGGGGATTTCCAAAAGGCACTTGAAATCGCACAAACTTATGGGGGGGCTCTCATCATTATCGAAGGTCACTCAGACCCGCTTGGCATTCTCACGGCTCGAAAAGATGGAAAAAAACTTCCGGCAGAAATTGCACAGATGGAACAGAAAGCGAAGACATTAGCACTTCAGCGCGCCAATGCCGTTCGCCAGAGCTTTTTAGATTTCTGTCAACAAAGCGATCTTGTCATTGACAGTTCTCAGTTTGTTCCTATTGGATTGGGAATTGCGGCGCCGAAATATAGTCCGCCGCGCACAAAAGAGGAATGGGCAGCGAATCGTCGGGTTGTTTTTCGGATTAAACAGATCGAAGCAGAACTTGCGGAATTCGTTCCGTTACAATAAAGGAGATTGGCCATGAGCAACAAAAGAGCAGCAATCCAACAAGGGATATTTCTCCTTTTATTGGTGAGTTTCTGTATCACCAGTTGCGAGGATCGCCAGACGAAATCCCAGCAACCTCCGCCGCCCCAAAGGCAACCACCGACTCAATCCATGCCCGATAAGAATCTCCTCGATGACGTGATAGTGATTGACATTCCCCTTGATGACGCGCCTGAAGGCAGTACCGCTTCTACTGCCATGAATGTTTACTTTATTTTTGATGGAAGTGGTAGTATGCAAGATCCGCCGGGGCGTGACTGTGAAGGCGATCAAACCTTTAATGCCAAAATCGAAGGCGCAAAGTGGGCGATTGGAGAATTTATCAAAAAAGTTCCTCCTGATGTTAACATCGGGCTCTATGTTTTCAGCAATGATGGACGCCGCGAAGTTGTACCACTCGGTGCAGGCAATCACGATAAGTTTCTGCAAGCGGTTAACGAGATTCGAGCTGGAAGGGGCACGCCTCTAGCTGAATCTATCAAGATTGGCACCGATAAACTCGTTGCTCAATACAAGCGACAGCTTGGGTATGGTCAGTATCGGCTTGTTGTGGTAACCGATGGAGAAGCAACCGGTACGCCTATCCCGCAAGCGGTAAAATACGCAACAAAATATGGAATTCCGATATATACCATTGGTTTATGTATCGGAGAAAATCACGCCCTGCGTGAGTATTCGGTATCCTACCAAGCTGCCGACAGTTTTGAAGACCTCAAAAAAGGTCTCGAGGAAACGATTGCTGAGCTACCGATGTTTGATCCCACGGAGTTTGATGAAAAATAGAAAGGGCTGGCAGCTTTGCTTGCTTCTGAAATTCAGTAGGTCGAGATGTCGTTCTCGACAGAAGATTTTCTCGTCGATTTTTGAAAATCGACCTACATATTATTCGAGTGTTCAACATGAGAAAAACAACGGGAATAATTCTCATCTTCATTGTTATTATAGCAGCGGGTGTTGTTGGATACAAATTTTTGCTTCCGACTCTTTCAGACAGATTCCAGCGGGAAACATCCGATGCATCAGAGGTGTCAGAGACGATTCGCATCGCTGGGGATAACTACTTAGGCTATTGGTTTATTAGCTCGCCTGAGATGAAAAAGCAAGCCGCCCGCGCTGGAATCGAAATCGTCTTTACCGATGACGGTGGTGCCTATGCAGATCGACTGCAAAAGTTTGCCAATAAAGCGTACGACTGCATTGTGCTCCCCGTCAATTCGTACCTTCAACATGGTGAACAATATAAGTATCCTGGGGTTATCGTCGCTTCGATTTCCGAATCCAAAGGTGCAGATGGTATCGTCGGATTTTCTGATAAAGTACCGACGGGGAAAGTTAACGAGTTAAATAATGCCGACTTAACTTTCGTTTTCACCCGAGAGTCTCCAAGCGAGTTTCTCATCCATCTAACCATTGCTGACTTCGGTCTCGATCAGCTTAGGAACAACACCAATTGGGCGGATAAAGTTGATAGTTCAAAGGAGGTATACGAACGCGCAAAAGATAATCAGGGTGATATTTTTGCGCTGTGGGAACCAGACCTCTCCAAGGCACTTGAGCTGCCCGGCATGAAGTACGTGTGGGGTTCGGATAAATTCGCGGGCTACATTATCGATGTGTTCGTCTTTCACCGCAATTTTATCAAGAAGAAACGTGAAACGGCACTGGCTTTCTTGAGGACGTATTATCGTTCTATGAGGCTATATCAGAATAATAGAGAACAAATGATCCGTGACATGGGAAAAGTATCACGTCTTAAAAAGAACGTGATCTCACTCATGCTGGATAAAATTGATTGGTATGATCTCCAGGAAAACGTTGCGCTACAGTTTGGCATATCCAAAAACGTGGGAGACCCGGTCAGCGAAGGCATCGTGGATACCATCATTGCGTGCACCGACGTGATGATTCGCATGGGTACAATGGCGAAAGATCCCCTCAAGAGCAATCCTTATCGTATTATTGATAGTTCGCTTCTTGAGGAATTATTACGGACGACACGCGCGATAGCTGTTTCAAGCTCGCAAGCTGGACAGGCGACGTTCACATCACTTGATGCATCGGGTTGGTCACGTCTGCGCGAAGTGGGAACAATGCGTATTGAGCCGATCACGTTTCAAATTGGGGTAGACCGTTTGGACGATAAAGGGAAGAAGGTGGTCGATCAAATCACGCAGATGTTAAAGAATAACTATCCAAGCCATCGAGTGGTGATTCGGGGACATACGGCACCTGGTCGCGATGAGAACCAGAATATCCAGTTGTCTCAACGTCGAGCAGAAGTGGTGCTTCAATACCTAAAAGCGGTTCACAATATAAATCCGAATCGTCTGAGAGCAGAAGGGCTTGGATCGAATATGCCACCTCAAAAGAAGCCTGGAGAATCCCCACGCGCCTATCGATATCGCCTCGCTCGTGTTGAATTTGTTCTCGTTGAGGCAAATGCACTGTAACTTTGCAGACGTTCAGCACAATAGAGCGTTCTCAGAAAGTGTGTTTGTAGCCGAACTTGCCAAAGTTCGGCTATGAATCAATATGTTCCCGAATTCTAGCGAATTCGGCTACCGGAAGGGGGTGATAATGCGTGAAACGTTCCCCAGGAGCTAGCACGAATAGCAATCCCCCAAAGACCAAATCCAAACGTGTGCCCACCGCCGAGGATTTTACCTCTGGAGCTGTACAGAAGGCCGTGCTTGCTCAAACCGTGCAACACCCAGTGACACTTGGATCGGCTGGAATATGCACTGTGAGTTTACTTTATATTCTACTCCTTCAAGATGCAAGTGCAGCACCTGTGCTACTTTGTTTTGCAAGCGGACTGGTAAGTGCGTGCTCCTGGGTGGTTAACTTTTTCATCCGAGGTGAGATACTTGTCCAGCGGCACATTCAGAAATTGATGGAATTGCGGTCGCATAGCATGGTAGACGAAGTTGAGTCTGTGCAGCGTGAATTCAGTGCCTCCGGTTTTACTGAGGCGGTACATGCTTCGCAAGAACTTAATGAGGCTTATCAAAAACTTCGTCGTTTTTTGAAGAGCAAGGTGAGCGAGAAAAACTTGAGTGCTCAACGATTTATTGCCCTTGCCGAGGATGTGTATCGTGAAGGTGTAGTTGTTCTCCACAGAGCACTGAACATCTTTCAAGCATTGAAAGATATTGATCAGGATAAACTGGAAGATGAGTTAATTATTTGGAGACGTAAATTGAGCCAACTTCAACAGGAGAACAAGACCGGACAATCGGGAGAAATCGATGCGTTTTCACGAAGGATTAACGGCCATGAACGGCGGCTAGAGCGATACCACAATCGCGCAAATTTACTTCAAGAGTTGCTTGTTCAGTGCGAAGAACTCGAAGGCGCTCTTGAAACTGCTTACCTTGATGTTGTGGATGTTATCGATAGCGATGCTGAAACGCTGTTTCACGGAAACGCCGCTTCACAACTTGAAGGAGCAGTTCAAGCGGCACGAAGAGTTGAGGAGCGTTTGCGAGGAATTGGAACAAATACCAGAGAAGAAGATGACATGTATCTTCAAGCTGGAAGTGACAATCGTAACACCTAACGTATAATGGTAACCGTTCAGGGGAGAAATAAGGACGCAAGGATGTTATACTATTTTGCAAATGAAATGTCCTATTGTCATGCTGAACCCTTCACTGCGTTCGAGGGCAGGCTTCGTGAAGCATCTCATGAGATCTTTTACTCGTCTCCGGGCTCGACTCCCGCTCAGGCCTGTCCTCGAGCGTAGCGAAGGAATGACATATTAGGAAGGGTCAATCCTAAAACAGTATTATATGATGCCTTGAACAAGATGCAAGATACAAGATACAAAGATAAGGAATGCCCCTCTGAATCCTGAATCCTGTGTCCTGTATCCCGAATCTTGTATCCCTGTTATCCACCACATTTCACCCTTGTTATCTCTATGTTTCATAGATGACCTGAACGGTTCCCCTACAATTCTTATGGAGGTTTTGAATCATGGCTCAGAACATGGGGTTTTTCGCAGCACTTGGGCGATTTTTGTCCTTTGCTTGGCTTAAAAACGCAATGCGTTTGAACAGAAAAGCTGACGAGATGTTTACCCAGGACGCCGAAGGGATCGGTATGGCGTTCGATATCCAGCAGGAGGAAATGGTTGCAAACTATAATGAGCTACGTGATGCCATCGCACAAATTGAGATGGTCACTGAGCAGAAAAGAGATCAGCTTAACAAATCAAATGAAGAAGAAGCCGATCTCATTCGAAAACGTGAAGGCGCATTGGTGAAGGCTCAACAGGCTGAAGAAGGTTCTGATGAGTATGAAAAACACGCCGCCGCATTTGAGCGTTTCGACACAAGAATTAACCAAATCGAAGAAACGCAAGAACGTCTGGAGGCAGAGATCGAACAGACCTCCCAAAGTATGGTGCGGCATATGCAACAACTCACTAAGATGCAAGCCGATGTTCAGCAAATGCCACAAGAGAAGGCTGAAGCTATTGCAGCGTTTGTTACGGCAAATCAGATTATCGCACTCAATGATCGGTTAGCGGGAATTCAGACCAGCGTGGACCAAGGACCCATTGAGGCGGTTCGTAAAACGAATCGTGAACTCACAGCGAAAGCTCGCATATCAGAAAGAATTGCGGGTACAGACGTTGCCGCGCAAGACGAGGAGTATGCTCAGGTTGGCACAGGGTCTACATCTCGTAGTCGAATGGAACAGATGCTTGCTGAACGGAGAGGTGAGTCTTCTTCAAAGCAACCTCAATCGCAAGAGAGTTCTTTAAAAGAATCTGAGGGTGATGATCGTCCAGAGATTTAGCTGGGCATGCCCTTTTGAAATTATATAGTTGCATGTCGTAGGTTGCGTTGTAACGCCTAACGACACGAAACCATACATTAAAGGAGATGTGAATCATGTTTAGGTCACTTTTCCGTATCGCCAGTTTTGTTGTTCTCATCCTCATCCTGACCGGAATCTTTTTTGCGCCGATCAATGCGCATGCCAAAAAGAAGTTCACAGTTGCATGGTCAATTTATGTTGGATGGATGCCCTGGGCATACGCTGAAAACGCCAGTATTCTGAATCAATGGGCAGATAAGTATGATATCGAAATTGAGCTCGTCCGAATGGATTATATTTCGTCGATCGAAGCATTCGTTGCCAAACAGGTTGATGGCTGTGTAATGACAAACATGGAATGTCTTGATATGCCCGCCGCATCGGGTATAGACTCGACGGTCTTGATTATGGGAGATTACTCCAACGGCAATGATGCAATACTCACGCGGGATGGCATCACGATTAAGGACCTGCCGGGTAACGATATTTATTTGGTGGAACTCTCGGTATCCCATTATTTATTGGGGAGGTGTCTGGCAAAAAACGGGCTCCAAGAACGCCAGGTTACCATCGTCAATACGAATGACAGTGACATCGGCCCCGTTTTTTTGGCCAGCGAAAAACAAAAAGTAGTTGTCACCTGGAATCCGATTGTCATGAATATTGAGCAGGCTCCAGGGGTCAGCAAGATCTTCACTTCCGCCGATATTCCAGGGGAAATCCTCGATCTGATGGTCGTTGAGACTAGCGTCCTCAAGGACCATCCAGAGTTCGGCAAGGCACTTGTTGGCGCCTGGTACGAAGTTATGAGGGTGGTGTCCAAAAGAGGTCATCCAAACGCTCCTGATGCATTTGAATATATGGCTGCGGAATCAGGTGCTACGGTTACAGAGTACAAAAATCAGTTGAGAACAACAGCAATGTTCTATACGGCTCAAAAGGCAGTTGAGTACGCGAAAAGCAAGGAAGTTCAGACGAACATGAATTCCGTCCGACAATTTTGCTTTAGCCACGGTCTTTTGGGCGAAGGTGCAGAGTCGGTTGATGAGGTTGGGATTCTCTATCCCGATGGCACGGTTCAAGGAGATCGGAGTAATATCAAGATGCGGTTTGATGTTTCGTATATGGAGATGGCGGCTAATGGAGAGCTAACTGCACGATAGCAGACGCTCAAGAATAAGTATAGAACCGCAGATTTTGTAGTTAAGACACGGCGTTTCTTTTTTGCCGAGGATGTTACGATGGTGTTGAAGATAAACGCGCAGATTGGCAGAAAGACGTCTCTTGTGCTGTCGGCATTGCCCTTTGTCGTATGTATTATTGCGTATCTTATTACTGCTCACATTCGGCATCAAGAGAACCCGAAGGACAAGATGGTTCCCACGTTTTCCAAGCTGGTTGATGGAGTTAAGCGCACTGCTTTTGAAAAGGATAGAAAAGATGAGTATCGTTTGCTTGTGGATACGATTGCAAGTGGACGCCGGTTTTTTATCGGTGTCGGCCTGCTCTTTGGCGGCGTAATTCTGGGACTCCACATGGGGTTACTTCCGTTCTTTGAGAAGTTGTTCGGGGGGTTCATATTGTTCTTTGATAAGATACCTGCATTAGCGTTGTTGCCGATTCTGATTATCATCTTTGGAATCGGTGAAACCGCAAAAATTGCACTTATTGTCATCGGGGTGCTCCCCACAATTACGCTTGATACCTATCTACGAGCCAAAGCGGTTCATCGAGAACAGATTATCAAAGGGTTTACTTTAGGGGCGAGCGATCTTGAAGTTGCATACAGAGTCGTGCTTCCCCAAATATTCCCGAAGGTACTTGACACGATTCGGCTTAACTTTAAAGCGGTGATGCTGTTCTTAATCGCAGGAGAATCACTTGCTGCAACTGCCGGGCTTGGCTATCGAATCTTTCTCGTTAGGCGTTATATTGCCATGGACATCATCATTCCCTATGTCATATGGATGAGCCTATTGTTGTTCTTGGCAGACGCAGCGGTGAGATTATGGATTCACAAACGTTATCCGTGGTTGGATAAAGAGTAATATTGACTTGCATTTTACGAAGTAGCTGAAGTCGCCAGACTTCAGACCCGAACCCAGCACACCCTACGCATTCTCAGCGAATTCGGCTACAATGTTATCGTCTTTAATGCGCATTGGTATAAAGGAGGCATACTTGTAGTGAATACTGAGTGGCAGTCACACCTTCTTTATCTGGATGAGGTACATGTATCGTATCCGGATTCACAAGATAATCATAAAGTCATACTCAACAATATTAACACGAAAGTGCTCCCAGGCGAATTTATTACAATCGTTGGCCCAAGCGGATGTGGCAAGTCTACGCTTCTTCGTCTCATTCTTGGCGCGGAAAAACCCACAAGAGGGACGGTAGTTATTAATGGAGAACCGGTTGAAGGACCAAGCCGCAATCGAGGAATTGTCTTTCAACGGTATTCACTGTTTCCACATTTAACCGTACTTGAAAACATAACCCTGGGGCTGGGTCTTGAAGCGTTCAGTTTGTTGGGGCGGTACATTAGACCGAGTTATAGAAGGAAACGGAAAGAGTTTAATCAGAAAGGGCTTCAATACCTTGAGCGCATCGGTTTAGCAGATGCCGCCGATAACTATCCCTATCAGTTGTCTGGCGGAATGAAGCAGCGCGTTGCAATTGCCCAGGCCTTAATCATGAATCCAAAGATATTGTTGATGGACGAACCATTTGGTGCGCTCGACCATGCCACACGACAAGAAATGCAGTTGTTTATCCAGCAACAATGGAAACAAATGAAAACAACGATATTCTTCGTGACCCATGATCGGGAAGAGGCACTTTTTCTTGGCACACGAATCTGGGTACTTTCCCATTATTATCAGGACGCTCACGGCGCAAAAATTGTGGTGGATAAGGATATTCCGGGACCCCATCCAAAACCGGATAGCACGAAATATACCACTGAGTTCACTCAGATGCTTGAGCAGATTCGGAGAGACGGACTCGATCCGGAGTATTTGCAGCGCATAGATGAGTTCGATCTCAGCCATCGTGATGCGTATTCCCAGTTGCCCAAAAATGAATAAGGAGGTAACCGTTCAGGTGGGAGGGTGAGGCTCTGCCGAACCAAAGCTCCGCTGCCTGAACGGTTACTAAAGGGGTAGGAGAGATATGCTCGAAGGACAGGAAACAGATCAGAAAGGCAAACAGTCACCGAATCGCCCTGCCTTTATTGACACCTTAAATCATGCGTACCGTAATCGCCGCCAAAACGTGTTTCTCTTGACGGGTCGTACCCACGATTTGTTTTGGAATCCTGACGTGGGTGACTTCACGTCTTTGGAGCGTTTACTCTACTGGGAACTCAAGAAAGAGTTTACAGTTGTTCGCATGGACATCGCAACCGGTTTGAGTTTTTATGATAAGTCAGTGGAGCAAGAGGTCGAGAACATATACGGGGAGACGGAAAGATTGCGTATCCGGCGAATGAGCGAGCAAAGTCAAGGAAACCCACTTGCCACTTTAATCCTCTTGAAAGGTATTGCAGATGCCTTTATCAAAAAGAAAAAGGGGAATCATGGCGTAAAACCGCTTTGTGTCGTTGTTCAATATGTCGGTTCTCTATTTCCTGATGGCGATTTTAGCAGGCTTTCAGAACTTGACCGCCAACGGCTGGTATTTTTCTTAAGCTGGGTTAATGAACCAGAATTTGTGGAAAGTCCTAACTTTCTCATCCTTATCAACCCGGTGAAATCCGAAGTCAACACAAAGATTACAGCACTGCCGAACACAACGCACATTGAGATAGAATTACCAGATGAGCGCGAACGCACATGGTTTGTTGAAAGGTTTATCGACGAGCAGAAACAAAAGCGTGAGACAATTACTCGATTCGAGGGGGGAAGACAGAGTTTTTGTCAGAATATCGCAGGATTGAAACTTGCCGACTGTAAGATGATGCTTGAAGCCGCCAGACGCACCAAACAAATGGTAAAACGGCAAGACGTCGTCGACGTGGTCAACGATACACTGCAGGCCGAGCTTGGCGATATTGTTCGTTTTAAGAGACCCACTCACACGCCAGATGATATCATCGGCTATGCTCAAACACGCGAGATTTTTATGAGCATCTTTGAGCGATGTGAGGATGCGGAAACCGCAATCCCGGCGATAATTGTTTCCGGCCCAAATGGGAGTGGCAAAACATTCCAACTTGAGGCGTATGCGGCCGAGTCTGGACGAGTCGTTATGGAACTTGCTGGGATTCGCGGTCAATACTTTGGCCAGACCGATCAGTTTTTTGAAATGCTTCGCTGGCACATACGCACCTTTGGAAAGATATTAATTCTGGTTGATGAAGCCCACACGGCATTTGGGAGTGTTCATGCCCAGGATGTTCACGCGACTGAACGACGCCTCGCAGGGAATATCCTTAAAATGATGGGCGATCCTGCATTCCTTGGCAAAGTGTTGTGGGGATTGATGACATCTCGGCCGGATGGGCTTGATCCGGATGTGAAGAGCAGGGCACCGATCCAGATTCCTATATTTGATCCAGAAGGTGAAGACAGAAGGATGTTTGTCGCTGAGATGTTTAAGCGAAAGAATATTCACCTGAGTTCCGCCGAATTGGATGAAGTACTAGACAAAACCAGCTACTATTCACCACGAGATTATAGAAACCTCGTTGCAGAAGTGCTCGCATACAAACGAAAACATCCGGAAAGAGGGGTTATGGATGTTCTTCGTTTTTGGCAGGTCAGTGGATCAATTGAGGAGCAGAGAGAAATGCAGAAGCTTTTCGCGGCTCAACATTGTTCCTATCCTCAACTCCTCCCACGCGAGATGCGGGACATGACAAGCCACGATATCAAGGAAGCTATAGAAAAGTTGAAGTGGTCAACTAATTTTCAATGAGTTGACAATGACTTTTCATCAGTACATCCACCATGGCTTGTACCTGCGGGAGGTCTTTCGGTGCGACATCCTCCGCAAAAGGAATGGCTGGTCCGCCAGCTAGACCCACGTAGTCCATAGCAGCGTGCAAGGCAGAGCTGCTGTATTTGGCACTGTTCTCACCCCGGAAATTCTCGAACGGTATCATCACATCCCGTAAGCGTTGAGCTTCGGCTTTGTCTCCGGCGGTGAACTTGCGATGCAATGTCAGGCTCATTCTCGGTACGAAATTTGCCATGCCGGAGCTAAAACCGATGGCGCCATGCGCCATGTATTCGATGCATGGTTCTTCTGCCATACCACAGATCACGGCTGCTTGGTCTCCAGCCCCTTCCACGATTACGTCAAACGCCTTCAGATTATCTGCCGCGTACTTCAAGCCAACCACGCTGTCCAGTTCACAGAGACGAACCACGTTCTCCACGGGCATTATGTCCAGACGCCGCTGGTAGAGAATAGTGGGCAACTGCACGTTCTCAGTGATTTCCTTGAGACCGTTGTAGACCCCGTTGGCGGAGGCGGGTCCTACAATCGGCATGATCATCACGCCATCCACGCCCAGAGACCGAGCGATCTGTCCCATCTCCAGGGCTCGTCCAAATCCCGGTCCAATCCCCGGCACGATGTAAGCGTCCTCCCCCGCCTCGTCGATAAACGTACCCACCACAGCTTCATATTCTGCCAGACTGGCATCATAGACCATGCCGGTGCCACACTCGGGCATAATGAAATCTATGCCGTGTTTGATGAGGTATCGGACGTTTTGGCGCACGCCCGCAAGGTCTACCTGCCGATCTTTCCGCCGTGGTGTGATTGCCACAACAAGCACATTTCGGCAGGCCTCTCTATCTAAAGTTTTCTTACCCATCTACAATGCTCCTCTAATTTTGCATGTGCGTATCTTACAGGCCAAACGCAAATAATCCGGCCACCTACCTTGACTTTGTCACATTAAAACAGCCAGCCCTGACGAAATCCCTATCTCTGTGGGAGCGAGCCCTCCGGGTGGGAGGTTCAGGGGCGGACACTTTGGAGAAAAAGACTTAAAAACCCCCTCTATTTATCTATCGTCTCCGGGCTCGACGATCCCCCTGCGTAAAGGGGAGAACCCATGT
>JADFGN010000111.1 GCA_022567695.1 Candidatus Poribacteria bacterium | reverse complement strand
TAGATCTTCCCATCGGCGACAATGGGTGATGCGTGTCCAGTCCCGACTTTGACCTTCCATTTCAGCTTCAAGGCATCGGGCCAGATCTCCGGCACCGAAAATCCCGTTGCGATTCCGTCGCGGTTTGGTCCCCGCCATTGCGGCCATTCTTGCGCTGAAGAAGCCCGATTCTTAGCCTGTTGCCACTGTTCAAACGCTATCGTACCGCCATGAACCATTTCTTTATATATCACATTTTCTGCTTCGACATCAAATATGAAGACGGTTCCTAACATTCTGCCCCACCAAACCTCAATGTATAACAATTTTTCATTTATCCACTTTGCCTTTGGGTGGTACCTATAGTCTATAAAGCTGACCTTAATCAGTTTTTCACGTTCATTGTATATAAACAATTCAGAAATCCACTGGGGATTTGGCTTTGAAGTATCCGCCATCTTAAACGTGAACCAGTATGCATTATTGGGAGATAAGATTCGATCTTTTTTTCCTTGCGAGTGCCAGTGTGCCTGACTTGGAGATAGGGGTCGATCTTTTATTTCCGGGGGCTGCATATCTTTGGATATTTGTAGTTGATGAGAAAACCTTTCGTCAAATGGAGAGTGATATCTTCTGGGCGCTTTCCATTTATCAGGTGTTGTATGAAATTTCCAATCGCTATTACCCTCAGAGAAAACTGGTATTGTGCCCCAAGCAATGAGTAACAGTCCCATGATAGTCGTATAGGCGTATTTTTTCATAATTTCCCCAACACCTCCAGATCCATTCCTCCTAGTAGAGTTTTAATTTTTTCCCAAAGCTGATCTTCTTACAAAGTCATGTCCTCTGGCAGCGGACACATCTGTCGCATCGGCGGGAAGATTGTGCTGACATCCTTTGTAAAGACATTTCCGCTGAGTATGTCAATGATTCCCTGTTGACACTCCGGGTGCGCTTTTAGAAATCTGGCGAAACTGAACTCCTTTGCATAGAAGGCATACACTAATTTGCGAAAAGCTTCCATTCCTTCGACATACTCAGAACCAAATTGCCCCAGTCGCTCACCAGAAAAATCCCCTTTTTCAAAGGCGTCGTTGATTGCATCGGCTGCCATCTCGCCAGATTTGAGGGCTAGAAACAGACCTGTAGAGTAGACCGGATCTAAGAATCCAAAGGCATCTCCGACCAGCACCCAACCATCCCCCGCAATTTGGTTGGCACGATAAGAGAACTCTTTGGTGACTTTGACCGGGAAAAGCTGTTTTGCATTTTCGATTCTGGACCTTACTGCCGGACATTTTTCCAATTCTTCCTCGAAGATTGTTTGATGGTCAAGCCTTCCGTCAATCGAACGACGGTTTTGCAGGAGATAATCAATCGATCCAACGACGCCCACACTGACACGATCATACGGGAGTGGGATGTACCAAAACCACGAATCCTTGTTGGCGGTATGGAGAATCAGGGTCGCGCCTTCGTCGATACCCTCATCCCGAATCCCGCTCTCGAAGTGAGTATAAATCGAAGCCTTTCTCAATTCCGGCTCGATCTTGTTGATTTTCAATCTTCGCGAAATGAACGCACTTTGCCCGGTCGAATCCACGACGACTTTTGCCGAAAGGTTTTCGATATTTCCGTCTGCAAGTTTTGCCCGAACACCGATCGCTTTGCCCTCATCAAATAGCACTTCGTGAACACTGACACCGCGTTGCACCTCGACCCCTTTCTCTGTTGCGTTATCGAGCAACATCTGATCGAATTCACTACGCAAAACCTGCCAGGTGACAGAACTCTCATGTGGGTCATTCTCAAAAAAATAAAACGGCTTAGAGCTTTTTCCAGATTTTGAATAAAACTGAACACTGTACTTTTTGGGAAAATGGCTGGCTTTCAATTTTTCAAGAACACCCAGCCGCTTAAATGTCCAATAAGTCGCGGGAACTAGCGATTCACCGATCTTGAAACGGGGTTCTTTATCCCGCTCCAAAAGTAGAACGCGGTGTCCTTTTTCTGACACTAATGTAGCAGTGGTGCTTCCCGCAGGTCCACCACCGATGACGATTACGTCATAATTTGGATCTTGTGTGGTGTTTGTGGTTTGCATGCTTGTCATTGTGTTGTGTGAAATGAATCGGGGTTCAAAGTGCTGGATTCAGGAGTAGATTTTGTATATTGATCGTACCTTTCTTCTAAGCTTCATTCTTTCCAATCAACTCCGGTTGGATTCGTAAAATCCGGTCGTCGTTTGCGGCGGGTCTTCCGCGACCGTCACGGTTGCTCGTTGCGAGGTAAACCTCTCCATTCGGGCCGACCAGCACATCGCGGAGACGGCCAAACTCGCCCCGGAAAAGAAACGCCTCCGAGATCGCACGGCTGCCATCTCCAGAGAGTGTAAGCCGGACAAGCGAGGCACCTTTGAGCGTGGTGAAAAGGAAACTCCCTTTCCAGCCAGGGATGAGGTCTGCGTTATAGAAATCCGCGCCACTAGGAGCAATAGTCGGCGTCCACACCGCCACCGGCTCGACGACGTTATTCGTTTTGCAGAAATCCGCTTCTCCCCTTACATCGTCATCACAGAAACCTCGAACGTTTGGCCAGCCGTAGTTCTGCCCAATTTCGACGCGATTCACTTCATCGTTGTCAGCAGGGCCGTGCTCTGTAATGTAGAGGTCGTTCGTATCCGGGTGGAAGACAAGCCCTTGGGGATTGCGGTGTCCATAGGAATAGATAGCCGTGCCGAAGGGATTCCCCGGCGCGGGTTGTCCATCCAACGTGAGACGCAGCACCTTTCCAGCGAGAGAGTCGCGTTGCTGTGCAAGGGCTGAATTTTGCGCATCACCTGTGGTCATGTAGAGAAAGCGATCTGACCCAATGACAATGCGAGAGCCATTATGGTTTCCTGCACCGGGGATATTGTCAAGCAAAACATCGGCGCTACTAAGTCCAATTCCATCGTAACGCAGTCGAACCAACCGATTCCGAATGCCATCCGCCGCAGAATAGGAATGAACAACGTAGACGAAGGGTTGCGCAGAAAAGTCAGGGTGGAACGTCATCCCCATCAACCCGCTCTCGCTTACTTCGACAACATCGACTTGACCGACTAGAGTGACCTGACCGTCAGTCGGATTCACGCGGGAGATTGTCCCCTTGCGTTCCGTCACCCAGATTGCATCGTCTGGCCCCCAAGCAATTTCCCAAGGCGTATCAAGCCCTGACGCAAGCGTCTCAGCATGAAGCGGGCCGAGTTTGATTATCCCTTCCTCGATGGCATCTTTCACCACCTCTTCCACTCCGGAACATGCGGCGAGCCAGTATGCGGAAATGCCAACTGGAATGAGTTTGAGGAAATCGCGTCGGTTCAACAGTTATCTCCCTTGCAAATTGGGGGTCTATTTTTTTGGGATATTATTCCATTTATCCATTGCGAAAGCGAGTTAGCCTAACTCAACATCAGAGATAGATTGCAGAAGTTGATTCGTCGTCTCCATTAACTCCTTTACTAAAGCAACGTTGAATTTTTCTGATTTAAATCCATGAGCTATTGCATTCCTCAATCTCATAGTGTTCATCAGAGAATTATATTCTTCCCTCGAAATTGCTGCATACGTCGCAAGTTGCTTTAGCAGGTACAGTGCATCGTAGCGTCTAAGAGGAATCTCCTCTTTACTCGCAAGCAAACGAAGTGTTGCTTCAGCAGTGGACCAAGCCAGTAGCAGAGCAGCTTCTAAGTGATGAGATTCAAGAAGTTCTTTGGTTTCTCTGATTGCATGAGCTATATCTTGCGCATCTAGCGAATTTGCATTTTCGATAGGAGCTATATCTTCCTTTAAATTAATTACCACTAATTCTAACCTCCAACCGGAATGTTCTTGAATCGCCTGTGCCAACTCTGGTAGATATTGAGATTCTGTTAAGGACGTTCCCAACTTCACTTCAATAACTACGGTTTCGTCATCTCTACGCGCAAGTATATGAGGATGATAATCCGCAAGGAAATCTGGCAACTGGCTTTGCTTCGGACAAACAGTAACATCGTAATCTTTGGCTTGATACTCCTGTGCTATCTCCTGGATACGTTTCTTCTCCAGATCTGCCGTTGTTATTTCCATCAGTCGAGCACCTCTTGATCTGGGGCTTCTTCAATGACAATGTGCAAAAATTCATTGCCGCGGATGAATCCCTCTGCTAAGACACGGGATAAGTTTTCTGCTCTAAAGTTGCTGTTGAGATTTCGTTTTCGGCTTAAAATGTCAGTCACTTGATCATCGTCGACATAGACTAATCCCTTCAAAGCATCTTGAATTGGCTTGATAATGTTGTCAACATCTATTGACACACGATCATAGAAATACGTGACCTTTAGCATAACTGGTTCGGTAATTGGCAACGTTTCCCTCGGCCAGTCCTTCTCTGCTGCCTGTTTTACGGTTGCTCTCCAAGTGCGTAATCTGGATCGCCGCCGCGTCTGTTGTGAAACCGGTGGCCCATCTATGATAAACTCAAATGGCAACAACAGTCTAATCTCTTTCTAATTTGAATTCTCAGCCTTCGCCTAATTATTGCGAAGAATTCTGCTTCTTTGTAATAACGTCTAAGACTTGTTGATCCGACGATGATCTGTAAACCGCCTTGCTTTCAACTCAAATCGCGGCAACGTCTCATAAGGTACCGGCTTCACAACCACGCGCAATCCCAAGGCATCCCGGGTTGCTTTGGCGACTGCATCAGAAACCATGTCTGGTTCAGCACCGCTGACCTCCAGCCGAATCTCCATCTCATCAAGCGTGCCTCGGCGATAAACATCCACCGCGAACTCACCCACCTCCGAAAAACGACGCACAATGTTCTCAATGGCACTGGGATAGACATTCACCCCGCGAACAATCAGCACATCGTCGATCCGTCCAATAACACCACCTTCCAGACGTCGGAAGGTACGGCCACATGCGCACCGGGTGCTGATGTGTTCTCCCACAAGTTTTACATGGTCGCCGGTACGGTAGCGAATCACAGGCATCCCAATCCGTCCCAGATTGGTGATAACCAACTCACCCTCCTCGGCTGGCTGATTGGTGGTGGAATCGATGACTTCACAAATGAACTCGCCTTCGTTGAGATGAACTCCATTTTGAGCCTGACATTCAAACCCCCACGCGCCAACTTCAGTAGCTCCAGCGTGGTCGTAACACTTTGCGCCCCACGCACTTTCGATGCGCCCCTTGGTTGATGGCAGACTTGCCCCCGGCTCCCCGGCATGAATGGTAAGCCGGACATTGGAATTGGCAATATCAATTCCCTCCGCTTCGGCAACTTCGGCAAGGCGGAGGGCATAAGTGGGTGTGCAGACTAAGACAGAAATGTCATTGAAATAGATCGTCCGCGCACGTTGAAGAGAGGTCATCCCGCCTCCCGGAATGGCGAGTGCGCCGATGTGTCGCGCGCCTTCGTGAGCACTCCAAAAACCGATGAAGGGTCCAAATGAAAAGGCGAAGAATATTCGATCGGTCGAAGTTACACCTGAAGCGTTATATACCGCCCCCCAGCATCGTGCCCACCAATCCCAGCTCTCCTCCGTGTCCAACCAGCGCAACGGTTCCCCGGTCGTGCCGGAGGTCTGGTGGATACGAATGTACCGTTCGCGAGGAAAGGTCAGATTGGTGCCGTAAGGTGGATGAGCGGCTTGATTCGCAGAGAGTTCTTCCTTGGTCGTGAAGGGCAATCGTTGGTAACCTTCGAGGGTTTGTACATCCTCTGGCTGTTTGATTCCGGCTTCGCCCAGCTTCTGCCGATAAAAGGGGTTGGTTTTTAATACCGGCGAAAGCATCATCTGGAACTTCTTGAGTTGAATTTGCGTCAACGCTTCTCTGCCGAGTGTTTCAATAAACGGCTCTAAATAGCTTGTTGTTTCCATGTGGATGGCGTGTGTTGCATCTGGGCTATTGGTCTAAATAATTGTATGGGCAGAATATATCAACTATACGGACACATTTTGCCCACTTTAGCGGAGAAAACAGGCGACCAAACTATCGGTTTAATCATCTGTCTTGATTTTTCCAAACGACGTCGGATGCTTTCCTTTCGCGTCAACCCGTAAGCCTCCCACGTCAAATTCTTCGACAGTCAGAAGAATCGCTGGCCCCAAACCTTCCGCAACACCACCGATGGCATAAATCTTTCCGTCGACAACATCAGCACCCAAGAATACCCTCGCGGTTGGCATATCAATATTCGGTGTCCATTTGTCCGACGCAGGGTCGTAAATTTCAACCGTCGCAAGCCCCGGGCCTTGCACCGCGGGAGTGCCTCCGATTGCATAAATCCTTTCGTCTACAATGCCGATTGCTAACGCTGTTCGAGCGGTCAGCATATCCATTTTCTTTGTCCATGTATCTGCCACCGGATCATATTCCTCAACGGTTGAAACCACTGGACCTTGAACGGCAGGAGTTCCACCAATCACGTAAATTTTGCCATTCACAGCTGCGGCAGTCATACCTGACCTCGGGTTCGGCATAGCCGCCTTCGCGCTCCATTGGTCGAGTGCAGGATGGTATTCTTCGACAGCTGGCAGCACAGGCCCGAAATTGGTCGCAATTCCACCAATGGCATAAATCTTTCCGTTGACCGATGCTGTCGAAAAAAACACGCGGTTGGTCGGCATATTGGCTCTCCGCCGCCATGTATCGGTCACCGGATCGTATTCCTCAACGGTTGTTATTGCCGGGCGATCTTTCGTCCATCCGCCAATGACATAAATTTTGCCGTTAACAACACTGACTGATGTTCCTGCCCGCGCTGTCGGCATGTCCGTTTTTGGAGTCCATTTATCGGTCACCGGATGGTAAGCCTCGACTGTCGCAATTGGATCGGCGAGTGTTCCACCAATGGCATAAATCATACCGTTTGCTGCACCCGTCGAGAAAAACAGCCGTGGGATTAACATGTCAGCTTTCTTCATCCATTCCCCTTCCTCTGCAAGGCTAATGGACGAAAAACTCAATAACGCACTTATTGCTAATCCGAGTATCCATACCAAGTATTGTTTCATAAAATCCCTTAATTTTCTCATCAGTTAAGATCTGCGCTGGTCGCGTCAGGCATTTCCTCGGAACGGGTCATCTCGAAGGTGCCCGTGTATTTTTGGCTGGTGTAGAAACCGACGAATTTATCCTCGGCAGCCCTACCAATCCAGTCATAGACACCACCATCTTTTTCGCCAAGGTCTGCGCTACCTTTGAAAAGGACGACATCTCCGGCCCGTGTGCCAAGCATCTGGATGGTGTATTTATAGGGCCTACCACATTCGCCCTCAAACGTTGCTTCCCACTGATCTGCCCCCAACGCGACGACTCGGCAATCTAGCCGTTGCTGGTATTCTTTCGGCGCACCTGAAACCCCCCAGGTCCCTGTCCAATTTCCGCCGACTTTAGGCATTTCGGCTTTGATATCTAAACAGACCATTTCCTTTTGGTGTCGGACGTAAAGTTTGCCATCAACGAGCGTCGGAACCGTCCAACATAGTTCTTCAAATAATTGAAAATTGGCTTTTTCTTTATATTCCTTTGGCGTTGCTTCAACCAATCCCAGTTTACCCTTTTCACCGAGAATGATGAGATGTCCATCGGCAAGAAGCAGCGAGCCTTTTCCAAACCCACGATGCTTCCATTGTTCTTCGCCGGTGTCTGCTTTAATACACTTTAGGATTGCGTTGTCGAATCCATAAAGATACTCGCCTTGAAGCACCGAAGAGTTGAAATGGTTCTTCATCACTTTGCTTTTCCAAACTTCCTCAACGCCAAACTTATCACCATCAGCATCTATTTTCACAAGCACAGAACCTTTATCGTATGAGCAGGAGACAAAAATCTTATCTGGCTTGATAAAAACTGGTGTGGCGATGTTGATGCCCTCTGGCCAGTGATATTTCCAATAAATCTGACCGTCCGTTGGCGAGACGGAAACCAGATTGTTCGGCGTTAAAAAGATAATCTGCCGGATGCCATTGAAGGTGATTGCGATAGGAGATGAATATCCCGCCCCATCCGTGTGGGTGGTCCATTGCACGTCACCGCTTTTTTTGTCAAATGCGACGATGGATTTTCCATCCTTACCTCCAGCTTCAACCAGAACCAGATTTCCTTCGACAATCGGCGATGAGGAAAAACCCCAACCCGGTATGCCACTCCCGAACTCCTCAACGAAATCATGTCCCCATAATTTCTCTCCGGTTTCAGCATCTAAAGCGTAGAGTTTGCCTGAGGCACCGAGCACAAAAACCTGATTTCCGTCAACTGTTGGCGCCGAGCGCGGGCCATCACCCCGATCGTTGTAAAATTTGGCATCTGTCCGAAATCTCCAAACTTCCTTTCCACTTGAAGCTTCCAAACAGGTTACAAATTCCCCCTCATCTTCCGCCTCCATCGTGTAGAGACGTCCTTGAGATATGGAGATACCGGAGTAACCATCTCCAATCGGAACTCGCCATAGAACCTTAAGACCATCTTTGGGCCAGCTTTTGAGAATTCCGGTTTCATCGGAAATACCATCTCGATTGGGACCCCGCCATTGGGGCCAGTCCCCTTGTTCAGCACTTACCATGCTACTACTAAAAGGCCACGTTAAAAATGTTGCAGCCATTATCAAAAGCCCGATTCGTGTGAGAAATCGATCTTTGTTTTGCATTGAAAGCCTCCTTGTTATGAAATGTGAAACGTGATTCATCATCTTATACGCATGACGAATTACGTGTATCTCGCACCTCGATATTTCGGTGCGTAGAATTCCGACAATAACCCATCTACCTGCAACAAACCCTTTCGCGTGAGCTTCACGCTATCTTTGTCAAAAGTCAGCATGCCTTCTGCCAGCGGCTCTTTGGCAGATTGATTTTGGGCAAAACGCTTCTAACTTCACCTGTATATCTTCGACTAACATGAGCTGATACTTATGGCTTGCCTTCAATTTTTGGAAGACGAAGCGCACAAATTTATCTCGCCATTTCTTCCTGTGTTCCTCAGTGCTGACATTGAGTGCCCTTACCGATAAATCATATCGGTAGTCTTCAAAATTCATATCTCTGTCATTGACGAAGTCGTGAGTACCTACAGTGAGCACAATTTGTGGGTCACGGAACTCGTAGAAAATTTCCTCGCCGTCAGAAATGGCGTGCAATTTTATACCTAATAGCGTTTCCATCTCTTTTACAAAGGTCTTGATAGGGGCTTCTGATCCTACAAAAATATCGACGTTCTTAGGCATTTGCTGACTTTTTTACGTATACCGTGCATTCTGATATTTCGGTGCGTAGAATTCCGGCAACAACCCATCTACCCGCAACAATCCCTTTCTCGTGAGCTTCACGCCGTCTTTGTCAAAAGTCAGCATGCCCTCATTTCTCAACCTTTCGTAAGTCGATCCAAACACGTCCAAAATATCTTCATCAAATTTCTTCTGAAAATATGCTGTATCTATTTCTCCGAGTTTCAGTTGCAATATCATCTCTCGGGTGAGGCGTTCCTGTCGGGTTGTGGAAAACGCACGATCGAGCGGTAACTTACCCGCATTGAGCGAACCGAGATATTCGCCCCAGGATGCGGCATTTTGAAAATGTACACCACTCATGTGCGAGAAAGAAGCAACTCCAGCACCTATCATGTCGCTACCATGCCAGACAGCATCGCGGTAAACAAACTTGCCAGGCTTCCCTTTTTTGACCATAGTGTATGCGCTGGACATCTCGTATCCCGCCGCGGCAAATTGCTCAAACGCATAGTTGTGCCACTCTCGTTTCGTTTTCCAATCTGCTACAAAAAGATCGCTTCCACCGAGGATATCCTTTGAGTAAACGGTGTTAAACGGTAATTCCATCTGATAAACTGTAATGCTGTCTACATCCAGATCGATGGTTTTTTGAACCGTTTCCTGCCAAGTCTCCCACGTTTCGCCGACCATGCCCGCAATTAAGTCCACATTCAACTGCTTGAATTCGAGGGCATGAATCCAAGGCATCACTCGATATACTTCTTTGGTAAGATGGGCCCTTCCATTTTCCTTCAATATTTCGTCATTGAGATTCTCAACCCCAAGGCTTAATCGAGTCACACCGATCTCTTTTATGGCTTCTAACTTGGTTTGTGTCAAAGTTCCCGGCTCGCATTCAAAAGCGACTTCCTTTGCGCTATCCCAGGATATGGCAGATTTTACGCTCCTGACAAGTGCCTTCAAATGTCTCGCACTAATGTAGGAAGGCGTACCCCCACCGAAATAGACAAATTCCAGAGGTCGCCCCACCACCGATGGCATTTCGCTGTAAAGCTCAACCTCTTTCACCAGCGCATTCAAGTAAGTCTGAATCTCAGAACTATTTTTGTCGGTATAAACGCGGAAATAACAGAACTTGCAGCGTTTACGGCAGAATGGAATGTGCAGATACAATCCTAAAGTCGCCTCAGACGCGGGGGGAGAGTTCAAGGCTTTTCTTGCTTCAAGGACCGTTTCCTTTTTCCAAAATGAGTACGGCGGATAATTTGAGACAAAAACGCTTCCAACTTCTGTTTCTTTTGAATCCATTCTTGTTGTCGCCGGTTCCGGTTTTCCCGCATCTTGGGGATTTAGAAGCTCTGCTTCTGTCATCTTCTTAGGTTGATCGCTCATAATTCTCACCTTTTGCTTTACTCCATAAAATAAATCTTTCCTCTGGCCGGGGACTAAACTTGCTTCACAACGCGCTATTTTCCAAAACAGTATAGAACGCCATCTTCCGAGCCAATCACAAGCTTTCCTGACGCAACACTTGGAGACGCAGCGATAGATGACCCCGTTACAAATTTCCAAACCTGTTCGCCCGAGTTGATGTTCAATGCGTATATCTCTCCACTCTTTGTCCCAAAGAAAACCCGCTCTCCGACGATAACCGGCGAAGAATCGACTCGCGATTTGGCAGGATAGGTCCAAAGCGATTCACCTGTTTGCGGCTGGAGTGCGTGAATCATTTTGTCCCGACCGCCAACGATTACTATATCCTTCGTTACCGCGGCGGAGCCATAAAATGGAAACTGCCGTTTCGGATGCTCATAATCCCAAAGGATTTCCGCGTTTTTCAAATCGACGCACAGGACCCTGTTGCCATATGTACCCACGTACGATCGGTTGTCCAGAACAGCAGGACTCGCGCCGACATAGTCGCCCAACGGTATCTGTTTCTTCTCCACACCGTCGTGTACGCTTATGAGACGCATGTAGCCATCACAGCCCGAAATAATCACGGTATCATTGACAATTGTCGGTGTACCATGTACGTACCCCTCGGTCTCAAACTTCCAAATCATCGACCCATCTTCGGTAGACAGGCAGTAAAGATATTGATCGTAGGAGCCGAAGAAAACTCGACCATCGAAAAAATTCGCCGACGAAATTATACCCGCTTCAGCATTAAAAGTCCATTTTTGATTGCCTGTCTGCGCATCCACGGCATGAAAAACGCCCATTTCATCGCCGAAGTAGACGGTGTTTTCAAACACGGAGGGAGAAGATTTGATCTCGTCGGACGCCTGATACTTCCATTTCAATGCCCCGTCATCAAGATTGATGGCATAAAGGTAACCGTCCCAAGCTGCCACATAAACGGTTCCGTCAAAAATAGCCGCTGTCGACTCAATCCCATCTTCAGTCTTGAACGTCCAAAGCAGTTGGGGGTTTTCAGGGAGATCGCTAGTCGCTACGCCTGTAAGTTGAGGATTACCACGGAAGCTCATCCAATTAGAATTCGTGGGTTGGTATAACGCACTTTCAGTCCTTATTTCTTCTATGTTTTGGACTGTCTCACGGTTCCCATCAGGGCTTATCAGGATATAGCCTGCTACACTCACGCCCAAAATAACGGCTAAAAACATCCATTTTTTGTAGTGGCCCAAATAAGATTTCACTTTCGCCCTTTGTTTTTAACAGCGACGCGCGTTCATATCCGAATTATTCGACTGAATCTTCGGTTCTAGTACGTTGCTTTATAAAGTTGCAACAGTTCAGTTTCGCTAACTGGTCGTGGATTAAATTTTCCTGTCCATTGCTTCGCTGCTTGCTTGGCTAACTGTGGCAAATCCTCGCTATCAATCTGAAAATCTCTCAATCGTTCCGGCAGAGCTGCTGCGGTTTTCAATTCGGTAATTCGTTCATGCAATGGCTTTGATGGCTGTAATTCTTGATAGAATCCTTCGACAACTTGGTTGTTAAATCGGATGACGTGAGGAAGCATAAGCCCAACGGCTACTCCATGAGCTATGCCGTAGTTGGCGGTCAAAGGGTTAGCACACGCATGGGCTGCGCCGAGCATGGAGTTTTCTATAGCAGCCCCCGCCAAGTGCGCGCCTAAAAGCATTTGGCTCCGAGCTTTTGCATTCTCTGGATGGCTCAGAGTAATTTCAAATCCTTCTTCCAACAAACGCCACGCTTCCCTTGCGAACATCTGTGAAATCGGATTACGCCTTGTCGTGACATAACTTTCTATGGCGTGGGAAATCGCATCGATGCCTGTTGCCGCCGCGACATGCCTTGGCACACTTTGAGTCAAAACCGGATCGAGAATCACGGTTCGGAATCTGGCTTTTTTGTCACCGCACGCCATCTTGATGTGCGTTTTTTCCTGCGCGATTAGCGCGAAGGACTGGGCTTCGCTACCCGTGCCTGCCGTCGTCGGGATGCCGATGGCGGGAAGCATCGGCTTGGGAGCTTTGTCCATCCCCCAATAATCTTCCATCACTCCACCATTTGTCAGGAGAAAGTTGATCCCTTTGGCGCAATCCATTGCACTTCCGCCGCCTAATCCAATAATCAGATTGATGGGCTTTGCAGCGGACGCTGTTTCTACGGCGAATCGAACGCCATTTTCGACATGTCGTGTGGTTGGATTTTCCGCCACGCCGTCAAAGACAAAAGCATCCAGGGATTTCTTTTTCAGACTCTGGATGGCCCTTTCCACAATCCCGACTTTAACTATACCGGGGTCGGTTACAATTAAAACGCGATCTCCGGCTAGCTCTTCTACCAGACTGCCTAACTGGTCTAAAGTATTTTCGCCAAAAACGACGCGCGTACTCGGTTGGAAATCGAAAGGTTGCATTTCTGAATTGATGATTGAGATTAGAACAGTAATCGTGGTTAGGAATGCCGCACGCAATGCCTAATCAACCAAATGGGCGTAGTGACCGAATCTCCGTAATCTGCGCGGCAATTTCATCTGCGGAAGCATCCAGCATGCGTTTCCCTTTTTCAGCGGTTGCAGGCCGCGGATCGCCGACGCCGCCATGCTGTGTGCGCTGGTCGAAGCGGTAATAGGAAGCTAGACCCGGCACACGCATTCCGTCGCGTTCACCATCGGCATCCAACCGATCCGTGCGAACCAGATCGGGGCGCATTGCCATAATCATCGAGGTCTCCGTCTCTCCGGCATGTCCTGAACCCGCTCCGCCTAACTCTCGAATCGCGTCTAACTTGCCACCGCTGGCCCACGCCCAACGTGAATAGAATTCTACGCTCTGGTCTCCGAAGCATTCCATCAAACGCTGAAGGAGCACTGAAATATTTGCACCGTTTCCGCCATGGCTGTTCATGATGAGGATCTTCTTGAAACCGTGTCCCACCATGCAAGAAACTATATCCATCATGAGCAAAAGGTGGGTTTCCGATCTCGCGGTGACGGTGCCAGCGTACCGTATGTGATGTTGCGAGTAGCCGAGCCACTGCACAGGCAGAACGAGTACATCATCCGGACAGCGTTCATGGACACGCCTCGCCACCTCGCCGCCAATCATACTGTCGGTAAAAACGGGAAGGTGGAGACTGTGTTGTTCGCAAGATGCTACTGGAATGAGTACGACAATGTCGCGCGGTAAAGCATCAATTTCGGGGGAGGTCATTTCAGCTAAGATCATGGGATACTCCTAATTCAGTTGGATGACTGCCTATCACTCACTATCAAGGCTCGTTGTCGATAAAGATGCTCAAACAAATTTCCCTCGTGAGGTTGGTCCCAAGAAATTCGATTCGTGGAAATGGGACCTAAATTTAGGCGTTCAACATCAGGTGAGCCAAGCAAATTTTGGATAAATTGCTCATCTTCAGTGATGGCGGTCACAACTAAACTGGGACCGATACGCTCCAATATCTCCCTTTGAGGCCCTTGGACGACGCTCACGAAGGGGAAAAGGAATTCAGTATTTGCCAGCGGATGCTCACTATCCTCACACAGGATGACAGTTGGCGTGAGGAACGTACAGCCATCCATTTTAACCAACCTACCATTTTCCTGATACTTGGCTGTCAAATCTGTCGCGCCGGGAATTTTAAGCTGACTATCAATCATTCCTGAAATCCGTTCGGCAAATGCCGGGTTTTTGAAGGCGGCTATTTGAGCATGCGGATGGTCCAGAGGTTTCGCTTTGATTTGCGTGAGACGTTCTGCCAGCGCCTCGGCGATTTCACGCCCATGCGCAGGAACCCAAATCCCGGAAGCATTGATGCAAGACCGACCACCGTTATCAGCGATTGAAGCGACCATGAGGTCTAGATAATTTTCCCAATCTGAGATTTTGTCTTCTCCAATGAGAATTTTACTTTGCCCAGGCCCGTGAATTTCTACGCGCGGATCTGTTTTCCATGGTGCCACTGTCGAACCACCGCCAAAGAGCATAGATCGCCCGCACCGAAGCAAAATTTCAGCGGCACCCGAATAGTCCGTTGGATAAAACCCAAACGCTTCCGGTGGACACCCTGCCGCGATAAACGCCTGCGCGATTCGGAAAGGTGTCCAGGGTTCTTCGCTACCGGGTTTAAGGAAGAGGGGCACTTTCAACGGAATCGCTGGGAGCCAGAGAGAATGGACCCCTGGGGAATTGTTAGGAAGAACAGCCCCCAATGCGTTGGCCTGACGCACATAACTTAAAGGCCGTTCATTTTGGAAACCCCAACCGGAATCGAGAATGGAGAGATCTAAACCGTGTGTCAATCCGTCCAAGATCGCTTCCATCTCTTCGAGAACCAACTGGATCTTATTCATGTTTTTCCGGCAGAGGTTTTCAGGCATACCCGTCGTCCCGGACAACTGCTGAACATAATCTTCAGGAGATTGCAGAAGGTTGTCGTCCAGGGGCAAATCCGACTTCATAAAAAAGGTCGCAGCTCTTTTACAAATCTCCAAAAGCTCTGAAGTGGAAAACGCTTCAAGTGCCTTTCCATTGTCTGCTGCGGCGAGCAAGTCTTTTGCAATCAACCCTTGATTTGCCTGGCTGACAATCGCGAACGGTTCCCCTGTTTTGATGTGTGACACACGGGCAACACTCAGGCTTTTGTAGGAGCGTCCTGCTCGCAAGATCGGAATATGTATCATAATGACGTGCTCCAGTTGTGGATTGTGTCTAATGAAATGATGCGTTCGATTGTATGTAGATGTGCTAGGTAGACTTCCAATCGACGCCTGCCATCAGGTTTGCAACTGACAAATCTTCATCGATTTCAGACCAGTGCAAACTAATACCGCCTCCACCAATTTCATACTGTTCTCGCTGTTTGGGGGGTGCTTTGTGAAGCAATGGAAACCATATAATAGGCACACTAATGACACGTCCATCAGTTAGAAAAACATGCATCATTTCCTCGTCAAATGACACTGTTTTTGCTAAGGCACTTGTTGGCACGTAAGCCCGTTGAAATGTGGGGTCGCTCTTAACTAAAGTAGTCATTCCAAGCTCCTATTAGTAGCCCAAACTCGTCTCCGGGCCTCGACTCCCTAACTTGGCCTTGGTAATGAACCAACATAGAATCTTGGACTACAATTGGATCGACGATCAGTCCGTCAACATGCCCTAGTAAGTCGGTGATTTCTAAAGTCAATCACAACGTTATCTTCGCCACCCATCCGGACGCTGCGTCACAGTAGAGAAAGTCCTCTCCAAAGATAGACAACCCATGCGGTTCTGGATGCGGATCCGGGACCTCGATTCGGTCAAGTTCCGTGCCATCTTCTAAATCCAGCTTGACGATGACCCGCTCGGAGGTATGTATCACCCAAATGCCATCTTCAACTCTAACCACACCATGCGCTCGTCCATAAGGCAAGGGAATCGTGTGCTGCACCGACCAGTCAGAGATTCGGACTTTGTGCAAAACCTGATTCTTGAGCGTCTCCACCCAGAGGTATCCCTCTTCATAGTGGTCATACTCAACACCGTGTGTGCCACCGCCATCCGGTATCGGATACCGTTGCAAAGTCTCTCCGGTTTGCGGATGGACTTTGATAATCTCCCCTTGCTGTGCATCGGTGGGTCGGGCGGTTCGCCACTGTCCACCTGCACCATTTACCGCCAGCCAAAGTACACCATCGCCATAGGCAAGACCGCTGGTATTCGACGATTCGCTCGGAATATCGCGGATGAGTTTGGTGACTCCATAACCGGACGCCTCGGCGATTTCCACCAAGGCAACCCGATCGGTGACTTGGTCAACGATCCAGAGGCCTTCATCTGTCACTTGTAGGCCATTGGGGACAGCATAGGGTGCGCGGAAGAAGTTTTCGATTTTTCTTGCCATCTGCTACTCCTTTTTAATTTAAGCTCTGCATAGTTAACAGAGAGATTTGTTCACTCGATTGGGGAAATGACATTTTTTCGACGATGACTTGCTCTATGGTTGGTGTCAAATTTTCAATACACTCCCACA
>JADFGN010000110.1 GCA_022567695.1 Candidatus Poribacteria bacterium | reverse complement strand
TCAGTTCACTACGGAGTGCGTCGTCTTGCTCTGTGGCGAAACTCTTAGCGTTTTGGATGGTATCCGCATCGCCCTGTTGGGCAGTTGTAATCGATTCCTCTTTCGCCTGAGAAATGGATTCCATTAAGGAAGTCCTTTGCGCATCCACTTTACTATCAAGATTGGAATCCTGATTTCTCAGCTCTGAATGTGTCTGATTATTTTCGGCAACATAACCATCTCTCCAACCCTCGAAATCTTTTTTTCCAAGCTTACCGCATCCACTTAGAATGAGGCTAAAAACAAAAATGCCAACAATTGTCAGCACGGCTACATTTTTCATTATCTCCTCCTACAAAAGTTGATTTATAATATAGGTGTCTTTTCGTGATGACTCTGTGGAGTTTCTCGCCGCACACCCTACCGAGCCGCGTTATGCGGTGAAGGCGTCGTCTACGCCTGAAACATTTACTGTAACTTACAGTTGCCATTGGTACTTTTAGCCCGGACAAGCCAGAGATGTTTCACGGTACTCCTGACACTTTACGATTGTCTTCGTCTATTATATCAAAATCTTCAATTCCACACAAGCAGAAAGAAGATAAGATCCGACGAGCATTCTGGGAATATCCTTTACGAACTTCTGTGGACATCTGACAGTCCCTCAGATCGCAGCATATTTTAGCACAAACCGCTTTTTAATACAAGCAAAATTCTCGATTTCCCAAAATTGCCAATTTGTTGCGCAGGTCGTATCGTGGCTAACACGGTGCAAAAATCGGAAGCCGCAGAACACGGTCGGATGGCATCTGGCGATAGATAAGGTTTTCCTTTGACTTCTCAAACGGCACTGTGATAGAATAGCGAATATTCAACGCATATCTATAGTCACACGACCCCCTATCCCGGCATCGTGCCGAAAGAAGTTCGGCAGTAACTATACACAATCTTACCAATCGAAAAGGAAAGACCCGATGGGGCAGGTCAGCATTGTTTTAATCGCTGGGTTGATCTTTCTTTTCTCCTTTGAGCCATCTCAAGATGGCGGAGAAGTCGATCAGCTTCTCATTATTACGTTTACCGTAGTGGTAACAATTGTTCCCGCGATCTTGATTTACTTTCTTGCATCCTGTGTAACAAAGACATTGCCGGTTGATCAGGCAAATCAGATCCGGCGATTATACGTCCTCAAACGTTCAGCGGTTGTTTTCGAGTTTCTCATCCTAATTGGTTATGTATTTAACATATATTTCCTGAATTTGCCCCTGCTCATCCATCAGAGATTCCAATTCTTACGTCTAATTTACATACGCCAGATCTTATCAATTCTTCCTCTCATCGTTGGATTGATGCTCATTCGACT
Source organism: Candidatus Poribacteria bacterium (assembly GCA_022567695.1). Lineage (GTDB taxonomy): Bacteria > Poribacteria > WGA-4E > WGA-4E > PCPOR2b > JADFGN01. The sequence continues at coordinate 15,352 of JADFGN010000110.1, read as the reverse complement.
TTCGCTTTATGAAATCGATCGGCAGGTGTTGCGTCGCAGCGGAAAACGAGGCGAGTTTCTCAGCTTTCATCTGAAATTACTGCTGTTGCCTCTTCTTCCTATGTTTGTCTATTTAGCCGCACTTGACCTACTCAATCTCTTTCCAATGGTGGAATCGTTTTTTACCGAGCATGTCTACCTTCTCATTGCACTCGTCGGGCTACTCATTTTATCTGCGTACGTTTACGCTCCCTTGCTGATTGGTCTCCTATGGAAAACCATCCCATTAACCAATACCAACTTGAAAGCACGCCTCCAGCGTCTCGCTGAACGAGATGGAATCAAATATAAAAAAATCGTCGTATGGCAAACAGGTTCACTGTCAATTGCGAACGCAGCCGTCGCGGGAATTGCTCCGTGGGCGCGGTATATTTTTTTGACCGATGCGCTTCTCAACCACTTTTCTGACGACGAGGTAGAAACGGTTGTCGCGCATGAATTCGGGCACGTCCGTTATAAGCACATCCCGACCTACCTTCTCTTTTGGTTAACCTATTTGCTTTTTCATGTACTCGTTTACCTTTACATGGGAGAATCTCTTGAGCACCTTCTACCTGAATCGCCCATCCTGTCATCAATGGGTACAATTGCTTTTTTCATTTTTTACTTTGTCGTCATTTTTCGTTATCTGTCAAGACGTTTTGAGCATCAAGCAGACCTCTATGCTGTCAAGCTGACAGGCAATCCTGAAGCATTCAAATCTGCGTTGAGTCGCCTTGCCTACCTGAATTATTTTCCCAAATCCATACAGCGTTTGTTTGAAATTTTTCACACCCATCCTTCGGTTCATCGGCGGATTGAGTTCATTGATCGTTTGGAAGTGGAAGATTCGCAGGTCTCGCGTTACCATCACTATTTGCTTGAAGCGAAAATCATACTTGCATTGTTACTCACACTTGCCGGGTTACTCTTTTTCGGTGACCTACCAAGTTAGGTTGAAGCGACGTCAGGCGGTGGTACTGTTGCCAGCTACCATTGGGATGCTACAGAGCGCAACTTCTGCAAAGTCTACAGAATACGAAAGGAGGGCATTAAAATGGGACGGACTACAGAAAAAGTAAGAATCCAGAACTTTGGCGATATACTCAAAGTTCTAGAAGGCTCAATATCCGAGGCCGAAATTCGTACAGTCGAAGTCGAAGCGATTGCTGATACAGGCGCAACGTATTTGTGCTTGCCTCCATCAGTGATTGAGGAGATAGGGTTAATCTACTCCTATTCGAGAAGTGTAAAAACCGCAAATGGAATCGTGGAAAGACGAATATTTAAGGGGGCAGACATCACCATAAAGGGGCGTAATGAACAGATGTCTGTGATGGAAAACGATCGACAAACACCGCCATTGATTGGATACGTCGTTTTGGAAGTGCTGGATTTCGTGGTGGATCCAAAATCTCAGGCACTTATTCCCAATCCCGCCAACGAAGGCAAATGGATGTCAGACCTGTATTACATCGATCATCGGAGAAAGTGAATGCAGCAAGAAAATAACTCACTGGTTGAAGAACTGAAAAGCTTCTGCACTCAAGAACGTGAACGTATTTACGGACGTCATCGATTCGGAATCAGTGGACGAGAAATTGTTGAAGAATACACACTCCTTGCGGACAGTGTTATTCGGCGCATTTACCAATCTGCAATCCAAAAGCGAATTGTACCTGAAAACATCCCCCTTGCCATTCTTGCACTGGGAGGCTACGGCAGGCAGGAACTCAACCCTTATTCCGATATTGACATCATGTTGGTTTATAACAATTCTCAAGTTAATGCAAAGCAGGTTGAGCCGTTAGCGTCTCAAATGATTGCAGTGCTCTGGGATGTCGGATTTGAAGTTGGGCACAGTTGCCGCTCTATCAAGGAATGTATCCGTGCGACTTATCAGGACATCTTTTCAAAGACATCGATGATCGAGGCACGTTATATCATTGGTGAAAAATCGGTTTATCAGCAGTTTCAAAAGCAGACGTCGAAGCACTTTTTTAAAAAGCAGGTTGGCAAGTTTATTACCAAAACAATTCAGGAGTGGGGAGAACGCCACGAAACTTACGGTTCAACAATCTACCTCCAAGAACCAAATATTAAGGAAAGTGTCGGTGGACTCAGGGATTTTCATAGCGCGATATGGGTGGCAGCGGTTCGCTATGGAATCAAAGATTTGCAAGGGCTTTGGAAGCGCCGGATTATTCCTCAAACTGTGTCTGAAGCATGTGAAGCTTCGCTCGATTTCCTTTGGCGGTTACGCAATGAACTCCATTACCTTACCAAGAGGAGGAGTGACCAACTCACTTTCGAGGTTCAGGAAACGATGGCTAAGAATCTCGGGTACGCCGATGAAGAACACACGTTGGCAGAAGAATTCATGATGCGAGATTACTATCTTCATGCCGAGCACCTCTATGAATTTGCGAAGCTGATCATCGACCGTGTGAAATACAAAGAGTCGAAACTGAATCGGCTGATTAACCGCATGCGTTCTAAGAAACTATCCGATGGGTTTACTGTAATGCGGAATGAAATCTGTTTTCAGACCAATCATTCAGACTTTTCAACGGATGCAACGCGCATGATGAAGGTGTTCGTCCATCGTCAAAAACTGGGGTATCGAATCGGCGCGGATGTACGACATCAGATCGCTGCTAGCCTGACGTGCATTGATGATGAATTTCGGAACTCACCGAAAGTTGCGGAATATTTCCTTTCGATTCTGCGTTACCCCAAGCGAGTTGCCGAAACGTTACGCCGCATGCATCGTTGGCAGGTACTCGATTGCTATATACCTGAATTTGGTAAGATTCGCTCACTTGTTCGATACGATCGACCTCATCAGTATACGGTTGATGAACATACGATGTATGCGCTGGAAAACCTTGAGGAGGCAACGCTAGCGAAGTTAGAAGATGGACACATTTTTCTTGAGATTCTGAAGTCGGTTGAAAAGCCCGAATTATTGCGGCTCTCCGTTTTATTGCATGATGTCGGAAAGGGAATTGAAGGCCCCGGCGATCACGATGTACGCGGTGTTGGAGCTTCAAAAAACGTGTTGGACCGCTTGGGGCTTGACGATGCGGATCGGAAAATGGTGATATTTTTAGTCTCAAAACACCTTGATATGAATCATACTTCTCGGCAACGCGACCTCGATGATCCCAAAGTCATTGGACGTTTTGCGGATTTGGTAAAGGATGAGCAGCACTTAAAAATGCTCTACCTTTTGACGTTTGCAGATATGCGTGCCGTAAGCGCATCAATTTGGACGGAATGGAATGCGATGTTGCTTTGGGAGCTTTACATGCGAACTCTCAAGTTCCTACAAGGGCAAACGGATCGGTTGAAGTTGGATGAGATTTACGCGCAAGTTAGCCAGTTGATCGGTAGCACAGTTAGGGATGAAGCAATTACATGCCACTTTGATACAATGCCGGAGCAGGAGTTGATGTCAAAAACACCGGAGCTGATTAGCAAGCAGATTCAATTGGTTGAAAAATTGGGGGACAAGCCAATTACGGTTTCCTGCTTTGATGAGAGTCACATGCATACACAAATCGGTATTTGCACACGTGATGCACGGGGAATCTTTCGACGAATTACTGGCGTCCTTGCTGCTGAACAGATCAATATCTTAAGTGCAGAAATTGACACGCGCAAAGATGGTATTGTTATTGATGTGCTTAATGTGACAGAGGAACATATAGATAGCGCACCGCAGGGCATTTCTACAGAACGATGTGGAAAAATCTCAGAGATTCTAACAACCCTTTGGAAGGTGGAACCAGATAGAGAAACCCAGTTTCTTGAGTCAATGATGCACCAACTGAATATGCCTATTTTTCCTGCGCATGTCCATCGGCGCAATGTGCCCCCAGAGATTCATATTGATAACGACGGATCAGACCGCGCAACGATTATTGACATTCGTGCGCCAGATCGAGTGGGTTTGCTCTACGCAATCTCGAACGCATTCTTTGAGTTGGGACTGGATATTCGCATAGCCAAAATCACGACGGAGGCATTTACAGCGGTGGATTCGTTTTATGTGACGGAGGAAAATGGAGAAAAAATCACGGATTCAGATCGGATTAAAACCCTTCAAAAAGCGTTGGAAGAACTCTTGAAATTTGACAATTAAAATAGATATTATGAAATCTACACCCACTCTCATCGGAATTGCAGGTGGAAGTGGTTCAGGGAAAACGATGCTTGCAACCGCAATTCACAAGCGTCTGGGAGAACAACAATCTGTATTGATGGCGTGTGACTGGTACTACAAAGATCTTAGTCACTTATCCCCCGGCGATCGCGCCGCTGTGAATTTCGATCACCCGGATTCGCTGGACATTGATCTTTTCACCCGCCAAATCCATCAACTGAAAGCGGGGGATGCCGTCAAGCGGCCAATCTACGACTTCGCCACGCATACGCGCAAACCTGACAGCCGTGTTCTGCATCCCACTTCAATTGTATTGATCGAAGGCATCCTGCTATTTGCAATTGAGAGCGTTCGGTCGCTTCTCGATCTGCGAATCTTCGTTGACACCCCCGCTGATATTCGTTTCATTCGTCGTCTGGGGCGTGACATCAAAGAACGGGGCCGCACGGTAGATTCGGCCATCCAACAGTATCTGACCACCACACGTCCGATGCACTATGCTTTCGTTGAACCGAGTCAGGTATTTGCAGATGTGGTTGTCTCCGGTGAAGAGAACGTAGAAAGTCTTACTGCGCGTGTGATCGAATGCCTTGAAACTTTAGCAAACCCTTCCTCTAATACCAATGTGCGCTAAAGACGGTAACATTGTAGCCGAATTCGCAAGAATTCGGTCCCCACCAATCTGCTCCATTGATGACTTTTTTGCTTGCAATGTGTAGAATTTTAATATACTTAACGGAATCCAATAAATTAGTTAAAACATACTTGCAAATAATATTTCCAGATGTTATAACACTCGTCAAAAGTCAATATGAGGGGGATTATAATGAAAGCATCTGAAGTTCTTTCCATTCTTCGAGTGACTAAGAAAATTAACAGTTAAGGAGATTTCCATGACAACAGAACCGCTACAAAACTATATTAACAATGAATGGCAAGCATCTAATATAAGTGAGTATCTTGATGTTGTGAATCCAGCAACCGCTGAAGTGATAGCAAGTGTACCGCTTTCACCTGCCACTGAAGTCGATCGAGCAGCCAAAGCCGCAGCCGAAGCACTCGACGAATGGCGGCGAACTCCACCGACGGAACGGATACAATATCTATTCAAGCTCAAAAATTTGCTTGAGGAAAACTTCGAGGAGATTTCCCGTACGATTACAATAGAATGTGGAAAAACGGTTGATGAATCGAAAGGTGAAATGCGTCGCGCGATAGAGAATGTTGAAGTTGCCTGTGGGATTCCGACGATGATGCAGGGGACTAACCTTGAAGACATCGCGTCGGGAATTGACGAATTCATGATTCGTCAACCCGTGGGCGTATGCGCTGCCATCGCGCCCTTCAATTTCCCCGGCATGATTACTTTTTGGTTCCTGCCCTACGCACTCGCCTGTGGCAATACCTATATCGTCAAACCCTCCGAGAAAGTGCCGATGACGATGGAGAAGATCTTCCAACTGTTAGATCAGATTGGACTTCCCAAAGGGGTAGTGAATCTGGTACACGGTGGGGTAGAAACCGTAGATGCTATCCTCGATCACCCGACCATTAAAGCGATTAGTTTCGTGGGTTCGACCGCGACCGCCAAGTACGTCTATGGCCGCGCAACAGCTAATGGTAAGCGAGCGCAATGTCAGGGGGGCGCGAAGAATCCGATGATCGTTCTGCCCGACGCGGATGCGGACATGACGATCCGTGGAATTACCGAGAGTGCCTTCGGTTGCGCCGGTCAAAGATGTTTAGCGGCATCCCTGACCCTTACTGTTGGTGATGCACAAGACTGGTTCACTGAATCCATTGCAGATGCTGCGGCTTCCCGCGTGGTGGGATATGGACTTGAGGAAGGGGTTGAGATGGGACCTGTGATAACCCCTCAAAGTGCATCCCGGATCGAAGGGCTGATTCAACAAGGCGTCGAGGAAGGCGCGACGGTTTTGGTCGATGGACGCCATGCGAAAATCCCCAGCTATGAAAACGGAAATTTCCTGCGTCCAACGATTTTACAGAATCTCAACCGAAACGGTGAAATTGCTCGAACCGAGATTTTCGGCCCGGTTTTGGGGCTAATCCATGTGGACACCATTGACGATGCAATTGCATTCGTGAACAGTGGGCGGCACGGCAACATGGCATGTCTGTTCACCAGCAGTGGCACGTCAGCACGGAAGTTCCGTTACGAAGCGCAGATCGGCAACATCGGAATCAACGTCGGTGTCGCTGCGCCGATGGCATTTTTCCCGTTCAGTGGATGGAAGGAAAGTTTCTTCGGCGACCTGCATGGCCAAAGTCATGATGCTGTTGATTTCTTCACACAAAAAAAGGTTGTTGTCGAACGCTGGTTTTAATTTTGAAGCGAGAAAATTCTGTTTTCGTCAACGGAGGAAGCTACATGAAAATCGCCAACGCACCATGCTCTTGGGGTGTGCTTGAATTCGATTTAGAAGGGGAAGTGGCAGGCTATGTTCAAGTCTTAGACGAAATGCGACAGACCGGTTATGCCGGTACTGAACTAGGGGATTGGGGCTTTATGCCAACCCATCCGGCAACGCTTAAAAAAGAATTGAAAGCGCGTGAACTCAGCTTGTTGGGAGCGTTTGTCCCTGTGGCCTTAGTCAATCTTCAAGCCCACACCGAAGGCGAAGCTGTTGCCCTACGCACAGCGCGGTTACTTGTGGATGTCGCCGGAAACACGCCGTTCATTGTGCTGGCTGATGATAACGGCACCGTACATCTCCGAACGAAACACGCGGGGCGGGTTCAACCGGAACATGAATTGAGCCCGGATGGCTGGAAAGTGTTTGCAGATGGTGTGAATCGTATTGCCCAAGCGGTTCGCGATCAGACGGGGTTGCGTACAGTTTTCCACCATCACTGCGCAGGTTACGTGGAAACGCCTGCTGAAGTTGAAACCCTGATGCGCTTGACCGATCCAGTGATAGTCGGGCTTTGCTTCGATACCGGGCACTATCGGTTTGGCGGCGGCGATCCAGTTGAAGGGCTAAAAGAACATGCCGACCGCATCTGGCACGTTCACTTCAAAGATTGTCATTCTGATGTGGCAAGCCAGTCACGAGCGCAGGAATGGAATTATTTTGAGTCGGTAGCGAATGGCGTTTTCTGCGAACTGGGCAAAGGCGAGGTGGATTTTCCGGCGGTGATTACCGAATTGGAGAAACGCGATTACGATGGCTGGATTGTTGTAGAGCAGGATGTCTTGCCGGGAATGGGGAGCCCAAAGGAGAGCGCCCAACGGAATCGAGAATATTTGAGGAGAGTTAGGATTTTATCGAACGTTTGACAGCCTTAATCATTAGGAGAATAAACTGATGTTGCCTAAAGAATTTATCTGGTTTTTAAAGCATCCAGAAATAGGTGTTAAGTACGCGGGAGAATACATCGCTATCATGGAGGAGGCGGTTGTAGCACATGGGAAAGATTTCAAGAAGGTACTTAATGAGGCTGAAAGATATGGTAAAGAGCCCTTTATTCATAAAATCCTACCTCTGGATAAGGATTTAATTGTATGATTGAATTTCCATTTGAGGAAAGGCATTCAGAAAAGTTTGGGCGAATCTTAACGCCTACTGTTCCAGTGACTCTTATTGGTCCAAAGCAAAGTGTGAACGTTTTTATGCTTCTTGATTCAGGGGCCGACATTTCGTTTATTCCATATTCAGTCGGAGAAACAATTGGATTAGAAGCGGATATAGCAAATCGAAGGGAAGTTCAAGGAATAGGCGAGGGAAGTGTCCCTTACATACTGAGTCAGGTCGGACTAAAAATAGGAGACACTGAAATTTCGTCCCGCATTGGCTGGTCATTAATAGAGGAGGTTCCGTTTATTTTGGGGCGACTGGATGTCTTCCGAAATTTCTCCATCGAATTCCGGGAATTTGAGAACAAGATCCTTCTGAAAAACCCAAATGAGTGAAGTTGAGGCTCTAAGAGTCTATGAGATCCTTAGCTTCGCTGAGAGCTTGCACTGAGCTTACCGAAGTGATGACAGTAATGCACTACAATCCATAAAAATAGTATAATCCAGTGAATGTTGAACACTTACGGTAGTCAATTGTGGAAGCGCAAACAGGCAAAATTGTGGGACAGGGATTCCTATGACCCCAAACGTAAAAACCAAAGTCGCCGTCATCGGCGCCGGACGCATTGGCAAGATGCACATTGAACATCTCACTTTGCACATCCCCGAAGCTGACTTAATCGTGGTTTCCGATGTCAACGTTGAAGCCGCTCGTTCAGTCGCAACGCAATTTAATGTGCCGACAGTTGTCGCCGATTACAAAGAAGTGCTTGCAAATCCCGAACTCGAAGCCGTGATTATCTGTTCAGCCACCGATACACACGCCCAAATCAGCGGTGAAGCGGCGATTGCCGGCAAACATGTCTTTTGCGAAAAGCCAATCGATTTCGATCTGCATCGGATTGATCGGACGTTACGGGTGATAGAAAAGGCGGGCGTTAAGTTTCAGGTGGGATTTAATCGCCGTTTCGATCCCAGCTTTCGGCGGGTGCGTGAAATCGTCGCATCGGGAAAGATCGGGGAGCCGCACATACTGCGCATCACCAGCCGCGATCCGGAGCCGCCACCCATCTCTTACGTTAAAGTCTCCGGCGGCATTTTCCTCGATATGACCATCCACGACTTTGACATGGCTTGCTATCTCATCGGCAGTGAAGTCACCGAAGTTTACGCGGCAGGCGGTGTCATGGTTGACCCTCAAATCGGGGAAGCTGGCGATATCGACACCGCAGTCATCACATTACGATTTGCAAACGGGGCAATCGGGACGATTGATAATAGCCGAAAAGCCGTCTACGGTTATGATCAGCGCGTCGAAGTCTTTGGTTCAGAAGGCATGGCGACGGCTGCCAATCCGAGAGTAGACACCCACACTTTAAGCAATGGCGATGGCGTCCACACCTCGCTTCTCCCTTTCTTTTTCATCGAACGTTATAGGGAAGCGTATATTACTGAACTCCGGGAATTTCTGGCTTGCATCCAGAACGACACGCCTCCGTTGGTCACGGGGAATGATGGGCGTATCCCTGTGGTAATCGGCTTAGCAGCACTAAAATCTTATCAGGAGAACCGCCCCGTCCGACTGAGCGAAATTGAAGAAAGCGCAAAACGTGGAACGTGACAAAGGGAGTGAACTCACTTGACTTTCAATTTTCAATCGTCAATTTTTAATGCTCTGCGAGTTCACCAATCTCGATTTCAATCTCGTCACGATTTCTGATCCGTTCGACCATTCCATCCCGAATATCAACGATTCGGTCAGAAACATCGAGCATCTTTAAGTCGTGCGTCGCAGAAATTACAGTAACCTTTTGCTCAACGTTAAGTTGTTTAATCAGATCGATAATTTCACGCCCGGTTACCGTATCGAGATTGGCTGTGGGCTCATCTGCCAAGATGATGCTTGGACCGTTTGCCAATGCCCTCGCGATTGCAACCCGTTGACGCTGCCCGCCCGATAGCTCATCTGGCCTGTGATAGATTCTGTCACCTAACCCCACTAGCTCTAGCAGTTCCGCACCTTTGTTATTTCGATCCTTAGCTGATAATCCTGCAAAAATCATCGGCAAGGTCACATTCTCCAGTGCTGTCATGACATGCAACAGGTTGTAGCTTTGGAAAATATAACCCACTCTGTGGCAACGAAACCACGCAATCTGAGCCTGCGAAAGTTTAGACATATCTTGCCCGTCAATGTAAACCCTGCCCTCCGTGGGGCGGTCTAAAGCCCCAATCATGTTAAAAAGGGTTGATTTGCCTGAACCGGAAGGTCCCATCAACGAGATGTACTCCCCACGCTCGATTTCGATACTAATGCCATCCAATGCTCTAAGTACGTTGTCCCCCATCCGATACTCTTTGACGACTTCATCAGTTTTCACCACAATATCTGCCATCTATCTCCTCCGCTTGGAGTCGCCACGAATTAGTGGACGATCCAAATTGTCATTGGGCTGACAGCCCGCTTCTGAACAGTTCCAATACTCATGCCTGACAGTTGGAGCTACACCTCAGTCCGCATCGCTTCAGCAGGAGGTAGCTTCGCCGCGCGCCATGCCGGAAATGCGGCGCCGAGAATCGCCAAAATCATGCCAATCACTGTGCCAAAGAGGGCAATCACGAGAACCCCGTATATCCTGGTAATCTCCCCGGTATCACTTTCAAGTTGCTTCGGCAGCAATGGGAAGTAATAGAATAGATCAAGTCCGTAAGTTTTGAGGTTCAAAAGAACGGATCCGAGGGTTCCAATAAATGCACCAATCAGCGCGCCAGCTAATCCCTGAAAACCCGCCTCCAATAAAAACAGACGGACGACAAAGCGATCTAGCGCACCAAGGCATTTCATCGTGCCGATCTCCCGGAAGCGTTCCGTGACAGCCATAAGCATCGCGTTGGCAATTCCCACCACGCAAACAATCAGTGACATAATAATCAGCCAGATCTCTTTAGTGGAGATTCCTTCTGGTTCTTCCTCAAGGATCCTGATTTCTGCTGTCCTTCCACTCTCTTTCATTGCATTACTGAAATCGCTGTTTGTAATGACTGAGACCATGAAAGCAATGCCCAACGTAATTCCTGCGGTCGTAATAATAGATCGCCAAAAACGGATTTTCAAACTTTGGAAACTAATCCGCACTGATTCCATAAACGGAAGCTCAATCTGTTGTCCAATCTGTCCACGTTGTTGTTCCAAATTCAATTCCTCCTAATTATTGATTTAGTTGAATTGTTAGCGTCATTTTATCATGTTCGGGAAATAAAGTCAAGACTTGCAAATCACCGATACAGATTTTTGAAATTGATTATCTTTCTATGATGTGCTATACTGAACTTTGTCATAAAGAATTTAAGTAATTTTCGTGAATAAGTTTCCACAAAAAGTCAATAACCATGCGGATTCCATGGTTCAAAATATATACTTTAATAGAGAAATTTAGTTAACTATGAGAAACCTGTTTTACGGGGAACAGATTAAATCCTATGACAAGGCCCTACGCTTTTGCCACTTTATTCATTGTGCCAATTGGTCTGATGCTATTGGTAATATCAGCATCGGCTCATGATGCTTTTTATCCACATCACCGCCAAGATCTTGATGAACTCACACGACAGCGGGAATTGCGAGGACCGGTATTGATCATCACCGCGGTGTTCGTTTTGATACTCGCTGGCGTTCTTTATGTGACTCTGCGAAAAATCGGAAGGTTAGATGACGAACACCACGAAACAACGCGAGCACACTTGGAAAAAGCTTCAAATCATGCCGCACAAGCCGCTCGGATGTCGCTCGTAGATTCGGGAAAGGTTTCTGAAGCGGTTCAAGCTGCGCTTGCTGCTTATGCCAAGGCTTCACGGATTGCATGGAATCCCAATCACGGCATGGTTGGAGGAAACTCGATTCGGTGCAAAATTGGTTCAGATGTGGTCATTATTAAAATCTCCAGTCAGGACGATAGATATCAAATCGAAGTCAACGCCTCTTGCGACGAGGCAGATACACAATCGATATTGGAAGTTTCAAAAGCGAATACGTGAAGGAGAAATTGTATGTCAGATCGACTTAAAATGGGTTTAGTTGGTTGTGGCGGTATGTCTGGTGCTCACATGGGTGGTTATCGAGAACTCTGGGCGAAAGACCTAAAGCTATTCGACATTGTCGCGGCATGTGACATTGATGTGAGTCGTGCCGAGACACGGGCGAACGAGGCACACGAATTTCAAGGTGGAACAAAACCCACTGTCTACACCGAGCTTGACGAAATGCTTTCAAAGCATCCAGATTTGGATTGCGTAGACATTTGTGCCTTGCATAGCGCTCACCACACACTAGCGGTTCCAGCGTTGGAAGCTGGGAAGCATGTCATTATTGAAAAGCCGCTCGGTATCACGATGCGAGCGTGCAAGCTGATTCTCGACGCCGCGAAAGAGAACGGGAAAATCTTATCTGTGGCGGAGAACTATCGACTTAATCGGATACAACGCGCACGTCGTTGGGCAGTACGTCAGGGACGCATTGGAGAACCCCGGATGTTCTTCTGGGTTGAAGTCGGCGAAGGTTTGGGAAAATGGGGATGGCGAAATTTTAAGATGGACGCAGGGGGTGGCTGGGCACTTGACGGTGGCGTCCACTTCACAGATCTGATGCGTTTTGTTCTCGGCTTGGAAGCGGAGGAGGTTTACGCAATCAACAAGGCCTACGAGCCATATCGCTACGATAACCCGAAAGAGAGACAAGGCGGTTACGAGGTCGATGTTGAGGACGCGATGATCTCGACGATTAAGTTTGCGGAGGGAGTCACGGCACAGTGGACGTGGGTCGGCTCTGCACCGGGGTCGGGCTTCGGACGCCGTACAGTTTACGGCAGCGAAGGTTGCTTAGATTTTGGAGAGGGGCTAGTTCCGCGCAACGGCGAACCGATTAGCAATGAGGATTTAGTAGTAGAATTCATGGAAAGCATCAGCGAAGAGGAACGCGAATATTACTTCCCAAGTGGCATTGGAAATACGGTCGCGATCGAACTCAAGTATTTCGCCGACGCAATCAATACGGGGGGTAAGCCGGAAGTCGATGGAATCGAAGGCATGAAATCCGAGGCAATCTGTATGGCAGTTTACGAGTCAGGTTGGCACGGTCGTCCGGTGACGCTGGCGGAGATTGAAAGCTGCGAATTAGAAGGTTATCAGAAGGAGATTAACGATAAGTTGGGAATTGGGTAAACGTGAAACGCAGAACGGAAATTCGTTCTTATAAAGAGGATGGTGAGAGACACACAATTGGATTTATTTGAACAACATGCACAAGAAACTCGAAAGCAGGTTGCCCCTTTAGCACATCGGCTGCGTCCCACGTCCCTGGACCATTTTGTTGGACAGGAACATCTACTGGCAGCGGGACAGCCACTCCGCATTGCTATTGAACGGGATGTCGTGACTTCGTGCATTTTTTGGGGACCACCGGGGTGCGGAAAGACAACTTTAGCGTACCTTATTGCACAGCACACCGCTGCACATTTTGAAACGCTCAACGCTAGCACAACGGGAGTGCCGGAGCTACGCAAGCGAATTGCCCAAGCTGAAGAACGTTTAGGATACACGGGGCAGCGTACCATCCTGTTTCTTGATGAAATTCATCGCTTCAATAAGGCACAACAGGACTTTCTGCTCTCCTTCGTTGAAAATGGGACGCTTGTGCTGATTGGAGCAACGACGGAAAATCCCTCCTTTGAAGTGAATACCCCACTGCTTTCTCGCATGCAGGTGTATCTATTTCATCCGCTGGGGCCTGACCACATCCGTTGGTTGGTGAATCGAGCGATTACAGATGTAGAAAGTGGGCTTGGAAAGTATCATGTCGAACTTTCTGATGATGCGCTAAATGCGCTGATCCGGATTGCTGATGGCGATGTTCGGCTCGCGCTCAATGCGTTGGAGCTTGCCGTACAGATGTGTAAGCCGGATGATCAGAAAGCGCGTCACTTGACTGAGGAAATAATTCACAAGGCTGTGCAGAAACGGCTGATGCGCTATGATAAAGCTGGGGATGAACATTATAATCTAATCTCTGCTTTCATCAAGAGCCTCCGTGGGTCAGATGCAGATGCCGCTGTCTATTGGCTTGCCCGGATGCTAGAAGGGGGTGAGGATGCCCGTCTGATCGCTCGCCGGATGGTAATTTTGGCGTCGGAGGATGTGGGTAATGCAGACCCACAAGCGTTGTTGATCGCCGATGCCGCTGCACGAGCAGTTGAGTTTGTTGGGCTTCCAGAAGCACAATTGAATTTGGGACACGCGGCAATCTATCTGGCATGTGCGCCCAAAAGTAACGCCGCTTATATGGCGTTGCTGGCCGCCCAGAAAGATGTCCGCGAAAAACCGACTTATCCTGTCCCACTACATTTGCGAAATGCACCGACCCAACTGATGCAAGACCTCAATTACGGAACGGACTATCAGTACGACCACGACTTTCCAGAACACGTGGCGAATCAAGAATGCCTTCCTGACGCTTTACGTGGAAAACGTTACTATCACCCGACTGATATTGGGGCTGAACGGCGTATCCGTGAATATCTTGAACACATTAGGAAGATGCGTTCGGAAGGTGAATGACTAAATGGAAGAAGGGGAGGCGATAGGATATTCTGCGACATTAATCGCTACGATGGAGATATTTTGTGATGTGGAAAATCAAACTCTTTAATCTCATGCCAAATTTCATCAAACGAATCGGATGCTATACTCTACGACGGTTAGGTTACCAACCCGATTTGTGGCTTGAGAAATTTCTCGGCCAGTCACCCAAAAAATAGAAGAGCAATATTGCTGTCCATAGTATTTACGCAAACAGAGAGGACCTTATGGCGGAGTTTGATATTGTCTCCAAACAACTTTTTAAGGAGTATACCGATGATTTTGTACGCTTCACCTTGAACCGGAGACGTTTCAGAGTGCTAGAGGTCATTGATACGGAGTTGCCAACAGTGGAATCTCGCCATACAGATGTTCTGGCACGTGTGCAAATTGGTGCTCAAGAAGTGTTAGCACACACCGAATTCCAAGTGGGTGATAGCACAACGATACCGATGCCACGGCGAATAGCAGGATATACCGGACGGTTAGTAGAAAGTTTGGGGATTCCTGTGTGTTCAACCGTGATTTACCTCCGCCCAACGGCAGGCAGGAGCGATCCCGGAAGATATAGTTATCGGCGGGGCGAGTTTAGATTCAACGTCTCATACCGTGTAATTCGTCTTATTGAAATGAGCGGTGAGGAGGTTATTCAGCAGAAGCTGTGGGGACTTCTCCCATTTGCACCACTGATGCAACCGCCTCAAGGAATGTCGGCTGAAAGTTGGTTAAGACAGTGTGTCCAGGCCACAGATGAAGTCTCTTTGGACAACATAAGCAAAGCCAATTTCTTGACCGATCTTGCCATCCTCAGCGGATTAGTTTACAATTATGAAACCATTCTCAACATTATTTCGGAGGAACTCATGTACGAATCTGTCGTTGCACAAAAGCTAGCAGAAAGGGCTACACAACAAGGGCTACAACAAGGGCTACAACAAGGGCTACAACAAGGGCTACAACAAGGGCATTGGGAAGAGCAACTCTTTTCTGTCCACCAT
>JADFGN010000655.1 GCA_022567695.1 Candidatus Poribacteria bacterium | reverse complement strand
GTATAGCTCATCCAACCAACGGCAAGCCCCGAGATCTCCGTCTCAGGATCGCCGGACTTGAAGGTAT
Organism: Candidatus Poribacteria bacterium; assembly: GCA_022567695.1. Classification (GTDB taxonomy): domain Bacteria; phylum Poribacteria; class WGA-4E; order WGA-4E; family PCPOR2b; genus JADFGN01. Next base: position 3,479 of record JADFGN010000655.1, on the reverse strand, counting down.
CCACCGTATTTTCCCAGTTGACCCACCCACCATCCATGGATTGCAGGTATTCGCGTAGTTCTCGTGCTTTCATTTTTACCTCCATGTAAATTCAGAGGAATTGGGCAAAAACCTGCTTCAATTCCTCAATGTTTCCAAGATGTTGTTGCAAAACCTCATGTACAATTTTACGGTCAATATCCAAATAATCGTGAACTAAGATATTCCGAAAGCCGATCATCCGAATCCATTTTTCCTTGAGCGAATTATTCAGGTATCCCCTCCGGGCTAGAATATTTGGTACGTCACTGTATGAATTAACGACTCCCAGATTTAAGTCTGCGACTATATGGCTACCGATGTCCGTCATTGCCTCAATCGCCAGTTGCAAAAATCGCTCTGCACTTCCATAACGCTCTGGATTGCTGATAAAATCCTCAAAGCTGTATTCACGTAGAGAATTCAAGATTAAGAGATATTCATCAAGTTTGTTTAGTCGCTTGCGTATCACTTCGGGTCTGACCACTTAGTATTCTCCTTTTATACGCCTCACGCTGGATTTCCAGATACGGGCGAAAATCCAGATACTGACGAATGACTTTCGAATACATTGCTCCACGATCGAAGTCTTCTGTTTGGTAAAGAACACGATTCAGTCGAACAACTTCATATTTTAAGACGATGTCATCCGTATCAAGGAAAACCAAATCCACATTGCAGAAGCCACGACGTGCGAGATCAGTAAGGATCGCCAACCGTTTCTGGCGAAGGGATTTGTTTCGAGGAACAATACCGAGATCGAGATCGCTTTCGCAGTGCATTTGCCCAGAGGCAACTGAACCGAAAAGATACACCGCTTGGATATCGGGATATTTCTCAAATACGCCCGTTAGCCGTTCAAGACTCGGTATTTTTGATAACATCGTTGTGACCTCCCATTTGGCGGGATATTTTATCAGAAAGCTGACAAAGTGTCAATGGCAAAGGAAATCTAAAATCATTGACAAGCCAATTTGCCCGTGATAAAATTGCCCAATTCTGACAATAGAATACCAGTTCAATATTGAAATTTGGTATTGCGAATGGACGTTTCAAGATTAAGTTAAAATTATTGCTGAACACTGATGGAATAATCTCTTCACATAAGGAGTTGTGGTCGAATGGCAAATATTATACGTGGCGCAGTTATTGGTTATGGTGCGGCATTTAACATGGGTAAAGCACACGCGAACATGATGAAGGGCACAGAGGGGATTGAGTGTATCGCCGTTTGTGATATTGACCCTGAGCGAACAGAAGCGGCAAAAGTGGATTTTCCCGGCATCTCAACCTACAATCGTATCGAAGATCTATTGGCTGATGACCGTGTCGATCTCGTGGCAAATGTGTTACCACATAGCTTGCACTGCTCGGTCACTGTTGATAGTTTAAAAGCCGGTAAACATGCTATCGTCGAAAAGCCGATGTGCGTTACCATCGCTGAAGCAACTGAGATGATTAACACCGCTAAAGAAAACAACGTCATGTTATCCATCCACCACAATCGCCGCTGGGATGCCGATTTTTGGACGTTGCGTGAATTGGTCAAGAGCGGTGTCATCGGTCAGGTGTTCAGCGTCGATATGTGGGGCGGTGGCTACGGTAGACCAAACCCCGATTGGTGGCGTAGTGTCAAAGCGGTCTCCGGCGGCACATTTTACGATTGGGGCGCACACTATCTCGATTGGTTGCTCAACGTTATCGAAGATAAGATGGTCAATGTCACCGGATTTTATCACCCCAATCTGGTTTGGGACGATATCACAAACGAAGATCATGTTCAGGCAATTATTCGCTTCGCCAACGGTACTGTGGCCAATGTTCAGGTGTCCAGCATTGCAAAGATTGGTGGACCGCGCTGGAAACTGCTCGGCTCACACGGCGCAATTATCTCGGAAGAGAGACAGTTCAAAGTGCTCTCCGAAGTTGAAGGACACCCCAAAGAACAGATGGTCGATTTTCATGGGCGTCCCGGTCCCGGCTACTATCAGAATATCGTTTCCCACCTCAATGATGGCGAGCCGCTTATTGTCACGCCCGAATCTGCACGACGAGTGATTGCGGTTATGGATCTGGCGGAAAAATCTTCCAAGACGCATCAAGCGGAAACGGTCCCTTATGAATTCGATTGATGGCATGAATTGTGTAGAGGTGTAGCGTGCCTGCGTCTGTCTTCAAGGGATGTCAGTGAAAACACGGCATCTTCTTGAAGGCATTGACTCTATTTTTAGGAATGTGCCGGAGTTGCGAAAGTTCGTTCAAACGCTAGAATCAAATTAAAGAAAAGGAGATTTTAATGAAAGGCGTCGTAAAATACAAACGCGGCGATGGTTTCACTGAACTCCGCGATGTCGAAGTTCGTAAACCAAACGCCAACGAAGTCCTTATTGAAGTGCATAGTGCGGGCATCTGCGGCTCGGACCTACATATCCATCATGATCACATTAATATTCCGATGAAGCCGCCTGTTGTCATTGGACACGAATTTAGTGGCACGATTATCGAATGTGGTTCCGAAATCAAAAGCGTCAAAGTTGGTGACCGAGTGACCGTCGAGCCCGGATTCTGGACGTGCGGTCAATGCAACTACTGTCGTTCAGGATTCAATAACTTATGCGATCAACGGCAGATTCTTGGTTATTGGCACAACGGCGCGTTTGCGAAGTATTGTACAGTTCCTGAACATGGGTTGCACAAGCTACCGCCGAATGTGGATTTTATGTCGGGGGCACTGACAGAACCGCTTGCTTGCTGCGTTCATGGTGTCATTGAGCAGACAAAAATCTCGGCAGGAGATTTCGTCGCAATCACGGGACCGGGAACGATTGGGCTTCTGAGTCTGCAATTGGCAAAAGCGGAAGGCGGTATCGTGGCGGTGTGCGGGACTTCCGCTGATAACAATCGACTCAAACGCGCTCAAGAGCTTGGGGCAACTCTGACGATTGATGTGGAGAAGGATGACGCGGCAGAACTCATCAAAGAGCATACCGATGGCTACGGTGCGGATGTCTTTCTGGAGTGTTCCGGGGCAGCACCCGCCGCCCAACTCGGACTGGAAGTGGTGCGGAAACGCGGGAAATATACACAGATGGGTTTATTCGGCAACCCAATCAAAATTGACTTTGAAAGGATTGCCTTTAAGGAACTTCAAGTGACCGGCTTCATCGCACAGAAGCGGACGGCATGGGAGCGCGCGCTCAAGCTTATGGCACACGGTATGGTTTCAACAAAGGCGTTGATCACCCATGAAATGCCAATTTCCGAATGGGAGCAGGCGTTTAATCTTTTTGAAAACCGTGAGGGATTGAAGCTGATTTTGCACCCTGAATGAGAATGATGCACCTAAATCTCCGAATCAAACACACAAAAACATCGACTCCTAAACCTCATTATCAGTGGGTGCTGTTGAAGTGATCGCAGTCGAAGTTTCTCAGAAACTGAATAAAAAGCCTGCCTCAAAT
>JADFGN010000654.1 GCA_022567695.1 Candidatus Poribacteria bacterium | reverse complement strand
TCGATTTCTTGACGTTTCCACGTTTTTCCGCCGTCTTTTGTGTGGACGATCAACCCCTTCTCGCCAACAATCCATCCGTGTTTCGCATCAGCAAAATACAGGTCGTTGAAGTTGGCTTCCCAATCGGCTTTGCGAACCACCTCTGTCTTGCAGCCTATGAGTAGCATGGTGAATGCAACGGTGATTGTTGCGACTTGGCGGATACGTTGAAATTTCTGTTTCATTGATTCCTCCTTGTATTTATCAGCCGATAACTCACGAAGGTAAAGTACTCCCCAATGTCTAGACAATTTTCGGTGAATCTTAAGGTCGAAAATCCGACCACTGTTTGGGCAACCAACAGGTCCAGCCGGTATCCGTGCGAAAGAATTATACCTTTATAAGACACGGTCCAGCAACCTTCGTATTGATTCCCAGAATCTTTGAGGTTCTCTCCATCGTATGCTCGCATTTTTGAAAAAAGAAGGGATTCATGACGCACCGATTTTTGCGGCGTAGAGTTCCTCACGGAAGGTGTTAATCTCGCACATAGGGACAGGGTGCCATTCGCCGTTCCGTTGCACAGCACCTCTGAATGAGCAGGCATCTAAACGCTTTTGGACGACCGCCGATCTCGGCGCAGTGACATCGGAAGCAGACATAAAATTGTGTAGCACAATATTTAGGAAACGCACTTGTCCTCCCAGAACCCGTCCGATGAGCTCATAGCCCAACTTCTCCTGACGCATGCGGTGGTGAATGTATTTCAGTGCTTTGATGAGCATCGAAGGGTCTCGCATCAAAACGCTGCTGATGCGTAGCATCATATCGACAAATTGATCGTCTCGGAACTCGATTCCACCAAACGTCTTTAACATCGATTTCCAAAATGAACGACTCCGCTCATCGTTTGGAATCAGATTGATGACCTTCCTTTCGGGATACACAACCATCAGCGTTGTCATATTGCTACAGTCGGGGTGCCCAAACGAAAGATTATCCCGCGGGAGCTCTATACCAACGCCAACGCAGATTTGACGCCACGTTTGGTCTGGCGTCACAGGGGATTGAGAAAACCGCGTTCTTCCTACGTTTGCCTCCGTTTGGAAACTTACCATACGAAATACGTCGAGATGCTTTGCATCGGCAAGTAACCAGCGTAAAATGTCAGAGATGCTATCGACATTCCGCTCGGTCACCGTGACCGTGTGCGCGGCATAGAATCGAACCCGCGTTTTCTGGCGCACATATTGAATCAGATCAACAAACGCTTTACGTAGCGGATGCAAATCACGTTCACTTTCCAGTTTCCGGATTGGGTAGCCGGGTCTCCCTGCTTGTGTCATATCGATGTGGAGCGCGATTTTCCTTAATCCGCCATCCTGCACCAGTTGAACGAAATAATCAGGTTGTTCAAGGAGTGTTTGCCCATGTGTCATTAACATTGGCACAACGCCGACCTGATTTGCGTATTGAACGATTTCGATTAGCTCGCCTCCTCTACCCGCATGCCAGTATGCATCAACCACATCGCCACCCGTAATTTGTAGTCCACTTGCCGGTCCCATGAAACGCCGATTCGCATCAATCTGTGCTTTCATTTCATCGATCGAAGGGATGGGGACTCTGTTTGCATTCTTGGGCAGGTAGCAATGGGTACAACTGAAAGAGCAGTATGAAGCCCCCATCGTATAGCCGCAATGGACGAAATGTTGACCGACCACCTGCCGTTCTGTCTTCAGATCTGGCGGTAAGTTTTCCCATCGCGCTTTGAGCAGTGATTGTCGTTCCGAGGAAATCGGTTCTTTGAGGATGGATAGGTATTTATTCATTGGTTCCTTGTATGATCAGATAGCGCATCCAGATCTCCGCGGGCAATCCCGGTGCGCGTCAGAAGAACTTATGTCTAGGTCCATATCCCAGATCATTGGCGGATTCACGCACAGAAAAGGGATGGTTCGTTTTTCGAGAAAATTCACCATCCCTATTATACATGATGCATTACTGACGTTCAACGACCACTTTGAGTTGTTGATAAATCCCCTCATCAAAATTTGCTTTGGTATGAAACGCAATCTTTCCTTCGGGGTCAATGAGATAGAGGTTTGCCTTTCAGCCGGTGAGAGTCATTCTAGATTGCATTGGGTCAATCGCTTCCTTTTTAATGGCTAGGGATTTCATTTATTGCCTCCGTAATTTTCTGATAAATCGAGGATGCTATTTTATAGGATTCCTCTGCTTGGCTTTCCGTGATCGGCAGATCGAATCTATAATCTGCGTTAATTCGATCACGATAGAGCCTGTTGATATGAAAGACATCTTGTGAGTTCAAACGCCTATGGCGTCTAACCAATTCACTGTAACTTTTCTTGATGATGATACCATGTTCCCATCGGGTGGCAGGTCTCCCTGAACGCCCCAGGAAGTGGTGTATGTGATAGCCGTAATGCTCAAAAAGAGCAACGCAAGCATGATAGACGGAATAATAACTTCGCGAAATAGAGGTTCGCAGATGCTTGGCATCAAGGTTTACTTTTGAAGCCTTTAAAAATTCTTGCGCCAATCTAATCGATTAATGGTACAGTCCTCCTTTCTCGTAACCGTGCCAAATAAATGAGTTGACGCGGATGACAAGATAACGGTATAATCCTGCTGGAAAACCGAGCCGTCAATATAGCCTGAGAGGTGAATTCAAAATGGGTAAAAAAGCGAAATCGAAATATGGCGATAAAGAACCTGTGTCGATTGCTATCAAACCGGGAACTTATATGGAATATTTGTGGAACCATCCCGAAGAGATGCGACGAGTTTTAAAAAAACATGGTGTGGATGCGGATGACGACAGCACAATAGGGATTATAAACATTGGCAAGAAAACGGATTACCCGAAAAAAGAGAACACATGAAGCACGGCGTTACCAGCGTGCAATCGAGACGGACATTTACCGTCATCTTGATATTATCGCTCGTGTGGACCGGATTACCGCTGGAATTGCTCGTGACGGTACGGGCAGAATCTACATGCCGTCACAGAATACCTTTGAACATCTCCGTCCTTCGTCGCCTCCACAAGGAATCGTTTGCCACGATGGTTCGTTTCTGACATTCAAGGAAATCTTCCGCTACGACTATCCATCGGCAGATGCACGTGAACCGATTATCCTTCGCACCGAATACAGTTTTCACTATCAATCCCCGCCTCGACATTTTTTCTTTCGATACGATTTTCACCCTCAGCTTGGAAATCCACTGACGCATCCACTGCATCATCTTCATGCCGGGGGATGGCTCACCGAAACCGATTCCTTACCCTCCATCCCACGCTTTCCCGCTGCTGAAATGACGCTCGGTGAGGTTTTAGATCTCATTCGAGTCAACTATTTTCTTGCCTGAACATGAAGCCTATTTCTCACATTGCCTCCGGCTGACGCTTGCGAATCAAGGTCGGGATGAGCGAAACGAGAACAATGAAGATGCCCGCGATTGCGAGGTAGAGTAGCGTCTTTCCGAGATTACCTTCGCCGCTAATCAACGCACCACCAATCTGAACGTAAGCGGCTGTGCCGGGCAACA
>JADFGN010000653.1 GCA_022567695.1 Candidatus Poribacteria bacterium | reverse complement strand
AACTGCTTGTTGAGAATTTCGACAGAGTGGTCATCATCGGCGATGGCGATGATTCTGGTCGTGCGTTTGCTCGTGACGCTGCTGAACGTCTCACCAGAAAAATGTTTGTCCGTGTCGTGGACTTACCCGACAACGTACAGCCTGACAAACTCTCATCAGAGCAGATACAAAAACTGCTGGCGTTCATGTAACCAAACTTCAAACAATCCAGCCCTGCAATCAGAGTCACTTGATTGTGATTGTAGGGCTTTCTTTTTCGCCTCATGGTCTTGGGTAGCCTGAAGTGCCTTGAGCCTTGCGCTCGGACACTTCTAATCTATCCAAGAGGTGAAAGAAATTGACATTTCAAACAGACCTATTCGGAAACCGACTCCCTGAACCCAAACCACAAAAGCAAACGTGCACACCGTTCCGAAAGTGGCAAATCCGAGAGGGGAATGTACTCTATCGCGGCGCGCCACGTAAGCAATGAGTAGGAGTACCCTGTAAAGGGTCATGATTGTTAGGAGATTATGTACACACCTGTCTTAGGTTTACCCCGAATAGGAAACGAAGGGGTTGAGAGTCTGAAAAGGCAAGCCAAACATAGCATGACAGGAAAATGCGATTGATGGTGAAATATCCTAGCCTATAAGGTCGTAAGTGTAAGGTGTATAAGAGCAAAGCTGAATTGCCTGAAGCCCAAGTTCTCACGGCTCTAGAGCTAACAGTAACGTATGGATTGGCAATTAGCCACAACTATGGAGTGAGCACCCACAGTTGATTGAAGCGTTACTTCAGAGATTGCAGATGGGATAGTGCGGTTCCCATAATTCTTCATATATTGACTGCACCTAACATCTCTGACGTGCCCGCGACTAGCGGGATTAAAGGAACAAAAGGGACTCTAAGTACACCGAATCTTTGACTCATTGAAAACGTGGGATTGCCTAAGCTGGTTAAGTTTCCACTTAACCTGTATGGTGACAGAGTTTCAATAGTACCCAAAGTTGAAAGTCAAAAAAGGCTTTCTACCAACTGGTATCCAATCCAGTCTATCCTGACCATATAACTAATCAGTAATGATTAGGAAAATGAAAGGGGAGAAGGGGGAAGTGAAACAGGTTGAACCGATTCTAATTATCTGAACGGAAGAGTTAGCCGAAGCAACTTGTTTGACCAAGTAAGAGACTAGAATTTGAAAAGGTTTAACTGGAGAGCCGTGTGCAATGAAAGTTGCAAGCACGGTTCGGGGGGGAGGAAAGGGTACTCCATACTTGTATGGAATCACCTGCCTTACCCTGTATTCTTATTGAGTGTTTGAAAGCGCAAGGCGTCCGTTGCGTTTTCGGTATGCCGGGAACGCAAAATATCCAGATCTATGACTCACTCCTTCGTTGTGGGGCAGACACCATCGACCATTACCTTGTACGCCATGAATACGCTGCCACGCAGATGGCAGATGGGTTTGCCCGCTCAACGGGAGAAGTTGGCGTTGCGCTGACAGTGCCGGGACCGGGGGCAAGCAACGCATCAACAGGCATATTGGAGGCATTCACGGATTGTGTCCCTGTGTTGCTAATTACCGGGCAGAGTGACTCAAAATTTTATCGTCGAGATGCGAGCAAAATGTTTCATGGCTTGGATCAGATGCGTTTCTTCGAGCCGATTACGAAATATTGTGCAATCGCTCAAACCATTGAAGACATCCCTCGCGTTGTCGAAAATGCGTTTCGCGCGATGCGTACCGGGCGTCCTGGTCCGACGATGCTGGAATTTCCGATGGACGTCATCACCGGAGATGGGCAGGTAAGTGTTCCACCACGTGTGAAGAGATCGACCGGAAGTGCGCCAGATGTCGCTGACCTCCGATCGGTTGCTGAAGCGATCAATCAGGCGAAAAGGCCGATTCTCTTTGTTGGTTCAGCCGTCGTCCACTCCGAGGCTCGTGAGGCGTTACGCCGACTTGCGGAGAAGCTGAACGCACCCGTTGTTGTCACGCGATGTGCGAAAGGTGCATTGCGCGAAGATCACCCGTTAGCACTGATGAACTGCAACGGCTTTATAGCGCGTCAAGCGATGCAGCTTGCAGATTGCACTGTGGCAATCGGCCCCCGTTTTACGTCGATCGACACGAGAAGTTGGAGCCTTGAACTACCACGTCCCTTGCTTCAGATTGATGAGGATTCGGCGGAAATTGGGCGGGAATATCCGTGCGATATCGGCGTCGTCGGAGACCTCAAGTTGACGTTAGAGGGGCTAATCGAGGAGGTTGAAGCCGGTCAAAATATGTGGGAGCAACCCTTGGATGGTCTGCGGAAGCAGTTTGCTGCCCAACCCGCTTTACCCTTGCTGTCCGATATCCGCGAGGTCCTTCCTGATGACGCGATTTTGTCGGTTGATGTTCACGCCATCGGCTACGCTTCATTTGCTGAGTTCCCAATCTACAATCCGCGAACCTTCCTTTATCCGAACATCGGCGTTGCGTTGGGGTATGCCTTTCCTGCAGCGATTGGTGCAAAAGTCGCGAATCCCGATAAACCCGTGGTTTGCTTTAGCGGGGATGGTGGGTTTATGATGGGCGCATCCGAATTGGCAACGGCGATGATGTATGGAATCAATGTGGTGTCGATTGTTGTAAATGATGGGGCGTTAAGCGCAATCAAAGGGTCACAGCAGAAAGGATGCGATGGACGCACGATCGACACCGATCTGGTGAATCCAGATTTCATCCAGTTCGCCAAATCGTTTGGTGCTTATACGGCCCGAGTGGATAATCTGGCAAACTTCAAGGAAATCCTACGAGATGCACTTGCCGCCGATTGCCCCGCGCTGATTGAGGTGCCAATGCAAGATCGCCAAAAGGAACTTATCAGCACAATTAGTTGGTTGCAATCGGAGCCTTTGCGTCGCAAACTGTAAAACAGGCGAAAGAAGGCCTGATACCAATTCAACAGGTAGTGGCGAATTTATTCGCTTGCCTCAGCGACTAATAGGTCGCCACTACGGGAGTGATCATTAGTAGCCATTAGATCTGTAAATGGTGTAGCTTTTCAACCGTCAAAGCTGTTTTTCACAGGCAGCGAAAATGTAATCCAAGATTCCTAACACTTTCTGTGGATGGGCAATGGTGTAAGCAAGTGGGTCACGGGTGAACACATTCTGCTTCAGCTTACCAAATTCCCAAATTATTCCCGTCGAAACGATTCCATACACAGTCAGATGTTCATCCGCATTCACTTTCTGACAGGCAATGAGTTCGGCTAAACATTGTGCCCATCCCCCTTCAAAATCCTGTTTCTTTGCCTCGACAACAGCCAGCATAGGTCTATTTACCAATCTGTCAATGACCTCTTTTTCAGCCCATGCGGAAACAAAATAGTCCGGTTCACCAAATAGCTTGTCATCATATCTTAAAGTCTGATTAATCCACAGTTTTAATCGTGGATGGCGTTTCCAGGCTTGTTGGAGGAAAGGGAATATGAAACTCTCACGGAAGTACATTTCACTTTCCTGCACTGCCTGTTTTTCGAGCGAGAAATTGAGATCCTCTATAAACAAAGCAGGGGGTTCAAATAC
>JADFGN010000652.1 GCA_022567695.1 Candidatus Poribacteria bacterium | reverse complement strand
CATCAACGTTCGCACATTTTCATCATTCATTTTTCCCATGCTCCTTTTTACAATGTTTTATTCAATGTCTTTCCTCGTGTAAGGTCAACCCCAATCTGCCTCCCTGATTATATGCATTTCAAAATCTCTGTCAACGAAAAAGTAAATACCGCAGTGATGTTTTGCACTTGACTATGTAGTGACAGCGTGATATGATTCTGTCAGTACAGCATAATGAGGAGGGATATAAGGAGCGTTGCTATGCGACAAAAATACTCAATCAGCTCAGAGATGCGTGACAAGATAGAAGTCATCTCGCTGCAAGCCGATCAAGCCTATGCCGAAGTCATACCAGCTTGCGGAAACAATTGCTTCGTTTTTCGCGTTGAAGATGTGCCAATTCTCGAACCCGTGCCTTTTGAGGTCTTCAGTCAGACGCCCACCAGCTACGGCATCCCAATCCTCTTTCCATTTCCGAATCGAATCCGGAACGAACAATTCCACTACCGCGGTCAATGTTACCCCGTCCATCCCGGTCGACACGGTTTCGTGCGCAATAAACCGTGGAACGTGGATGCGATGGGAGTCTCCACCTCTGAAGGCGCGTGGATTCAATCCAGCCTTGATGCCACACACTATCCAGACGAAATCCTGAAGCAATTTCCCTTTCCCTTCCGCATCCAGGTCACCTATCGGCTCAAAGCCCAGACGTTAGAAATGGATACCCGGATTCAGAACACCGGCTCACGCTCCATGCCCTGTGGATTTGGCATTCACCCCTATTTTGCCCACCCAGAACAGGGAACCCTTCAGATTCCTGCAGCGAAACGACTGGAACTGGAGGACTCCCTTCCCACAGGAAAGTTGCTCAATGTCCAACATCCCTTTAATCTACAACACCCAACAGATTTGGGCGAACTCAAATTGGATGACAACTTCACCGACCTCACGTCAGAAAACGGCTGGGATTGGGTTCGATGCACTCTCACTGACCGAGAGAAGGGCTTACAGACCCACATTGAATTCGACAAAAATCAGCTTCCTCACGTTATCGTCTTTAACACCCCGCAACACCCGCAACCAACGCGGCAAGCGCAAACCCCGAGGAAAGCCGTTGCCATTGAACCCTACACCTGTCCAATCGATGCCTTCAACCTTCAGCATCGCGGAGTCCTCCGAGAACGTGGGATTGAGAGCTATCGGCTCTTACTCGAACCGGAGCAAGCCATTCATCTCACGGTGCGGATTTGCGTTCAATTCAATAAAGAATAGAGAACAGAGAAGAACTTTATGACATCTGATCAAATCCAAACGCTCCGTTTCGTTGTCGAAGGCATCGGCGACGTGAGTGAGAAACGTTACGCCCCGGCGCTGGAACAGTTAAAGAACGACTTGCAGAATACACGTCAGATCATCGTCACCTTCACAGACGATAGCCGCCACTGGCGAGACGATTCCAGCCTAGCCCCAAGAAGGCGCGCCACCATTGACCAGATTAAAGGCTGGGGCGCCGACTATCTCGATAAATCCAACTCCGATGACCTTAAAACGTACCGGAATCTACAGACCGATTTCGTGTTTGTTGCTACCCCAGATCGAACCCACACAGAGGTCGCGGAAACGTGGTTGAAAAAAGACCCAAGACCTGTCATTTTTATTGAGAAACCTCTGGAAGCGGACTTGAATGCCGCCAGGCGGTTGCTCGGACAAATCAGGCCCTATGATGATCGCGTAATCGCGTTTGACCATTATCGAGCGCGTATGCTACTCAGCAAATCGCAACTCGACGACATCGAAAAATTTTTAGGCGGTGGGTTAAAACGCTTCACCTTTTATTTCTTAGAAGATCACAGCGGTGCTGATACCAACTACCTGCAGAAAAATCCTTTAGCCACAAGGAACGGCCCCATTGAAAGCGAGCAGCGGGTTGATGCCCTGAAAGAAGGCATGATTCTCGATGGTTTCCCGCACATGCTCGCGCTTCTCGACTATTTCGGCCGCTTGGAGACTGTTCGCGTCACAAGGGTTCGAGCCGGTCAGTACACCGGCGTCGATAACGACCCGGACAAACGCACCGAAATCGACAAAGAATCCTTTGCTGAAGTTGAGTTCGTTTTCGCCGACCATGCCGGGAATCTTGTCGAAGGAAGGGGATACACCGGGAAAGGAGTGCGTGGCGTCAAAGCCCTCGGTTCCGACTATGACCGAGACGCCAAACTGCTGGAAATAGAGGGGCGAAATGGCAAGAGCGTTCGATTCGATTTGAGAGGTTCAGGGCAGAAATCTTGTCGAGCCTATCTAATCGATCAAGATGGCAGTACGAAAGATACATTTTCCCTGCACCAAAAAGCCTATCAAGCTCTGGTCAAGCGCATTGCACAAGGAACATACCTTGAGGACAACATTGGGCTTAACGTCGAACATGGCAAGCGCATTCTCGAAGTCCTTGGGGATATGCGGTATCCCATCCTTGAGATCAAAAATCAAGGGCAAAATCTCCCTACCTATCCCTCCGGCATGCAAGGACAGCGAGAGTCGCTATATTTAGAAGACCTCTTAGAGGGCGGAGCGTATGAGCTTTCTCTCCTCTATGGAGGCTAATGATGAACTATTTGCTTTACTTCAATACGTGGCTCTACCACCGCTCACATCGTAACACTGCCCTGTCACGAAGCTGGCGTCATCCGATGCTAAGAAATGCACAACAGCGGCAACCTCTTCCGGTTTTCCAACACGCCCTAACGGGATTTTACTCACCATGTAATCGACTGTCTCTGGCGCAACCTGCTGTATGATTGGTGTGTTAATCACTGCTGGAGAAACGCAGTTCACATGTATGTTATATTCCGTGACCTCTTTTGCGAGAGCTTTGGTTAGGCAAATCACGCCCGCTTTGGAAGCCGAATACGGGATGAGCGTCGGATTTCCTTCCTTTCCCGCAATCGATGCGACACTCACAATCTTACCGTACCGCCTTTGGATCATGTGATCGATGACCGCTTTACAACAAAGAAAAACACCCTTCAAATTCACATCCATGACGGCATCCCAATCGGATTCGTCTAGCTCAGTCAAAGGTGCCGTTTTACCAACGATTCCGGCGTTGTTAATCAGAATATCGATTTGGTCCAAAACCTCCAATGTCTGCTGAACCACGCTTTGCACCTGATCAAACTTTGAGACATCCGCTTGAATTGAGAGCGCTTTGCGTCCCAACTTCTTTACTTCACTTCCAACCCCTGCGATTGAATCAGAATTGACATCAACTAATGCGATGTCCGCACCTGCCTCCGCCAAGCGAAGGGCGATTGCTCGACCAATTCCTTGTCCCGCTCCTGTCACAATAGCAACCTTGCCGCTTAAATCCATATAAATAACGCCTCCTGGCTCAATTTCCTCATTTATAATTGATCTTCAATCCAGTCATCGCCGTGTTCGGGATTGTAAATCAGTCCGCGTTTCATGTCTAGATGGAGATCGAGGTGTTCCATCACCATGTATCCCACCAACACGGGACAATCATCGGGTAGGTCTGTGACGCGCATTGAATCTGTCCGTCCCAAAACAGTGAACTCTACCGGCGAATAAACCGTCCTCTC
>JADFGN010000109.1 GCA_022567695.1 Candidatus Poribacteria bacterium | reverse complement strand
TGCGTTTCGCATCAATGCCTTTAATGCGCCGATTCAGCGGTTCGCCGCACTTTATCACCAAACCGGGCTGCCCCTGGAGACGGAGATTGTTATTGGGCTGTATCAGCGGATTCCCAAGTGATAAAGCGTGTCACTGTGGGTCAAAAACAACGACCGCTTGGTGAGGGGTTCGATACCCAAGCACCTGTCGGGGATGGGCTATTTCGGGTCAGATACCCACGGTTCCACTAAAAAACGGTTGACGCTGACGTGCAATTGTGCTAGACTGGTGATAAAGTCACACACGGGTCAAGAGGCAATATCATTTCCGGAGAGGATGACCATGCTTGATAAATCGTATCGTGAACTTCTGCATGGACTAGGCACTGTTGCAATTGAGTTGAAATTATCTAAACGGCGATTATCCCGGTTACAGGAGAAAGCCGGTTTCCATATGATACTGTTTCTTGGGCTCAATTGATGATTGGATACAAATCAGTGATGAAGACACCCTTAAAAATCTGACAGGAAGGTATCTGACGTATATCGGTAAGGATTCTTACTATGGGGGACGAGCAAAAACCCCAGGAGGCAACACGATGAAATGGTTTGTGTTTGTTTTAATGGCAACAACTACTGCGTTTCTATTGACCCCAGGTTCAGCCCAGAGTGTCGGAGGGGTTGATGACTCGCTGGTCATGTATCTGCCACTCGATGAAGAGAATGGAAAAAAAGTGGAAGATTTCTCCGAGTTTCAGCATGACGCAGAAATCCGTGGCGGCGGCAAAATCGTGCCGGACGGTGCTCATGGTAATTGTGTCCAACTCAATGGAACCGATGGTATCGTTTACGTTGCAGACCATGATGCTTTTGAAGGTGAACAAGCAACCATTGAGATCTGGTTCAAGACAGAATCACAGAGCAACTTCCCTCTCATGTGGAAAGAAAGAGGTGCGACCGGAGGCGATTGGTGGGTGCGAATTGAACCCGGCAGTAACCGGATTCGATGCCTATTTCGAGATGCCGGAGATGGCACCCTCATTGTCTTCACGGATTCGCCGTACAATGACAACGCTTGGCACCACATGGCGGCAACCGTCGGCAAAAATACCGCGCGAATCTACATCGATGGTGAGTTGGGTGGAAAGAGCGCCGAGGCGAAAGGGAATTTTGGCGAAATGAAATCGACTGAGAGTGTGACACTGGGTTCCCGATTCGCTGACGCCCCAGATACCTTCGGAGACGGTTTTTTGGACGAAGCTCGTGTATGGTCGAGGGTTTTGTCCGAAGAAGAGATACAAGCCAACATGGCCTTGGGTAAAGACGATTTTTTGGCGGTCTCTGTCAAGGGGAAATTAGCCACGACATGGGGAGATATGAAAGACACATTCTAATTGCATAAGGGCATGTATTTGGTAGAATCTGAGTCGATACAATAAAATCCAGATCCATATCTCCAAGATCCCCCGACGTGGGGTAACGGGTATTTGTAAACAAAAAGGGAAAAGTTGAATAAAATAACCCGCACGAAATCCGGACTCTGCGAACTTTGCCAGTTGATTGTTTATCTTCCCTTTGATACAAAGGGTTTCGATGAGAGCCAAAAACGAGAAGGAGTTAATGTGGATGACCATTGAAATGAGTCCCGTTTCGATGACCGATAAACTCGCGGAGTTTCTATTGCCCACAGAAGGGGAGATACACGTGGGGCATTTAGCTCTCGGCGAGATGTTTTCGATGTTCAAGGCACTTATCGAAGCCAGGGTTGCTGATGATGTTGAGGCCTTTACCTCGATTCGCAACATGCTGACGCTGAGAAATCTCCCGCTGGTAAAGACCATCTCCAGACGCTATGAGTATCTGCTAATTCCCCATCATGGGCCGGCCGATCCCGCCATTGAGTTAGCCGACTTGCAACAGGAGGGTTATATCTACCTGATGAATGCCATCGAAAAGTTCGATGACACCAAAGGGTTCCAATTTTCCTCCTATGCGTGGTGGGCGATAAAGCGGGGAATGGAGAGATGTTTGGGCAATAGTCGTGCGGTGCGATTCCCGACGTACTTATTATCTCGGTTTAGCCGGTTAAATCAGGTCATGGTTGACCTTTGGCAAGAGCAACAGAAGAAACCATCCGTTTCAAAGCTGGCAAGGGCTTTGGAGTTGACTGAAGAAAAGGTCACAGAGCTTATCGAATTTGCCCGGATGTATGAGTCGATGTGTTCTGTTGATGCCCCACTTGTGGAAGATGAAAGAACGACGCTGTTAGATATGATGCCGGCGGTGGAGGCGTCCGTCGAAAATGAATTGATGCGCACAGAGATAACTACCGCTAGGGATCTAACGGTCTACCTGCTAGCGAGAAAATGCGTGTTGAGTTATGAGGATATTGCCAGGGTTCTGAGTTTTCGTAGCCCGGCTCGTTGTGAGATAGCGATGCGACGAATCAAAGAACAGATGAAGAAATGGGGTCGCGAAGATTTGTGGGAAGAGAGTCCGTTTGAGAGTCTTTTCAAATCCGAGGCGGAAATCGCAGCACCAATGGATTGATGATTGTGATATAATGGGTTTACAAATCGATGAGGGATTGTGATTTTTAATTGGAGTCAGGGGAAATTGAAGATTCGCGGTGCTTCGACCATTTGCGGCGCGAAGCCTGCCCTCGAGCGAAGCGAAGGGACCATTCAAGATTATGACCCGGAGGCGAGCCCGGAGCCGAGTACTAAAGATGCGTGAGGTTTGCGTTCCGTTCTGCGTGAGGTCTTCTTTTATCTATCGTCTCCGGTCTCGACGATCCCTCGCACCCGCAGGGTCTGGTGTCCCACCCAAAGGGCACTTTAGCAACATGCTTCAATCGTTGATGAACACTCACTTTCTACCACTTTCTGTAATCGTCTAGATTTGAGTTTCTTCACCGCTGACCATTCAGACATGGCGGGTTCTTTAGACTTTCTCGTGTTTCTAATTTAACATTGTCAATCCATAAATTCCGCAACAAATTATTATAGGAGATTATCTAATGTACGCGCCCGTTCAATACCCTGATTCGATAGAGCCTTTGGTGCAGTTTATAGAGGAAACCACGCCTGAAAACATTGTGGAAAAGACGGTGGACAAACTCCGCAATGGAGTTTCGATTAAGCAAATGTGTACGGCCTCCGGGTTGGCAGTCCTACGTTCATCGGAGATGCCGTTCTTTCCAAACGGGCAATGGGGGCATCACGGCGGGCATATGCATCCCGTCTCTGGGTTGCATGCCGTCAAGGAGATTGCTTCGAGGATGAATGGGGAGAGTCGCTTTCTACCCATGGTGCAAAACGTGGCTTTAGCCAATAAACATATCCACCATCCCGCTATGGGGCCCTATCTGCTACCCGAATTTGAGCCCCTTGATGCCGGCGGGGTGGAGGAAACCAAAAAGGCGTTCTTTGCGGCAGCCAGCCGTGGCTCTGTCAATGATGCCGACCATCACTTCCTTTGGCTTGCTGAGAACTTACCTCCTGAGCAAGTCTTGGATATACTGCTGACGGTTGCCATCCCCAAGAATGTTATGGATGACCATAAATTCATCTACCCGATTTATACCTGGAGGTTCCTCGAATGGATGGACTGGGAGCATTTTCAGGTGTTCATCCGAGGCCCGGTGCGCTATGTCTCGCAGACACGGTCCCCGGGGCCAGTGAAAGAAATTGTTGAGTTGATTGAGAAATATCACATTCCATCGAATTTAGTGGTAAATCACTGAAACCCGCCACTGGTCAGGATCTGGAGATTTATCAACCAATCCCTCGTCGGTACCTTGCCACCCTCCACTTCGATGGCACATTTCCCTGCGTTTATTGCTCGCCGTTGGTAAGGAATCAAATTCGCCAAGATTGCTAATCCATTGAGGAAAACCCGCTGGCTGCCCTCCTCGTGATGAAATCCCTTCATCATGAAGAGCTTGCGGGATATGGCATTGTGGAACTGATCAATCAACGTTGTTGTCCGGGGGGATGTTGGGATCTTCAAACAGAACGTGCCATCCCGCCTTTTTTCGCTGTATCCATCTTTTGACTCGACCGCCATTCTCTTCGCCCGCGAGACGTTCAACTTGCTCACCGAACCGTCTCAACCGTTGTCCCAATGATCGGTTGTTCGGGGTCTTGCGAGCGTTGTTGACGAAAAAGATGCGACGGAACTGACCCGAAAGCGTCTGGCGAATCGCTTTAGTCACGCCTTTGATTTGGCCGGGTAATTTAAACGTCGCGTGGAGCATACAAAAGGCGAGCTTGGCGGCGGGGAAGAGTCGTTGGATGCTCTTGACCGTGCTTAAAAACCCATCGGTGAGTATCCCCCGTGCCTGATAGGACGGGTCAACTGCCTTCCCCGCTTGCCGAAACTCACCGTAATCTGCGGCAAAGGCAGAAACCGACTTGGACGAGGTATATCCCAGATGCCAAATCACCCTCCCGCAGCCAATCGTCGGCAAGTATACCCGCTTGTCCAAACAATGGGTGTGCTTCTCATCCGCGATGAAGTATTGGGGCAACGGTAGATGACAGCGGGTCAGCAGTCGCACCAAATTGGTACGTCCAATCGAACAGACCAACCGGTAGATCGCCATAGCATCAACGTTTTCAATCACGGCGCAAAGTTCCAAGCTCAATCCACCATGTGTGGCCCAAAGTGCCTTCTTGCCAATCTCAGCTCTCATCTTTCGGTAGCGCAACACGAAGTGGGGTAAGACCGTAAACACGGCGCGGCAGCCAGTGCATTGAATGCGCCAGATGGTTAGACCGTCCAGGCGCAAGCGTGCATAGTGCGAATGGCGTGTTAGCTTCTCGGATGGACAGTTACACTTATGTTTCAGTTGAAACCCAATGGACATGATGAAAGCAACGACGAACTCGATGAAGGCCGGTCCATTCTGGCATAACTGGTGATAGGTTTGTTCCGAATTGAAATCAACGGTTATCGTTCGGTTTTGACGGGGGCGTTTCGGCGGGTTGGACATCAATTTCCTCCCAAGGATGTTTTGGATTGGATAACATCAAAAGGGAGAGGAAATCAAGCGCAAACCACAGCACCTTAAAGTTTACCACTTAATTCGATGGAATGTGGATTGGGGAGAAAAACGCCAGTTTCCGTTCACAATGATTCCAAAAGAGACTCGATACTGCTTTGTGTGTCGCTTAAAGTATTCAAGATTCGTCTATGCTGAATTTCACAACACTATGCGTTACGAAACTTTAATCCGCTGTATTCTGAGAGGATTTGAGTCACTTGGTGGTGTCCCGTGGGTGCTAGTTTTCGATAACATGAGGACTGTCACCAAAGGTCGCACCGAAGATGGGACGCCGATATGGAATCCGAAATTCCAGCAATTCGCCTCCGAAATTGGATTTTATCCAGAATTATGTGACCCTTTTTCCCCAAACCAGAAAGGAACCGTTGAGAATGGGGTGAGATTCGTCAAGAACAATTTCTTGGCAGGACGGACTTTTTTGAATGATGACGACCTTCTAATCCAATTGGAAGAATGGCTGGTCGAAAGGAACAGTCATTCTTCCCAGGCTCACGGACGGACAGCCAATGAGCTTTTAGAAGAAGAACGCCGCGCAAGAGACCCGTTTGAGGAGAAGTCGGATTCCTACGGATTATTACATTTACTGCGCGTGAGTCCAGAGTCGATTATCCGATTCCAGACCAATTGCTATTCGGTGCCAGAACACCTCATTGGACAGGTCGTTGCGGTGCGGGTGGCTGAAAAAGAACTGAGAATTTATTCGGATAATCAATTGGTTGCCCAGCATCGGCGGAATTTTAAAAAGAAGCAATGGATTAGGGATCTCAGCCATTAACTAAATTTCTCTATTAAAGTATATATTTCAAACTACGGGACCCAGATGATTACTGATTTCTTTCGAGAACTTATTCATGAAAATTAGTTATGAAAAAACGCTGGAATATAAACCCAAAGCCAAAGTGATGGCATACCGGGAGAAGCTATTGGGGTTGGATGAAAAGACGGCTGGATACGTGGGAGAAATCTGCCGACGAGATCGCAATTCAATGAACCAACAAATTCTTAAATTGTATGCCCTTTGGCAGGAGCATGGCACATCGAGATTCAAAGAAGCGGTCGGTTTTTGCCAATAAGGAGCAGGTTTATGGTACCGAATACGTTGAATTAATGCTCCGAATTGAGTCCAAGGGTGAATCTGATATCCAAATCGACCTCAAAGGTCAGCCAATCCAATCGGAAATCGATAGGGATTTAGCGGTTTATGACAAATATATTTATCGTTAGGAGGCTGTGATGGAACAATTGCTCAGGAAACTGAAACTTGCAAGAGTCCGAGAAGTCTATCGAGACTGGATAGACCGAGCTTCAAAACAAGAGATGAGTTACGCTCAATTCCTTGAAGGATTACTCACCGACGAGATAGTAGCTAGGGAGGAAAACCAGATACACAGGCGTTTGCGAAGTGCATCTTTTCCTTTTGAGAAAACCATAGAACAGTTTGACTTTGATTTCAGACCCGAACTCAAACGACAGGTCTTCCTCAATTATATGGATGAGACGTTTATCCATCAAGCACGCTCGTTGGTATTGATTGGCCCTCCAGGTGTGGGAAAGACACATTTGGCGGTCGCTGTTGGAGTTAAGCTGATTCAACTGGGATACCGTGTCAAATTCATCATGGCACAGCGGCTAATCAACGATTATCTTTTGGCTAAGCAGACTTCCGATTGCCAAAAATGGATGGATTCACTGGCCAAAGTCGATCTGCTTATCATCGATGAATTCGGCTATCTTCCCCACGATAAAGAAGCTGGGCCACTTTTCTATCAGGTCATATCCGACCGATATGAAAAGAAAGCCACCATAATCACCTCTAACAAGAGCTTACGTTCTTGGGCGGAAGTGTTGCACGATTCTTCTTTGGCGACGGCATTGATAGACCGATTGATGCATCATGGCGAAGTCTTCTATCTGTCCGGTGACAGTTATCGACTCCGAGGGAAGAAGAAGTATTTGGAAGCCAATGTGCCCGTCGCAGAATTTCCGCCTTCGTCTTTCGGAGAAGAAAATGAACAACAAGGAGGTGACAAAAGGAATGAGAAGCGAGCGTTTTCCCCCGAAGAGATTGCCCGACTGGTGGGGGTTAGTAAAATGACCGTGTATCGGGAAATCCGTCGAGGCAAATTGCCCGCCGTGCAACTGGGCAGAATCTATATCATCACCCGTCCCGATATCGAGCAGTGGCTCGGTAAGGAGCGAGCGAGGGCGATGTTGGGGGAGATGGATACCGAATCGAACGAGTGGCTTTCGACCACAGCCTTTGACACAGCTGACCGGCTGGATGACCTCGAAGCCGACCTTGCTCCAGAGGAACTTGAGGCATGGCAGGAAGCAATGGCGCAAGTCTCAAAGCCGGCTCGATACATCCCGGGCAAAGGGGTGGTTGTCGAGGAGAATGTATGAACACGAACGGACGTTCCAACACCACGCATGGGAACGATGAGCGAAATTGGGGGCGGATTCTGCAAGTTTTTCTGCCCAGTCGCAGGCCGCCGGGTCACGAACAGAAAGGGGTTCGTCCATGTGTCTCGATCGCCGATCCGAGCGCGGTTCATCCGTTGCGGTACCCCATGCTCATCGTGGCTCCCATGACCAGCAAATCGTTACCACAACTTCCCCTCTATCCATGTTTGGAGGCGGGAGTTGGCGGGTTACCCCTGGCTTCTACAGTGCTGTTAGACCAACTGACGGCGATAGATGCCCACCGGGTTCGCGGGTACATCGGATCTCTCAGCCCGGAGGAATTTGCCCCCATCCGAGAAGGGCTCTCCCACCTGTTTGCGTTCGAGACGTGATGTCGGTTTCCCGATTCGACCGAGTGCCCCGTCAGACCGATGACTATTGGCGGGGCGTCACGTGTTATGCGTTCAATCTTATTTATCTCGACTCCGCCACTGTTTTCCCCACGGCGTAAATAGATTCACGGCTGCCCACGGAAAAACCCACATTCCATCGAATTAAGTGGTAAAGTCACTGAAACCCGCCGCTGGTAAGGATCTGGAGATTGAGAAACCAATCCTTCGTCGGTACCTTCCCACCCTCGACTTCGATGGCACATTTCCCTGCGTTTATTGCTCGCCGTTGGTAGGGAATCAAATTCGCCAAGATTGCTAATCCATTGAGGAAAACCCGCTGGCTGCCGCCCTCATGATGAAACCCTTTCATCATGAACAGTTTCCGGTCCATGGCATTGTGGAACTGATCAATCAACGTGGTCGTCTTTGGAATGTTAGTCTCCTCAAACAGGATGTGCCATCCCGCCTTTTTCCGTTCTATCCATCTTCTCACCCGACCGCCATTCTCTTCTCCCGCTAGATGGGTGACTCGTTCATTGAATCGTCTCAGTCGTTGCCCCAACGAGCGATGGTTCGGGGTTTTGCGAGAGTTGTTGACGAAAAAAAGCTCCCGGAACTGACCGCTGAGCTTTTGACGGACAGCTTTGGTCACCCCTTTGATCTGGCCGGGCAGCTTTTTATATCGTGGAGCATGCAGTTGGCTAGCTTGGCAAGGGGGAACAGTTGCCTAAGACTCTTTTTGGTACTGTTAAACCCGTCGGTGAGTATCCCCAAAGCCTGATAAGACGGGGCAATGGCTTTTGCGGCTTGCTGAAACTCACCGTAATCCGCGGCAAACGCGGAAACCGACTTGGCGGTCATGTACCCCAGATGCTTTTTGGACTCTTCCACAGCCAATCGTGGGCAGATAGATCCGTTTGTCTAAACAATAGGTGTGTTTTTCGTCCGCAATGAAGTATTGTGGCAACGGCAGATAACAGCGGGTCAGGAGTCTCACCATCCCGTTGCGACCTATCGAACAGACCATCCGATAGATTGCCATTGGACACACGTTTTCTATCACCGCACAGAGTTCCAGGCTCAATCCGCCATGCGTGGCGAGAAGCACTTTCTTGGCAATCTCTGCTTTCATCTTCCGATAACGCAACACAAAGTGGGGAAAGACCGTAAACACGGCGCGGCACCCGGTACATTGAATCCGCCAGATGGTCAGTCCGTTTATCCGAGCACGGACATAGTGGGAATGGCGGGTCAGCCGCTCGGATGGGCAGTTACATTTATGTTTTAGTTGCAAGCCAATCGATAAAATAAAAGCAACGACAAAGTCGATGAAGCGGGGGCCATCGTGACATAAGCGGTGATAGGTGGCTTCCGAATTGAAATCGACAGTGATGGTTCGGTTCTCGCGGGAAGGATGGACCCGTTTGCTCATGATTTGCTCCCAAGGATGTTTTCCATTGGATAACATCTGCTTTCGGAGGAAATCAAGCGCAAATCAACGCGCCGGGAAGTTTACCACTTAATTCGATGGAATGTGGAGCTTTTAAGCAAGTTTAAGGATTCAAGTGACAGTTCTCAAATCACTAAACCCGTGTCAATGCTGGATTTGGTGAAATAAAAAATTCAAGGTTTATATTTAAACTTGCTTAACTAAATTTCTCTATTAAAGTATATATTTTAAACCACGGGGCCCGCATGATTTGCGGCGCCCCGACCATTATTGACTTCTTGCGGAAACTTATTCACGAAAATTAGTTAAGTTGTGTGGCAAAATCGGATATTGTGGTGAATGTGAAGTCTTTCAACAATTCCGAAAATCGGGATTCTGTTTTATCAAGGTTGAGATAGTGCCGGATGCGATTTTTGAATTCCGGCTGAAACTTCGGTTGATCGGGATCAAATTCCCACGGATGCAGGTAAACCATCGTCGGCAATCCTTTAGCGTTCAGTTTTTGGATGCATGCTTTTGTGAAGCGATAAGGGAAGAAACGGAAGTAGCCGCCACCTGCTATCGGGATATTTCTACCCAGTGCCCTGATAGTACAAGGGGGAAATTCCCATAGTACATCATCGCCATGGCTTTTGATGACATGCGGAAATCTCTGGGCGTTTGGCCAACCATATCGATCATACTGGATGGGGTAGATGCTTGAGTCGTAGCGAAACCCCAAGTCGAAGAGAACATCGATCGCCCAACTTGTCGTTTCAATAATCGAGAAGCTTGGTGCACGATACCCTTTGATCGGTTCAGAAGTAATCCTCTCAAGGGTGTATACCGAGTGCTGCAGATCTTGCCGAAATTGGGTTTCGGTCAATTCATATACTGGTTGATGTCCATATCCATGAGAAGCGATTTCGTGTCCAGCTTTGTGGATGGCCTTAACCAGTTCTGGAAATGATTCGGCGACGATGCCGAGGATAAAGAAGGTAGCCTTTGTGTTGTGGACGTCAAGGAGACGCAAAATCTTGTGGGTATTTTCAACCACACGTTTGGGATAGTTCTCCCAATCCGCTCTTCGGATGACTGAAGATAGACCGGAGACATGATAATAATCTTCTACATCAATGCTGAGCATATTTTTCATGGTCTTTTGTTAATTTTTTAGATACTTAAGCACCTTTCTACTATGCCGACTTGTCATAGATGCCACACTGTGTAAGTGTGGGCAGAAAGTGACCTCTAACTTTTATTTTGTTTAGGACTTACGCACTATCTGATGAACCCGCGTGGTAACTGATCCGACGAAAGGCAATTCCCCGCAAACCTATGTCCTTATTGGGTTCGTAGAGGTTTACACGCTCAGAAAATGACGGTTTTGGACGAAAAATAGTCTGCTTTACCGCTTTAGAAGTTCAATTCGACGGATTTTACGCCACTATTTGAGCCGTCAGATCCAGTTAGGACATGGGTTTGGGTAACTTTTCACCTCATGAATCCTTTCATAGAAGGGATTCATGAGAACGTGCGTAACTAATATTTCGTTTATTTTTCAGAAGGAATCAGTAAATTCCCCCTCCTAAAAAAGCACCGATAGCGTCAAGGCTGACGTCTGCCACAGACATGAACCGTCCTGGAACGTAATACTGGTGATATTCGTCCAAAAGGCTATAAACGATTGTTATGGATAAGCCCATCGATACGGCTCTTTTGATTTTGTGTCCTCGCCCTCTATATGCAATAATCCACAAAAAAGATAACAATGCAAAAAGTGGAACGTGAAGTATATTTTGTACATCCGACAGCCAATCCTTATGGGCATTATCTTCTGAACCTGAGTCCATTGGGATTGATGAGAGAATGAAAACTAAAAGCATATATGTTATTCGCACGATCCAGAAATTCTTTGAGATCATGGTGGAAGGAATAAAGACGTGTTAAGCAGAGATGTTACCCCGGATTCTTGGTCCCAGAGCGTTGGCAACCTTCAAGGGCAGTTTTTTCCACATACCAGTCAGAATGCGGGATTTCAGGCTGACGTGAGTGGAATCCGGCAACTGTGAGCCTTTCGGAAGGTAATACTGCCAGTATAGGGGTTTCTCGATAGCTCCCCACTGCTTCTTGAAACGATAGGTTCCGGAGTCTTTGGTAGATCGACCGAAGTCGAACTCCCGAATTCCCTGCTCGCAGGCGTATCGAAGGATCTCCCAGTACAGAAGATTATTGGGGCAATCTCGTAAAAATTCCCGTTTGGAGGATGCCCAGGGAACTTCAGCCGTATCCTTGAAAGTGAGAAAGATCGCTCCACCGACGAGTTGGGAATCCTTGTAAACCATGAAGATACGAGTGTCATTTGGAAACACTTCAAACAGATTTTGAAAAAGCTGTACTTTATGCACAGGGCTACCGAGGTCACGCATATTTTCAGCGAACACTTCATAGAAGTTGTTAAGGAATTCAACCCTGCCGACTTCAACGCGCAGACCGGATTTTTCTGCCTTTCTCACTTGATTCCGGACCTTGGCTTTAAAGCCTTTCCACAGAACGTCCGGATTACAGGGTAAAGGCAGAGCCATCGTCACTTTATCTGTGTTGGTAATCAGTGTATGATTAGTTTTCGCAGGAATTTTTGAAACCTCTACTTGATAAGTGTTATGGAGCTCCACATATTTCGCTCCCACCTCCTGCATCCATTCCCCGGCTTTCTGAACCAGAACATTAGCAACTGTTGCATCTGCCGCACATACCCCAGCGTAACTGAGGTAGGGAAGAGAGGCAAGATGAGGTGTGGAAGGGAACCCTCGAACCAGACAAAGTGGCAGGATGCCACGTATCTCACCTTTTTGGCGCACCATAAGGTAGATGGTGGTGTTTTCATAGGTTTTTTCGAGTACCCTTTTCCAACCTGAAAGGTGGTAGTGAACTGAAAGAGGTGAAGCGTGAACAAATCGGTCCCACGCTTTCTGGTCGGATCGGTTTTCTATCGCTAAGATTTCCATAAGCTGGTTAAATGTATAGAAATCTAAGTTGCTACCTTTGAGGTAAATACCCTTCGAAAGGTTGTTTCCCAAAGAAATTTGCATTTTGAGGACGAGCTTTCCTCAAATCAAATGCAAACCGATTAAAGAACCTTCCGAAGGTTGGTAGGTAGCAACTTGGGTTACTATTAGAATCCCCTGAATTTCCTAGGGAGTACGTCAAACGATCCTTAGCCAATCCTTCGCTCCGCTCGATAGCTTGTCCTCGAACACAGTAAAAGAACAGGCGTTAGAAAGTTGGGCTGCAACTGGATCGTGTTTCTAATTTAACATTGTCGAGTTAGACCACCGACAATTACCCAGAGTAACCTGAACGGTTAAAAATGAAACTTGATAATAAATTGGTTCGTCTTATAATATAAAAGTTCGGACAATTTAGAGCATATAAATCCAGTGTTTTTGAGAGTGGATTGAGTTTTCTGCGAGCAATGATTCCCAAAACCTCGCTTGATTACGGCTGAGAATCTTAACTTTAGTACATTTTAGCACACTTTAGACACTTTAGTACACTTTAGCACACTTCGGATGCTCAAAAGACGGGACACTTTAGCACACTCCGGATGCTCAAAAGGCGGTTGAAATCAGAGGAAATTGTCCAAAGCTCAGTATAATAATAGAACTCAAATTGAGTAAGAGCTGGAAATACAGCCAGATAAAGGCGTCAAGGCTTTGTGTTTCTGTCATAAACGGGCAAAAGTTCGCTTACGATTTCAACGAGAAGCAAATAATGGACAACGTAGACATAACGGTCATTGCAGACAACAGACAATCCACTTGGACGCCAGTCATGTTATGTCTTCTGAACTGTTACTCGCTAAGAGTTCATAGATAGTCGTCTTTCGCTTTAGAGGAAGTCGTTTTTGCAAATGTCCCGACCAGACTCTTTATCAATTACAGAAAAAGACTGGAATAATACCCCATCGCAGTCCAAGCCCTGGCGGGGGCAACCCGGCATGAGGGCATTTTCAATACCAATTCTATCCACGTTGGCATGACCTTTGCTCATTATGAAGCCATCATCGAATATTTGTCTATGGCAGTGTTTTCCACCAAGTGTTTTCGGCCGAACTTGGTAACTTTCTCGAAAAAGGTAAACCTCTCGTAAGGGGGGGGCACAAAGCGACAGATCCTCAGAAAAAAGTAGGATGGCTGCGCTACCAAAATATGGAGGTTAACCATGCAACGCAGATTTTCCACGCAATTTGTATTTTTCACTGACTTCTTATCCGTGTTTTTCTTGTTGTGCCTTAGTAGCCAGATTGCCAACGCAATTCTACAGGATAATGACGGCTCTCTGGACTACACCTGGACGCTTGCCTCTGGTCCGGTAGATCACTACGATGTCTACGTTTCAGTAGATGGGGTTAATTTTAGTCTGGCAGGCGCAACCCCGGATGCCACACCTGCTTACACGCACACAAACACGACAGATGGAACGACCTATTGGATTGAGGTTCAAGCAGTAGATGCCTTCGGCAACACAGGGCTTTTTTCAGATGTAGCTGATCCGGTGCAAGTCAATCTTTCAAAAAGTTACACCATGACGATCCAACCAGGCATCAATATGATTTCGCTGCCACTTGACCCCGGCCAACCGTGGACACTGGGAAACCTGTTAGCTCAAGCTCAATCAGATTTTATGTTCTATTATGATGGCACCACTTTTCAATACTTTGATAGTAATTCGCCAGATACGATTCTTGTGCAAGGTGGAGTCGCCTATATCGTGGCACAACTAAATTCCACTCCGGTTCAAGTCACCTTTCAAGGAAAAGCCTGGGAAGATACTCCCCAATCCCAGACATTCACAACAACCATCCAGCCGGGCATCAATATGATCTCGGTACCGCTGGACCCCGGAACCCCATGGACGTTGAACACTTTGATGACTCAACTTCCAATCGACTTCATATTTTATTATGATGGCACCACTTTTCAATACTATGATGAAAATAGTGTCCAAACCCCTGCGGTTCAAGGAGGAGAAGGTTATATTGCCGTGAGCCTCGCCAATGATCCCGCTAATTTTACATTTCAAGGTGTGGCTTGGGAGAACACTACCTTTCTTGCTGCTCCGCTGTTGATGACTCCCACAGCAACAAGTTTTTCCCATACCAATATGTTAGCTGTGGTCGGACGCATCGAAAGTCCGGCATTAGATGGCGTCTCTCTGCTTCTCCGGAATCCAAAAACCCAACGGACGATTTCAACTCAACCGCTGGAAGATGGAAGTTATCACTTTGTGGTCTTCGATCCGTTTGATGTTGACGCCATAGCGGCAGGCGGCACCCTCGAAGTCACCATCACAGATGCCAACCGCATCTACCAACGCGAGACGTTCGATCTGAAGATCGGTCAGGTTGATATTCAAAACCATCGCGTAGTCGTTCCCTCCCTCGCGCTCACGCTCATCCCGAAAAAGACTCGACTGTTAGCCAACTATCCGAATCCGTTCAATCCGGAGACGTGGATTCCGTTTGAATTGGCTCGCAATACAGAAGTTGTCATTAGTATCTATGGTATACAGGGTAAACTGATACGAACGCTAGACCTGGGCAGCAATACGGCTGGCGTTTATCACACTCGAAATCGGGCGGCCTATTGGAATGGACGCAACGATATAGGCGAGCGAGTGTCCAGTGGCATATACTTCTACACACTGCAAACGGCAGATCACATTTCTACCCGGCGCATGGTATTGATGAAATAGCCAGACAGCGAATCAAAAAATCTGATTTATACGACTTTTTCACTTAGGAATAGCGATTTAATAAATTGGACACAACTGTTCCACCCTACGGGTGGGAGGGCAGATCCTATAGGTGGTGGGATGCCTGAGGTCTTCCCTCCCATGCGAAGCAAGAACCCAGCGCACCTCACGCACCCACAACGTAGGGGCGAGGCATGCTTCGCCCGAAATGTAGGAGTTATTTCGTAGCCAATCCTTAGAACCTATTCCAAAACGCCTCCCCGGCTCTCTCCTACGAGGGGACATGGGTCATCCCGAATTTTCGTGACATAAGAGGGCTGGGGCGAAGAACGCCACGCACACTGTACTGCGTCAGCCCCGATAGATCGGGATCTCGCGTAGCCTGTCCTTGAGCGAAGCGAAGGGCTAGAGACTTGACCCAATGCGAAATAGTGTCATATGACCTTCGTTAGGGGGTCAAACGCAACTATTTCACGATGACCATCTTCTTTGTCGCTGTGAAGTCGCTAGTTTCCAACGTGTAGAAATAAAAACCACTGCTGACGAACTGACCTATGTTATCTTTTCCATCCCAATAGGCAGCTTTGACGTGGGCATCGTAGTAGCCAGCGGATTTGTGTCCAAGCTCTAACGTGCGTACGGTTTCCCCTAGTAAGTTGTGGATTCGAATCTTTACATTCGTATCACTTGCCAGGTAAAACGGCAACCATGTTTCCGGGTTAAACGGATTCGGGAAATTTTGCAGCAGTCGTGTTGCCGCCGGTACAAGAAGACGTGCTTGAAAGCTTGACCGATTTGTTTTCAGGTTGACTTCCAGCAGATCTGATTTCTCAGTGATACCGGTAATATCAATGTCTACCAAATAGTAGTAGTACACCTCACCCGGCTCCACATCCCGATCCACAAACTGATAGTTATGAGGCAGGGGGGATGACCCCGCTCCTTCGATTAGGCCAGGGTTAACCTTTTCAAATTTGCCTTCACGGGTTTTGCTGCGATAGAGGTTAAAACCAAGGTTATTAACTTCGGTGGCGGTGCGCCATTCGATCCGTACACCGCCATTGATGACGGCGCCAGTGAAGGAAACAAGTTCGACAGGGAGAGATCCGTCAACTGTGTCTTCCTTAAAGCCTGCTATGTACGTTCCAGTCCCCCCTTGATTCCCATCAATCTCGAAGCCACTGACCGTGGAGGTTAACGGCGTCGTAGTAGTGAAGATGACTTTAGTGTCGGTCTTGGTGTCGACCGTCCAACCGGTGCTTGCTGCCGTACCTGTGACACGTGCGTCTGCGATCCCCGCGCCGGTATAGCTCCAACCGGTAATAGCACCATTCACAGGCGTCAGGGTGTAGGTCCATGTGAGTGGACCGGGGGTAGCCACTGACACCAACGCACTAGGAGGATTCGCAGGAAGGTCCACATCAATCGTCATACTAATAATGTCATTTGCCTCGGCGGGGGCGAGTTCGGTCTTGCTCCCTAGTTCTGTCGTTCCGTCCTTGGAAAAGACAGTAGCTTTAATCTGATCGCCTCCCGCCAAGGTCTCACCCAAAAAGTCTTGAATTGCACCGCTATAGCTGCCATCAAGTTGTGTGAGTACTTCGGCTTGGAGTTGTGCCGAAAGAAGGCCAAAACAACGCCCAAACAAGCATCAAATAAGACTGCAGCAATGCGCAAACGGCGGAAGAAGAATGCGGAGTGATACCCAGATTGGCCAGCAGTCCACGGAATCCACGGGGCCGCTTCGGGTCAACCGCCGGCCTGCCGAACGGTTCCGCGTCGACCCCATCAACTACTGG
>JADFGN010000108.1 GCA_022567695.1 Candidatus Poribacteria bacterium | reverse complement strand
GCCAGTTTCTCGGGACTCCCTCAATATCCGGATCCTTTTCCCTTGAGAATTCTGGAGCACACGGCCCAAATCAGCACCGAAAAGGCTTCGCAAAGGGAACGATTCTTTCAGGACCAGTTCCTTGAGACAGGCGATGAACCCGAGGATCGCCTACAACATCGGGTAGACGGATTAAGTGTGACGACGACCATGGAGATGGGCATCGACATTGGGGATCTCAACGCTGTCGGCCTTAGGAACATCCCACCCTCAGTCGCTAATTATCAACAGAGAGCTGGAAGAGCTGGTCGACGAGGATCGAATGTCGCAATCGTTTTCGCCTTTGCCCGAGATCGGAGTCACGACCGCTATTACTTCCAGGATCCCGCCGCAATCATCACAGGGAGCGTTCGCCTTCCAAGGCTTCATCTCGGCAATCTGATTATTGCTAAACGACACGCTAACGCCGTAATCCTTCAGGATTTCTTCCAGCTTCTCACGCAGGCAGTGGGCAAAGTAGACCGTGCGGCGATGGTTGCCAGTCTCATCTCGTCCGATATTGTCTCGAATGATCCGACCGGCGTGATGGTCTTAAATGCGATGGAAAATGTGTTCCATCGGATGGAAGAGATCGTTGAACCGGTTTCGCGGGAAGATGTTTCAGAATTGCTTCGGCGTCGGTTGTTTGAATCTGTCGCTGACCCAGACACCCGTCGTGCAATCGTGGATCGCCTTGCGGGTGCGATGGGTAAGCTCCCCCTCCGGGATTCACAGAGGGATGGGAACGCTTATGATCGACTCCTGAGCTCTTATCCATTTCACCCCGATTTAATCGAGGTTTTCTACCAAAAATGGACACAACTGAGCGAATTTCAGCGGACCCGGGGCGCGCTTCGGACGTTTGCTCTCGCCCTGAAAGCCTCTGATGGGAAAGATCCGTCTGCGTTTGTCGGACCGAGTGCGCTTCTTGGAACAGGTGACGAACTTTCGGATGCGGTTCGAGAACTGATCGAAGCGTGTGAAGAAGGTAATCTATGGACACCTATTCTCAGTGGTGAACTCGAAAAAGCACGCGACATCCAAAAGCGCTTTCCGCGACTCAAGTGCCGAGAGATCGAAGGTGCGGTGATCGCCACCTTTTTGCATTCACAACCCCTTGGGCAAAAGGCGGACGCGACAGACCTCTATGTGCTGCTGGCACATCCAGACATTGATAAGATGTCGGTCGAGGAAGGGCTAAACGAGTGGCGCAAGGTTTCTTGGTTCCTCAAAGAGGACGAGAGTATTTGGTGTCTGGGGACAACGCCAAATCTCACGAACATGCACGTTCGGGCAATGGAGAGACTGAACGAAGACCAAATTACCGACAATCTTGTGAAACGGATAAAAGATGCGAGACTCGGTCAGAATGCCGATGGCGTGGTTGTCCACACGTTGCCAAATTCGCCTGCCGATATCCCCGACAATCCAGATCTCCACTTCGTGATTGTTGGTCCCGAATATGCGGCTGTGCCGGGCAGGCCTGTTCCCTCTTCGCTCGAAGCATTTTTTGATAGAACCTACCGTAACAACGTCATCACCCTTGCCCCTGAAAACTCACGACTGGCAGGATTGCGCTATCGAATTCGGAAAATCCTTGGTTGGCAGGGCATCGAAAGCGGTGATGAGGTGAGCCTTTTGAGCAAACCACAGAAAGCCGTGCTGGTACAACGCAAAAGAGATGATGAAACCGGCATTTTAGATTCCGTCAAATCAACATATAGCGTCTTGATTGCGGTTGACGAGGCGGGCGAAATTAAAGCGCGTCTGTTACCAACTGGCGCAGAACCACCCTTTGAACGAGTGAAGACCTTTTTGGCGGAAGAAGAAAGATTGCTGACAACTTCGCTCGATCCAGACCTACTGACGCCAGACAGTTTCTTTGAGCTGTGGGGAGATGATGAAACCTCAAAACCCGTCCAAAGGCTGTATGGCATGTTTGCCAGTCTTCCCCGTCTGCCTCGATTGTTAGGACGGAAGGTGTTCATAGAGACACTTCGCCGTGGTGTGATGGAAGGACGTATCGTTCTACGCACCGTTCGTCCAGATGGCTCCCAGCATACATTCTGGCGAGAATCTCCATCTGATGAAGACCTCTCGAAAAGAGATTTAGAAATCGTTCCGATTGAACACGCAGAACTCCACAATCTAAGTCCTGATCTGTTGCTTCCCGGTCGATTACCAGAACTGTGGCAGAGCGAAAACGTACCGATTACAGTGAGCGCAATTCGAGAATTCTTCGAGGGAGACGATGTTCCTAAACTCGCTAAAAACGAGGTGCTTTTTAACGCGATACGTTCTACCGTTCAGTCGGGGTTACTGATGGCACTTAGCCCTTGCAAAGCCTACCTTAAAGAAGTCATTCCTGACGCGGAGATGTGCGATGATTTGGAGTTACTCGTTCCTCTGCAAACAATTAACGGTTCTGAACTGGGAACGAACACCCTGTCTGAAGCGTGGGAACAGGAAGTGTCATCAGTCGGTCAAATCATACGCGCATTAGCAAAGCACAAAGGCACACCGATTCCGTGGTCATTGGTTGTCGATGCTATCACCGATGGTTTGGAAAAAAGGATCTTTGAAATCATCGATGGAAGTCCTGCGTGGCCCTGTACTGCTGACAAAGCCGATAAGATTGGTTTACAAGTTTCACGAGCACCTGTGACGATAGTTCCTGCCGATCTCATTGGAGATGATGTCATACCCGTGTGGGAATCAGGACAACCGACGCTTGGGGTGATTAAAGAGACTCTGGAATCCAACAGAGGTGTTTCCATTCGTGATGATGTGTTTCTCAACGCTGTCAAAGGCGCCATCAATAGTGGGCTAATCATCTCGGATGACCCATTAACCAACGACCTTTACCAAATTCATGTGCGGCAGCCGCCGTGGATATGCCTGACCGAAGCCCATCTCACAGAAGCAGAGATTCAGGATCTGACCGAAACGATTAGTGATTTGGCTGAAATTGCGCCGGAGCTTGACTTTAGATTTCGGATCACGATTACTGCCGAGGGGGAAGCCCCATCGAATGAGGTGTTGAATCAGATAAACGAGATATTGGGCAAGGTCACGGAGAAGCTGACGTTTGAAGTCAGCCCTTGATTGGATTGCTTACGTCCCACTGTTTGTTTATCCACGCCTCAACAGTCGCTGCCACCAAGGACGTTGACGCATGTCGGAAATCATCTGCCTTGAGCTGTCGAGCTGCTCGGTCAATGCGCCGATGTTCTTCTGGGACATGGCGACCACCTGAGTCATGTGGTCAATCTGCTGAGTCAGTGATTCAATTTGTTCGTCGCGGCGGGAAAGCTGAGCGTCTTTTTCAGAAAGTCCATCCCGGAGATGACGAATCTGATCGGTTTTTTCCTCAACCATATCGTTGAGATGGGCGACTTCAAAATCAGCGGAAGCCAGTTTCCGATCCTTTTCCGCGAGTTCGTTCCGCAAGTGATCAATCTCAGACTGCATTTGAGCAATCACGCGGAAATCTGCTTCCGTTTCGTTTCCGTTAGAAATTGCGGAGGCGGGAATTCGCCACGATCTCCCGTTCCGTTCCGCTTGGAGTTTATCGGAAGCAATCCACTGCCGAACCGCTCTATCACTGATTCCTAACTTCCGTGCAGCTTCCGCAACGGTGATGTATTTCTTGTCCATGCGGAAATAAACGGAAATATGCTTCCGACGGTTTCAGCCGAGAGGTCCAAAGCATCTGGTTTTCCGCTTTTATTTTATTGGCGTTAATATCATTGGAATTTTCTCAATTTCCCCATGACTCCATTCTACACCCGATAATTAGGGTTGACAAGCAACCCAACAAAAGATATAATCAATAAAGGTGAAAAACGATGACAAACACTTTTGGACAAAAGCTCAAGGAAATAAGGCGTAGCAAGGGCGTTACCCAACGCGATCTGGCAGAAAAAGTCGGTGTGGATTTTACCTATATCAGCAAGGTTGAGAACGATCGCAATCCACCACCTGCTGCTGATACCATCGTCAAGATTTGTGAGGGACTCGGTGTGCCTCCCGATGGACTGCTGGCGATGACAGGAAAGATGCCGACGCCGATAAAGGAAATCATCCGTGAGAATCCGGCGGCACTACAATTCCTGCGCCAAGCGCAAACCATGACACTCACAGCGGACGAGTGGGGAATGCTCACACAGCAACTCAAGCAACTGCGAAGTCGGTGAAAGGTGACACATGCCCGCAATACAGATGACCTTATTCGACGAAAGCGAGATAGGGTTGGCACATGAATCCCAAATCAAGTCTACCCTTTCGGAATGGTCTTACTCCCGCCGCGAAATGTTGGCGCAATGCCCACGGCGGTATTATTACCAGTATTATGGAGCCAACCAACGGACAGCGAAAGCCGAACCGCAAAAGGCGAAACTCAAATTCCTCAAAGGGCTATCAAATCGATACTTGCGGACAGGGAACATATTGCATTTGGTCATCAGTACCTATTTGAACAAACTTCGACAGGGAGAGCAATGGTCACCAGACCGCTTACTCAATTGGGCCCGGAAAATCTACCACGACGATCTGGAGTACTCCCGACAATATGAACACGGAACCCCACTCCCAGATGGCAATCGTGGCCCCTTTCTGTTGCTAGAGTTTTACTACGGCTTGGAGAACACTGAAGCCCTTTGCACAGAGTCCGAAGGACGGCTTATCGCAGCGTTGACGAACTTCGTAAAAAGCCCAAATCTTGCTCAATTCCGTGCGGGGGCTTCTCATACCTCTGCACGGATAGAAGCGTCTACTTCCTTGAAAGAAGCCCATTTTACTCTGAGAGGAAAGGTAGATCTCGCTTACCGTGATGGGGATAGGGTTGTGATCGTTGATTGGAAAATCGGAAGCGCGGGCAGCAGCGATAACAGTCTGCAATTGCTTTCCTACGCATGGTGGGCGAGGCAAAAGTTTGAATGCCGTCCAGATCGCATTACCCTTTATCGGGTACATTTGGCAGACAATACGGTGTCATCGTCTGATGTATGCGAGAAAGACCTAATGCAGGTTGAGGCGCGAATCCTTCAAGACTTAGAGCGGATGCAGGAAGCAGATGACTACGGTCGTCGGGGGATTGCCTCAGCCTTCACACCCTGTGCTCAACCGAGAGTCTGTGCGCTATGTCCCTTCCAAGAAGTCTGTCCAAAGGAGTAAACGTACATGATTGAGACAAATATTCGCATCGTAGGGCCGGGGACGAACCTATACCTTTTTACGCGATGCGCGAAAAATACAACGCAAGACCACTCACCGAAATTTCTGGAACAGGTATGCAAAAAATTACAGTATCAAGAATTGGCGGCGGTATACTGTCCAATCCGACAAAAAATCCTCGTACTCACACGAGGTCCCATTCCCCCAGTAACGGTGAAGGGGGAGAATTGGATTGTCGAGGTCAAGGACGCCAACGAAGACCAACGCATCGATTTTTCAGCTTCAGAAAATGACGCCGAGCTACTTGCCCAACTCATCGAACGGCGCGTGCTAATCGAAATTAAACACCGCTTGAAGATGCGAACCATCGATAGCCCACGCATCTGGTATGAAAATACACTGTTCCGAATTGACAAAGGTATTGCTGCCTACAGACGATTTGAAGTGTCAGCAATTCCAATTGAAGGTGTCGGCGTTGGCATTTCAGTAGACGTTGGCGTGGCATTCTTTACCCAATGGACAGTGGCAGAGTTCTTTCGGAACGACATCCCAAGACGTGAACAGGAACGACGGCAAGAACAGTTTGAATCCTTGAGCCAACGCCAGCAAGGGCAAAAGGGAACGTTGCTGTATGATTTAGACAAAACCCTAAACAAATGCTACTTTGACGAATTCCGATCAGGCGTTACCTGTGCAACAACCGGAAAGCGAATCGTCAAAAGACAGGAGTATCGTTCACTGCTGGAATACTATCAACAGAACCAACCCCACCTAAAGATCTATGCTAATGACCGTGTCGCAATGGTATCTTTTAGGGGCATAGACCATCCGCAACCCGTTGCGGCAAAATTGCTCTGCTTGCGGGTCATGAACGATTCGCTCCCAAAGCCACTCAAACAGGTAGATAAAATCCCACCAAAGCAGCGAGCCAAACTCATCGATGACTTTTGGCAACATCTCGGAAGCGATTTACTTGGACACAGAAAACTACAGGTGGCACGATATTTCTGGCATCCACAGGGAGAGAAAGTCATCCACCTAAAGCCTGAAGCATTACAATTTGCCGATGAGTATTCGTTACCCGCCCCGCAGAACCGAACCGAAGCAGAATTTCGAGAACATTATCGCCAACGGCTCCCCCGGCTACGCAAGGTCGGCTGCTTGGATGTCCCTTTTTTGATGGAGCGCGTTGTCCACTTCGCCATACCGAACAAGGCAACGGAAGAAATGCGGAGCCGTCTCATCGTAGATGTTACCAAGCATCTGAGTCAATTGACAAAAAAGCCGATTACCCCAGAACTCGTGCCGTATACCAGTCTGGATGAAGTCTTTTCAAAACTCAACAGACAGAAAAAACCCGGAATCATCGTGTTTGTGTTCGAGGACGAAGCTCCAGAAAACTA
The DNA here is from genome assembly GCA_022567695.1 of Candidatus Poribacteria bacterium. Lineage (GTDB taxonomy): Bacteria > Poribacteria > WGA-4E > WGA-4E > PCPOR2b > JADFGN01. Next base: position 10,233 of record JADFGN010000108.1, on the reverse strand, counting down.
CTACAAAGTCGCCTATGAACTTTCTGACTGGCGGGTCAAGCGAATCACATTCAGAGAGTTGGAAAGCAAGTTGACCCATCTCCAATCGCCAGAAAACAGCAACAACGACCAACTTTCCAAAGCGGAACGAGACTGGAATTCATTTATAGAGATGACAGTCCTTGATGTCCTCCAACAGATGGACTGTATCCTTTGGGGATTCAAAGATGAACCTTATTATGACGCCCATCTCGCAATCGATGTCGGAAGGGATCGACGGCATTTCGCACTGTCTCTCCTCATCCTTCGACCCTCACTCCGCATCTACACCGTTGTTAAGCAAAAACTCAACACCAAAAGGGAGACAATTAACGAAACTGTTCTATGTGAAGAGATTGTTAGGCTCTCCCAACAGGCCGCAAAATGGAAGCACTTTCAACGGCTTCGTTCCCTTCTCATCCTACGTGATGGACGAGAATGCGGAGATGAATTAAAAGGCATCAACAAGGCAAAAGAGGAGTTAATCGCAAAGAAACTCCTTGAGAAAGAAGCAGAAGTAGACGTAGTGGATTTCCATAAAAGCATTAAGAAAGGGACCCGACTTTGGGAGAGAACTCGGGAAAATGAAGTTGAGCAAGTACTTGAGGGCAAAGCCCTTCCCTTGAACAATCGCACCGTGGTTCTTGCCACGACTGGAGCCCCCACGTTGCGTCAAGGGACAGCCGCCCCGGTCATGCTCGTGGCTCAAAGTGACGACATTGACATGGTTCACGTAACGTTTGCGGTGTACGCTTCTACCCATCTCAACTTTTCCAGCCCCAATGTCGCCCAGCGGCTCCCACTTGAACTGAAGCGGACTGATGACGAACTTAAAAGTCGCGCTTCACAGGAAATCCGACGGATTCGATAAGCAAAGATAAACGAAGGGGTGAAAACCATGAATCCACAGTGGTTAGCCGTTCAAAGTTTTCAGGATAGTCAAAATCTACTATTTGCCATCAATACCCTGTCGATTCATACCAAATTGGAAATCGCAGGGCGTCCCGACAAGAAAAGAGCAAAGGCAGCGGCAAAAGCGAAGGAAGATCTGATCTCGTTTTTGAAGGAACTCGAAGAGATGGTGCAACGAGCAGAAGAGGTAGATACTTTGCCGATGCTGGGAATCGATCCACGTCGGCGTCAGTTAGTTAAGAACTTTATAGCTGCGAAACGTAACTACCGATTTCATTCGCCATTTCTCCGCGATAAACTCTCACGTGTGGCACCGCTATTCCACTCTGACAAGGAAGCAGACTTTAAGGCCATTCTGCTCTTTTTGGAAGACCTACGAACGCTCCTTGAAGAACATCTGGAAAACGACACGGAACAAATATTAGGAGAGATCTAATTGCGAGACATCCTCAAACAAAACAACGTTGCCTTGCGCCATGAAATCGAGCAGCTTAGGCGAATCCTAAAGGATGCACGGGACAAAATTCCGGAGGAACTCAAAAACTACGAGGTAAAGATTGCCAACACTTGCTCAGATCTCCAACAACAGGTCCTCCAAAATCTCGAAGACCTTGATTTTGAACAAGATAATCCCCTCAAAGACATTTTGAGCAACACCCAATTGGTGACCCGGGCCTTCCATTTCCTCAATAAGCAGCAGGTCAGTCCGATTCTCCGCGCCCGCACTTCTGATCGGCTCTGCCTAAAGCTCTTACTATGGCTGCATGCAACGCATCCAAAAACGAAAAACATCCCAGTTGCATTCCGCGATGAAGAATTCAGCATTTGGCCAATTGAACCAACTATTTACTTCATGCCATGTGCTGCACAACAAGGGCTTCTCTACTTACCCCTATTCTTCCATGAGTTCGGACACCTGCTCTACGCTTGTCATCGACTGGAGATGAACGATTTAGTCCGCGAGTTACAAGCAGAAATCGGCGATTTGCTTCTTCCTGCTGTGCAGCGGAACGACGAGTATACACAAGAGCAGGAGGCAAATCGAAACGTCATCGTTGAGACATGGTACGAATGGGCACAGGAAATTTTCTGTGACGCCGTTGGCTTCGTCATTGGTGGGCCTTCGTTTGCTTATGCGTTTTCGATGTATATGCAGATGCTTGGGCGGAGCCAGTACCACGTCCCAAAAGAGGAACTCATTCGCCGTCCCCATCCCGTTACATGGATTAGGATTCAATTGATTACCGAACGAACACGACGGGAAGGTTACAATGCTGTTGCTTCCGTGTTGGAAGCGACTTGGAGCGCAATTGCGGAAGCGATGAGAATCATTGAGGATTATGACGGCTTTTATGACCCAACGTTCTTCCCAGTGATTCAGCAAAAAATTGATGACATGCTAACTGAAGCAGCCCCTCGCGAATTTAAGGAATCTGAGGTTTCAATCACTGAAACGGAATCACCCCTCACCTCCCCAATCGCTTTGCTGAATCTCGCGTGGCAAAGGTTTTGGGAAGACTCAGAAGGCTATCGCGTATGGGAAGAAAATGCGATTGCGACCTTTCTTGACTCTGAAATCTGAGCAATCGCTTCAAAGCTTTGAAGCGATTGCTTGTTTCGCAAGTTCAAATTAGAATTTGTAGGGGAGTTGACTACACGTCAGAGCCGCAGAGAATAACCAATCCCTCAATTTCGAGTGCAACGAGATTCTTTCTACTGCACTCGAAAACACGAAAGGCGCAACCACTAGAGTATAATCTAACGGTTGCGCCCTTTAAAAATAAAATTTTATACCACTAAAATTTTATACCACTAAAAGGAGTGGCAACATGTCTAGTATATCACAATCTCAGAAAAATTACGATTCAAAAACGGTCGAAACTTTTCTCACCTCACTTCGACACACTGAATTTGACGGATGCACCGAAATCCGTATCCTATCGAAAGAGCGGTATATTCGTATCAATGGACACAGAGAATACGTCGGCAACACCGTTGCGGGTTATTATACCGATTACGCTCAAGCCGCGCGTGATATTGCTACCTTCGATGGCAAAGTGAACATTTACGCGACGTTGAATCCGTGCGACCCGAAACTGATGAGACGGGCGCATAATCGACTCGAGTTCAACGCCAAAGCGACCGCGTCCGATAAAGACATCACTGAAATCCTATGGTTTCCGTTTGACACCGATCCCGTCCGTCCTGCCGATACCCCATCCTCTGATGACGAATTACAAGCCGCGCTTGACCGGCGTGATCGGATTATCCGTGAAGCCTTTGAACCTTACAGCGTGCCTGTCATCCGTGCGATGTCTGGCAACGGCGGACACGGCTTGATACCGCTCATCGGCTATCCGAACAACGAGGAGACCCAAGTCAAAATCAAGCGACTCTTGGACTGGCTCAAAGAGACGTATAGCGATGACACCGTCTCTGTTGATAGCACCGTTGCAAATCCTGCGCGGATCTGGAAGGTTTACGGGACGCTGGCTTGCAAGGGCGATAACACCCCCGAAGCTCCCTATCGACGTGCGTTCATCGAATTCCCAAACGAACCGATTCCCTCCGGGTGGGAGGGAAGACCTCACACAGAACCCTTTGATCTGCTTGCCATCATCGATCAGATTGTCCCGGCTAATTTCCAGTCTGCCGATGAGTCTGCCAAGAAGAACCAAAGCACCACCCGTACAATAAACGGGAACGGGGATTATCCGACCCTTGACGTTGATCGATACCTTAACCATTACGGCTATTCGTTTTCTACCAAGCAGAAGAACGGGCGCATGATTTACATCCTCGACTGTTGCCCGTTCAACTCCGACCACAATCGCGGGGAAGTGTGCATCACCCAAGAGGCTAATGGCAAACTCGGATTCAAGTGTTTCCACAATTCATGTAGCGATAAGGGGTGGAAAGATGCCAAAGTCGTTATCGGGGATGCGAAACCTTTTTATCACGGGTTCGTGACACAAAAGGGTTCATCAGGGTGGAACGGAAACGGTAATAGGTGGAAATCCTCTGGAAATGGAAACACACCGGCTAAGATTTCTATGGAAGGCGTCCTGAGTGAAATCAGCCAGCTTGACGATAAATCACCGGCTTCCGTCCAAAAGCGACTGTGGGATTTTGTCGAGGATGCTTCATATTGGAATCACGCCGATTTGGGACGCTTTCGGGACACCTTGACAACGGAGTATCAAATCACGAAGACTTGGACGAAGGACTGGACAAAAGCCGTTCATGTCGAAAAGCGGAAACGATGGGCTTTGGGCCAATCCGCTCCACAGACATCAAACGGGAATCACCCCATCATCACTACCACAGATCGCCACATGCGCGATGTCACGGCTGATGCACGAGCCGCCATTGAGGATGCCAATAATGGCACGCCGTTTCTTTTCGTGCGCTCTGGGCTGCCCACGCGGGTAGAGGTTGACGAAAACGGAAATGTGATCGCCAAGCCGTTGACCGCTTCCGCCATGCGTGGGATTATGGAACGGACGGCGAACTTTATGTCCGAAAACTCAATTGAAGGGGAACCGATTCAAAAGCCGGTCAATCCGCCCTTCGACATTGTGAATGATTTCTTATCGTTGGGCTCGTATCCCGATCTGCCGCCACTGATCGGCGTCTCAACCGCTCCTATCGTTGCTTCTGATGGGACCATCTGCTCGGACGTTGGGTATCAGCCAAAAACCCGCTACTTTTATCACGAAAGCCAGAAACTGGAAATCGGTGACACAACGCCGACACCAGAGAACATCGAAAAGGCGAAAGATCTGATCTGGGGCGAGATGTTGGGCGATTTCCCATTTGTGGATGGAGCGTCCAAAGCCAACGCCATTGCACTGCTGCTCAACCCGTTTGTGCGTCCGTTAATTGACGGCGCCACCCCGTTATACGCGATCGATGCCTCAACGCCCGGGACGGGCAAGTCGCTTTTGGCAGACGTGGCAACGATGGTATTTGCGCCGAATGGGGCGAAAATTATGACGGCGGGACGGAACGATGATGAGTGGCGGAAGCGAATTACTGCCAAACTGATGACCGCATCCTCGCATATTCTCATCGACAATGTGAAGGGCAAGCTCACATCAGGCGATCTCGCCGCGGCACTCACGGTCAAGAATGAGTGGGAGGATCGACTTTTAGGTACGTCAACTACCGTCAGGATGCCTGTCCGTTGCACATGGATTGCGACGGGCAATAACCTTGAATTCTCAGATGAAATCGCACGCCGCACCGTCTGGATGCGCATGGATGCCAAAGTGGAACGCCCGTGGAAACGGACCGGGTTCAAACACCCCGACCTGCGCAAGTGGGTTTCTTCTCACCGTGCCGAGATCGTGACCGCACTGCTCACGTGGGTCCGCAAGTGGGTTTCCGATGGCAAACCCGAAAGTGATATTACGCTTGGCGGGTATGAGCAATGGTCACACGTTGTTGGCGGCATTCTCAAAGCTGTGGGCATTGAAGGGTTCATGGCAAACGCTGACGAACTTTACGACCAACTCGATACCGAGCGTCAAGCGTGGGTTGAGTTTTTCTCAGAATGGGCTGAAAAATTCGGCGCGTTCTCAAAGCCGTCCAACACGTGGGGCGCGTGGGTTGAAAATGGCGATGGGCGTGTGGAATGGGTGCCGTCCGAAGAACCAACAGAATCGGTTGGCACAAAGGAACTATTTCCGCTCGCATCTACTTATGATAATGAGGAGGACGGTGACGGTTTGGGACTCCTCGATGGACATTTAGGCAAGGGCAATGAGCGAGCTCGGAGAAACTATCTCGGAAAACTCTTAGCCAACAGGTATAAAGACCGCGTTTTCGGCGGATACCGATTGGAGGTGCTTGATAAAACGAAAGACCGTGCCAAACAATTTCGGATGGTGAATCTGACGCCAGTCGATTTCGATACGGCTTCGCCGACTCAATCCAAGGAAAAAAATGAATCAACGCCTGAATCAAACGATTTTGATTCATTTTCTCAGAAAACCAGTTATAATGCGGGCTCTGACGATATTCAGAAACGACAAAATGAATCAAATGAATCAAAAACTACCCTAAGCCGAGATGAGGAAAAAACACCCTATACTTCTCATACGTTGGGTATATGTGATTCTCGCTCGTCGGAAGATGAGCCGGGATTTGATTCATTTGATTCATTTGATTCATCTAGCGGTATCCAAGAAGCTAGTAGTGACGCGGGTTCTAGCAGAGATGAATCAAAATTCGCAAAAAACACCTTTGATTCATCAGAAGGTGACGAACGGACTGAGGCGATTTACGCGACTTTCATCAATCAGTGCTTAGCTACACACGGGGAAAATTCCTTTTCACCCAGTCAGGTCATCCCGATCGCCCAATCGGTTGGTTTTGATTTGACGGCGAATAATCTATCGCCCAATGAGAACATCCAGCGAATACTCAACCACCTGAAAGACCGAACGCTCAACAGTTTGAGAGCCACACAAAATCAAAGCGGAACGTGGTATCTCCAAAAGCGGGAGGTGTTCACTGTATGAACGCACTTTTGGCTTTGCTACAATCCCGAAAGATCACCGTCTCGCTTGTTGGGAGTGACCTGTCTATCGATGCGCCTTTCGGGGGGATGACGGATGATCTCTTGGCAGAAATCCGCAAGCACAAGGCAGAACTGGTTTCTACACTCCAGTCCCCGACAAAGGCTTTGTCATCACCTCTTGCCGCGTATTCCTCCCACGCGGAACGGACGCATCAAACAGACCCAATCCCGATCAAATCCCTTTCCAGAGACGAATTGGTGATCTGCATCCGTGAACTGGAAAACGAACTGGGTGAACCTAAAGCGGTGATTGATGAGTATTGGGGGATGATTGATCTACGGGTCTGGCTCAAGAAGCTGGAGGCGCACGCCCGATGATGATGGCGAAAAACGCGATCGATGGATTGCCAGCTTCTCAAATCACTTCGCAGTAGACAAAGACAATCCGCGTGTCGCGGTCGAATTATGTTACAATAAAGCATCGACACCATAACATCTGTGAATCACGAGGTGAGACCAATGGCAAAGACATCAATGGCAAAGACATCAATGGCAAAGACATCAATGGCAAAGACATCAATGGCAAAGACATCAATGGCAAAGATCGAAGCGAATCGCAGAAACGCGCTCAAATCGACCGGCCCAAAAACGCCTGTGGGCAGAGAGAAGTCAAAGCGAAATGCGCTCAAACACGGGCTTTTGTCCAAAGCCATTGTCATTGAGACGGGTGATGGAAAAGAAAACCGTGAGGAATACGACGCCCTGCTCGACCAGTTGCTAAGAGATCTCCGACCGCAAGGCGCACTTGAGGAAATGTTAGTTGAGCGGATTGCGGTCTGCTACTGGAGACTCAGGCGGGCGGTTCTGGCTGAAATTGGAGAGACACGTAAGCAGTTAGACAATGCTCGTTTTTTGAAGAATACGAAGATTGTGGCGACGGAAACCATCGGTTTCGGGGAAACAACGGTGACTTTCAAAGGTGCTTTAAAGGGATTGGAGCGGTTAGTTCAGGCGAAAGCTGAATTTGAGCAAACAGGAAATCTGTCCTCAGAGACCTTGTTTGATCTCGCAGATGCACTTCCATCTGAGGTATACCGCGAGTGGAGCGATTTATCCCATGACATCAGCTATAAACGCGATGCTTCCGCAAAGGAAAAAGCGCGTGCTTTCCTCTTGGAACGGATTTCAAAACGTCTGAATCATTTTCAGAGACTCATCGAACGATTTGAGGAAGCCCGGCAGAATGAAGTCACTGCTCATGTTGCCAGTTATCATCTGCCCTCAGAGGAAGTGATCGACAAGATTCTCCGCTACGAAAGCACCATCGAGCGGCAATTGTATCGTGCGATTCAAGAGTTAGAGCGGTTGCAACAGCGGAGGCAGGGCGAAATCACAACCCTGCTGTTTTTTGCCCTTTTTGCGAAACGAAGCCAAATTGCGGATTGAACGTTTGCCCAATCACCACAAGGCTTTGAAGCGAAAAAACGTGATAATCTGGCTTTATTTGCCTAATGATTTCGGTAAAAAACGGGGGTGTTTTTTCGATGGGTGGCTTTGGAAGCGGTACATGGACTCGATATGATAAGAAGCGCACTGTTTCTGAATGTCATGTGATTGACATCGTGAAGCTGGCGCGTGAAGGGCAGCTCCACGTTGGCAAAACTTTGGAGATTCGTTTTCCAAGTGGGGCAAGAGTCAGCATAACCGTTGACGAAAAGCGTGTGATGCACTTGTTCTACACGGTCAACGATACGCAATACGAAACGCTTGTGCCGCTGCAAACGACACCGTGCAACTACGGCGGGGAGCGGATATGGGGAACGTGTCCAAAGTGCCATCGACGGATTAGCCAGCTGTATCAGCCAGTATCGCGATCGCTTTATCAACGGCGTTATGGGTTGTTGCCACGTCTACCGTTCGCCTGTCGGGAGTGCCATAACCTGAGCTATAAGAGTCGTATCGAGAGTGGGGAGCGGCTTGTTTTTTACGCGAATCGGCATCGACGAATTGCTAATAAACTGGGTGCAAGAGGTCTGCAAGCCGCGCCCGCGTGGACACTTCCAATTCCCAGACCGAAGGGGATGCACCAAAAAACGTATGAGCGATTGACAGAGGAACTTTGGGAAATCAAATGGGCGTGTGTACAGGTCAGCCGCGCACAAAACATACGGGTATTAAGGTTTCTGCAAGCAAAATTCCCACTTGAAACGCCTTGATATACGCCGGGGGAAACTATGGCAAAATCGGACAAAATCGGACAATTGAACATTGAGCCAGAAAACGCGATAGACCTTCTAATTCAGGGTAAGAGCGATCGTGAGGTTGCGGAAGCGATCGGTGTTGCGCGTCAGACGGTCAACCAGTGGCGCAATCACGACGCGGATTTTGTCGTGGAATTAAACGCGAAGCGACATGAAATTTGGGGTTCGCAGACGGAACGGTTGAGATCGCTGGTCAGAAAGGCAGTGGACATCTTGGAGTCTTCTCTGGATGCTGAAGATCTCCGCTTACGTCAATCCGCGGCGGTGCATATCCTGAAAGCGGTGGGGTTGTAGGTGTGGATTTGAAACCGACAGGGGCTACCAACGCTGAAGCCCTAAAAGAAGATTGGGAGCGGGCGGAACGCATGGCAACCCTTTTCAAAGGTTTATCGTGACACAGGTCGAAGACTCTCGGTTTATCGGAGGGGCGGAATCATGCCCGCAAGTGCAACGTTGCTGCAACTCTCGTGTAAGCACCTGCAGAGCTGACCCACGTTGGGGAGGCATCTTCTTGAAAATGCCAATAAAGTGCTTCTCGCCACACATGGTGGGTTGAGTCTAGAGATCTGTGCCGTCATTGAAAACGTGTGTCCGATGGCAATCTATCGCTTGGTTTGTTCAGTGGGTTGCAACAGCCTGGTGCGACTGCTGACCCGCTGTCACCTGCCGTTGCCCCAATACTTCATCGCCGACGAAAAACACAGCCATTGCTTGGACAAACGGGTCTACTTGCCCACGATTGGCTGTGGGCGAGTGATCTGGCATTTGGGGTATACTCCGTCCAAGTCAGTCTCTGCGTTTGCCGCATCTTACGGAAAGCTGTTTATGATGAAAGGATTCCATCACGAACGAGGAAGCCAGCTTCTCTTTCTCAACGGGTTTGCGATCTTAGCGAATCTCATCCCCTACCAACGGCGAGCAATAAATGGTGGGAGATGTGCGGTCGAAGTGGAGGGTGGAAAGGTGCCCACAGGCGATTGGTTCCTTAATCTCCAAATCCTTACCAGCGGCGGCTTTCAGTGACTTTACCACTTAATTCGATGGAATGTGAGAATCTTGCTAAACCCATGTCCTGACTGGCTTAGCGAGCCCTTAAGTTGTGCGAAAATCGTGCAATTTCGCCCGATTCCGCCCCAAATGAGCTGTAAAAGACGATTTGACAGGGCAATTCACAGCTTTTTTCAGATTTGAGCGTGCCTCAAACCCAATTAGGACATGGGTTTGAGTTGATTTCTATTTACAAAGCCCAGTCATAGTGCGATTCTGTCGAACCGCGCGTAACTAATAAAGTGACTCAACCCAGATAGACTCCAGAGATGTGACGGATTGACACACGAAAGAGGGCTGATGTGAGGAGATGACACACTGAAAAGCAGTCTAATACCGATTGAATCAAGTATTGGGGGGGAGTTGTTAATTGTTAGGAAGATATCAGCAAAACTCATACCAACCTGACATCTATCGGAGAAAACCTGAAGCAGCTATTATTTCGTCCCATAACTGATTTTCCGTCTTATG
>JADFGN010000651.1 GCA_022567695.1 Candidatus Poribacteria bacterium | reverse complement strand
AACAACTTCCAACCATTGATTGGCGTGATGTAAAGCAGCTCAAGGTTGGTGCTTTCGGTCTCGATCTGCATGGCTTCAACAGCCTGAAGCGGAACCGCAAAACAGAGCATGGCTATGAAAAGCGCGATTACCAATATTGAGTAGATACCGGAGCCGACGTTGACTTGAGAACCGGTTTGACTTTGAGCGAATAACTCAAATGCTGCCGCAAACAGGATGATAGCTAGAACGCATAAAATCACAAACTGAATACGTCGGTACTTTCGTTGATGAGCATAGCAACGTAGCTCTTTGATAATTAGCGCAAGCATAATCTGAATAATTCTACGAAAACGTCCTACCGATCTGAATCAACTTCCATCATCACCTTTACCCCGGCCAAATCAATAACTGTATCAAAGCCTTGTTTGATTTCATCAAGCGGCAGACGATGGCTAATCAATGTTTTGACATTTACCGTACCATGCGCAATCAGTTTAAGGGCAGTGGTAAAATCGTGCGGCGTGAAATCGTGGCTGCCTGTGACGTTGAGTTGTTTGTAATGGATGAGGTTCGGATCGACGGTGATGGGGTTGGAGGGGTAAAAGCCCGCGAAGAAGTTGACCGTTCCACAAATGCCAGCCATCTCAAGCCCTGTTTCTGCCGCTTTAGTCGCGCTCGCCGCGACGATGACTACGTTTGCGCCGCGGCCCTCGGTGAGGTCATGCACGGCTTCGACAGGATTGCCTTCCGAAACGTTAATGAGGTCATCTGCGCCAACTTCCTTTGCTTTCTCAAGACGAGACTGTATGGTGTCGCACGCAATGACTCTACCACCGAGATGTTTGGCGAGTTGAACGTGCATCAACCCAATTTGCCCAGTGCCGACTACGACGACATCATCACCGATCCGTATATTGCTATTGTTAGCACCGTTCAAGCAACAGGCGAGCGGCTCTGTAAAACTTGCCTCCTCAAACAACACATGGTCGGGGATCTTCCGCAAATTGCGAGCGGGGGCGTAGCCATATTCGCAAAAACCGCCTTTCATCTCTCCGCGCCCCATATTGCTACAATAGTTGAAAATTCCCCGCCGACAGTAGTAGCACTCGCCGCAGATCACGCGCCAATCCGCCACGACGCGCTCGCCCGGGGCAAACCCTTCAACCGCTTTCCCAACTTCAACAATCTCACCTGTCCACTCATGTCCTGCAATACGTGGATAAGTGGCATTCTTTCTTGCACCCGTGTAGACGCGAACATCGCTAGGGCAAACACCGCAGGTCTTGATCTTGATGAGTGCTTTTGAATCATCAATTGATGGTACTTCTGTATCGCCGATGCGAACATCAAGCGGTGCATGAATCCATGCTGCTTTCATTTTGATAGAGTCTGGCATAAAATTCTCCTCGGTACTTATCTGGAAGTTTTGCAACTGTATGCTGTGGTGAAAGCCATGTCAAGATCTGTGAATAAAATTACGTATAAAAAAGAAGCCTCATGCGATGACATGAGGCAAATCCTAAAACCTATTTGATGAGGCAACCAGATTATTATCCCATACGGTAGTCTTTTCACAACCAGCCGTCAACTTTTTTTGGGCTAGTTGGCATCATCAAAACATTCAGTCAGTCTGCACTTCTTCAATCCGCACATCATCTATCCAGAGCGTGCCCGGCTTTAGTATGTCCAACTCAAACCGGATATTGTCGTACGTTTCTGGAACGGTATAGACGTATTCGAATTGACGCCATGTGTTGATGCCTGTTTCCTCTTCGCCAAGTGCCCTTCTGTTTGCAGGGGGTGCTTCTTTAGGTTTCTCGCTGTTGAGCAGAAGCGAGACTTTGCAACCCTGATTCTTCAACCAAAAACTCACTTTGTAAGTGTGCTTCGACTCCGCAGGGGTAACTTGGAATAGACCTGCAGACCACCGTCCGCCTACTCGATGCACGACGAATTTCAGCGACTGCTTTCCTTCGACGGCGTCTGTCGTGTCGAATGAAACCTCTGCGTCGCTGCTCTTGATTGGCAGATAATAAATATACCAATTGACTGGACGTCCAGATTTCTCAATCTCAAAACTTCCGTTGAAGCCGGCGGATTCGCTTTTCTCACGGGTGCTTATTGGAGTACACCCATAGAGAACAGCGGCAATCAAGATGATTGTGACACCTGCAGCCAGGAAAATAGTTATTATCATCTTGGAACATCTCTTTTCCTTCATGGCAACTCTTTACTAGACGGAACTTTTTCCATAAATTTTCATCCGGAATTCCGCTCCATAAAATGTCCATAAGTGTCAAAAATTATGGGTTTAATAAGACGCTCGATTTGAGAAATTCGTTTATAATATCAATACCCCTAGAATTCTTAACGGTAGATTGCGGCGGCCATGTATCCAACTACCCGATCGCCCGTTCCCATCGGTACATCTCCTGAGTTTGCAGCTTCCACGACTTCGATTCGGTTGGCTCCCAACTGTTTTGCCGCTTCGATCGCCGTGTAAACCGCACCCGTGCTACACATCATGCAGTGGAGTTCTGGTACGTAGGAATGGGCTTGCATGTATTTATCCATCTGATTGCGCAGGTAATCGGTATCAAATTGCTGAATCGCTTCGACCACGACCCGATCAGATTTCACCGCTTCTTTGTATTCTGGATAGTGGCAGAGATCTGTACTGCCGACCAAAAGTGTAGGTCGGTCACCAATCGCTTGTGCAATCGCCTGACTCAAGAGGCTCACGTTTTCAGGAGAATCGTCTTGGAGTAGGATCGGGACGATGCGAAAATCTTGCAGAGATTTCTGCAAGAACGGCAGTTGCACTTCAAGGCTATGTTCCTGCTCATGCGCCGCCGGGAGATCGATGACTTTGTCGTTCAGTTCCATAATTTGAGCCGTGAGTTCTTCATCGATTTTGATATCCCCAAGCGGTGTGCGAAACGAACCGTGTGCATAAATCGCCGCTCCCTGCACAGGATACCGATGACTCAAACCGATAAGAATGACAGTGTCAAACTCCTTTTCTTGCAACAGTTTGTAAGCATATCCCGCAACCGGACCGGAATAAACGTAGCCTGCATGGGGAACAATGATGCCGATTAACTCGCCACGAGTCTCCTTTAGCCCTTCATAATCGATGAAGCCTTGTACTTGCGCGGAAAGCACATCCGGCGAACTTGGATAAAAACTTCCAGCGACAGAAGGCATCCGTACCGTCTCGGCGTGTGTTGATTTCCTGTTCCAGTTCATTTGCATTTTTTATCCGTTCTCTCCAAAATAGCCATATCCAGATATCAGATGTTCTCGTGCGACGACCTCATTCAGTTCAATTCCCAGCCCCGGTTTTTCGGGGAGGACGAACACATTGTCCTGAATTAGGGGTTCATCAGATGACACCAGATCCCAACGCCACTGTACCTGATCGGCATGATAGGGCAACTCCATGATGAAGAAATTTCGCACGGCGGCACAGACATGGGCGGCTGCTGTCATACCCACCGGCGATGTGATATTGTGTGCGGCAAATGGCATATAGTAGAGGTCTGCTAGATCGGCAATCTTCTTCGCCTCCAACAGTCCGCCTGTCCCTGCGACATCGACAT
>JADFGN010000650.1 GCA_022567695.1 Candidatus Poribacteria bacterium | reverse complement strand
CTCATCCGCTTTCGCCTGCGTATTTAGAAGACTGACAAAACCGTCTAGTAGTTCATCTGCGTCTGTCGGGAGCATTTCCGTATCACGTCTATGTTGCGGTAGACGCGCTGCAGGCATGTTAAACCAGCGATCGAAATAGGTCGCTACTGCTCCATGAAAGATGCCGCGAGCAAGTTCTAACGATGGCGCACGCTTGGCACACTGATGCAGCGCGTTGGCATAAGTATACGTGTGCAAAACCGCAATCCAATCGCCAAACTCGTTTTTCGTGTGGAAGCGGGCGATTCTCAATGCCGTCGCATAGGCAAACGTCTGCGTTAATTCGACCAAGGTTGCGCCCTCTTTGAGTGCTTCCTTGAGCGCGTTCACTGTGGCATAGGGGTCATCTCCTGCCAAAACTTCTGTGAGTTCTTCGGCTCCAGCCCATTGCTTACCTTCGCCAATTTTAGCAAGCGTTTCCAATTCCTCAAATGTCTCATCAAGCAGTGAAACAAAATCTATGGGGCTCTGCCACCGATTCTCTTCCTCACTCCGCGACGAACTTGCGAGTCCTCCAACGAGCGTTGGCAGGATTTCGCTTGCTTTATCCCAGCCGATTCGATCCAGCAGTTCAAACCCTTTGTTTATAAAATCGAGGGTATGTCCACCATTACGATAGAAGTGATCGGTTGCGGCAGCAACCATCATGTCGCAAACTTGAGCGGGTGTTGCCCCTAGCGAAATCGTTGTGAGCAACGTCCGTTCCGCACCGTCGGCGTTACGGACTTCGATGAAGTATTGGAACCACTCTTTCAGCCGCTTCAGTGAATGCTCCTCCGTCTCCAAGGGCGTGAGGATAACGCGCGGTGCAGAAGACGAAGTCTCCTGTGACACATGCAGTAGGCCTTGATAGAGTGCAAAAACCTTGTCGGCGTCCGTGAGTTTGGAGGTAACATTTGCCATGCACGTGAGGATGGTCATACCCGGTCCCCAACCCGCACGACGGCCACGCGCACCGTACAATGCACCGATCTCAACAATATCGTCAGACGACGTTTGCCCTGAGCGAAGGGCTATCACCGCCTTCGCAAGGATGAGATTGATATTCTGCTCTAGTCCTTCATGGAGACGCTTTTTCCAGCGGGAAGTGGGGTCAGATCCATTCGTATGGACGTTGACGTAGACGTTCCCATCTTGCACTTGGATAGGATATGAACGCACATCATCAGCCCACGGATCGAAAGTACAGCCACTTGCCAAATCGAATCGTGCGTGATGCCAGTGACAGATCAAAATACCGTTGTGAATCGTCCCTCGATTCAGAGGGTAGCCCATGTGGGGACAGCGGTTATCTACCGCGCGGATGGTTCCTTCGCTATTTGCTAGCGCAATCGAATTTCCCTCGATGTTGATAGCGATAATCTCGCCTTCGGGGATGTCTTCGACACGGGCACACTGAATAAAGTCAGAAGTCATTGTAGCCATTCTACACACTCCTTATTCTTGATTGACTAAAACGCTGGTGCAAGTTCATTTTTTAGCCCCGTACAGTTAGCGTAAGTACGTGGACATAATTCACACCGACGTTAAAAAGGTAACTCAAAGAAACATGAATCATCCCAATTTTTGGAATCACGGATTTCACGGACATTTTGGCATCCAATGTTGCTAAGCAGGATACAGGATTCATTGGTGTCTGCGATTATGCTTTCGAGTCGGCAGTGCATCTTGAATCCGGTTGCTTGAATTCCGCGTGAGTCATTAGAGTCGACTCGCGTAAGCATTTGGGATGACTCATGTCTGTAGGTCTTGGCAAGTCCAGTGCCAACATTCCGAATGCTCCAAACGCCCATCATAGTCTATGTCTGAGACATCAGCGCATCCACTAATGCGTTCCAATTTTGAAACTGGTCGGGTGAACTATGGCTTAAGTTCCCCATAAATACAAAACAGGTTGGACGTTTTCGATTTTGAAACGAGTTTCAAAATTGAAACAAATCCTGTGGCTCAAACGGGATGGTTCATTGCACAGCTGAGTTAAGTCGACATTTTCAACTGATTAACTCTGAAGATGCAGTTTCGCCGTTGGCCTGCCGGGCGGGCGATCTTTGTCGTTAGTCAAATCATTTTGCGCCAGCAGATTTGAGCATATCAACAATCGCATCATCCCCTTTTGATATGGCGAGCTTCAAGGCATTCAATCCGTTTGCATTTTTAATGTAGATGTCTGCGCCGTTTTCAATTAAGAGACGAAGAATATCTGCGTGTCCCTTCGACGCGGCATACATCAGGGCGGTTTCGTTATCACTGTTTCTCGCGTTGAGGTCGGCTCCATTTTCAATCAACATCCGAGCAAAGTCTACATTCCCTGTCGCATGTATCGAAAATATCAGTGCTGAATTGCCTTTGATATTTTTTACATTGACATCTGCGCCCTGTTCAACCAAAAGTCTCCCAACTGCCACATGCCCTTGAATTGCTGCTATCATCAACCCTGTGTTTCCAAGAGCATTCTTCGCGTTTACATTTGCACCGTTTTTTAGCGCAACCCGGACGGATTCAATGTTATTTTCACGCACAGCCTTGAAAAAATCTGCGTTACCTTTTTCTTCTTCGATCACCAATTCCTGATTGACTGGGAGATTCTCGAGGACCTGCACAACTCCACTCGGCCAACGAATTTCTAGGCGATCAACGATCGTATATGTTCCAAGCCCAAAGACAAGCCGAGAATCATTACTGGAGAGATAACTTGCGCCGGTATGTACCTCTTGGATGTGTGATTGTTTTTCCACCGTCAATGTTACCCTCGCGCCAATGCCGTCTCGATTGCTGATTGTGCCGACCGGCTTGATTCGCAACCAATTTTGTTGATTGCCGCCGTCGTTGCGATACAACTCCGCTGCCTGATTTGACTGTGTCACCACAAGATCGACATCGCCATCATTGTCATAATCCCCGAAGATTGCCCCACGACTCACTCTCTCGCGTAGGTCGAAAGCAACTTCGGTGAATGTGCCATCCCCGTTATTATGAAACATTTGATTTCGTTGGGCGTAGGTAAGCACATCTGATGTCAGCTCAACATTGTCGATAACATGCCCATTGGCGATGAAAAGGTCGAGGTGTCCATCGTTGTCGTAATCGAAAAAGCCGGTGCCGAAGCCGACATAGAGGTAACTTTCTTTCCCGATATGTGTTTCGTAAATCACGTCAGAAAACGTCCCATCGCCGTTGTTCCGATAAAGGGCATTGGTCTCATGCGAGAGGTTGGAAACGAAGAGATCCAAAAGCCCATCGCCATTGTAATCCCCTGCATCAACGCCCATGCCCGCCTGTGCCACGCCGTCAAAGCTATAAGCGCAGCCCGCGGTCAGCGCGATGTCTGTGAACGTGCCATCCCCATTGTTGTAAAAGAGGTTGTTTGGGGTATCATCGTTGGCGACGTAGAGGTCTGGATGGCCATCATTGTTGAAATCGGCAGCGACGACGCCCAAACCTTTCCCGCGAAATGGCCCACCAATCCCACCGACACCTGCTGCCGCGGTCACATCGGTAAAAGTGCCGTCCCCGTTGTTGCGATAAAGTCGGTCGGGCACGCCTTCAAATAGCGAA
>JADFGN010000107.1 GCA_022567695.1 Candidatus Poribacteria bacterium | reverse complement strand
GGCGTTTGCGGCGTTCAAAGATGCAAATCTGCGAAGCGCGATGCTCGAAGACCATGTGTTTATCGCCGAAGGCCCCAAGCACACGGTATATCTCGATGCATACTACATCAGCAAATACGAGCTCACCAACGCTCAATATCGCGCCTTTGTCAACGAAACCGGACGCAAACCGCCGATTGACCCGGATACAAAGCAATCACTTTGGGAAACCCCGGATTTTTCCCATCCTGATCAGCCGGTTGTTGGTGTAAATTGGTTTGATGCCGTTGCATTTTGCAAATGGCTCGGAGCGGAGTTACCAACGGAAGCACAGTGGGAGAAAGCAGCTCGTGGTCCCGGAAGGCAAAAATATCCGTGGGGAAGTGCATTTCCCAGTCGCAAGATGGCAGCTTTCTCTAAATATGTTCCATCGCCTTGCAGAATCGGCAGCTATCCCAAAAACGTCAGCCCTTACGGTGCAATGGACATGGCGGGGAATGTCTTTGAGTGGTGCCGTGATGAATACGACGCTGGGTTTTATCGCCGCAGCCCGGACGAAAATCCCATGAATGCGGGACGGCTCAGTCGCACGAGTGAGCGTTCGATTCGAGGCGGTGCTTATGATTATGGCACACCGTTTTTGCGTTCTGCGCTTCGCATGCGATTACCTGCCCATGTTTCCTTTCGTAATCTCGGTTTTCGTGTAGTTTACACCCCGTGATTGCTAAACGGGACACGGCTGACATAGATTTTGTCGAATTAAGTACCTTCCATAAATTTTCGCAGACTTGATAGGTCTGTCAAACTTTTAGTCCACCGACTCATGCGTTTTACCGTAGAATTCTATTCCATTTTCATAGGCTTGATTTCATCCTTTTTCGTTGCAGAGGCAGAGAAAACCGACATCGTTTTCACCGATCAAGCCCATGCTGCGGGAATTCACTTTGTCCACGTAAACGGGGCTTCTGAGGAAAAACATCTGCCGGAAACAATGGGCGCGGGTGGACTCTTCTTAGATTATGACAGCGATGGCGACTTGGATATATATCTCGTCAACAGCGGTTCGTTTGTTGATGAGAAGGCGAATCAATCAGCGACCAACGCACTTTATCGAAACGATGGCGATGGCACATTTACTGATGTCACGGAGACAGCAGGCGTTGCTGGCGATGGCTACGGGATGGGTTGCATTTCTGCGGATTACGATAACGACGGCGATCCAGATCTGTACGTCACGAATTTCGGGCAAAATCGGCTATATCGAAACAACGGCGATGGTACATTCACCGATGTAACCGCACAGGCAGGCGTCGGCGATCCACGGTGGAGTGTTAGTGCATCTTTTGGTGATTTAGATCGGGATGGCGATTTAGACCTCTATGTTGCGAACTATTTGGATTACGCGCTTGAAACCGAGCATCCGTGCTACCTGAAAGGCATTCGGATGTACTGTGGTCCTTACGAGTATCCGGGTGAACGTGACACGCTGTACCGGAATAATGGGGATGGCAGCTTTACAGACATCACTGAAAGTGCAGGCGTCATGAATCAGGGAAAAGGACTCGGTGTGCTTTTCACCGATTACAATGGCGATGGTTATCCAGACATCTTCGTTGCCAATGACGCCATTGAGGATTTTCTGTACCAGAACAATGGGGATGGCAGCTTCACGGATGTCGCCAAAGCGGTGGGGGTTGCGTATAACTCGGAGGGAATCACCACAGCGAGCATGGGGATTGCCAATGGGGACTATGACAGCGATGGTCTATTAGATCTCTTTGTAACGACCTTTTCGTTGGAAGTGAATAGTCTTTTCCACAATGACGGCGATGGTTTTTACACCATGACCACCTTCGATGTTGGACTTGCCGAGCCAAGTTTCGCCGCCCTCGGTTTCGGAACGCAGTTTGTCGATTGTGATAACGACAGCGATTTAGATCTCTTTGTTGCCAACGGGCATGTTTGGGACAACGTGGGGCAGATAACGCCGGGGTTAGCTTACAAGCAACCGTGCCAGCTTTTCCGCAACGATGGACAAGGCCAGTTCAGCGAAGTTACTAAACATGCGGGTCAGTTTTTCGCGCTACGTCGCGTGGCACGCGGCACTGCTATCGGTGACTACAATAATGATGGTCGCTTAGATGTGCTAGTTACCTACTGCGGAGAATCGCCCGCACTGTTGCGGAACGATTCTGTCAGTCGCAATCACTGGATAGGCATCAAGTTAGTTGGCACGCAGAGCAACCGGGATGGTATCGGGTCGAAAGTGCGTATACACGCTGGCGACAAAATGCAAGTCAAGGAAGTAACCTGTGGCGGCAGCTATGCCTCTGATAGTGACCACAGCCTCCACTTTGGGCTTGGGGCGCAGACGACTGTGCAGCGAATCGAGGTGACTTGGCCAAACGGGGATATACAAACACTCGAAAATCACCCGGCTGATCAGGTGATGACGATTGTTGAATCGAGATAGGCCGGAAACTTAATACTATTTTAAAATTGAGGATTCCTTATGTCATTCTGAGCCAAGGGCGAAGAATCTAGATCTTTCGCGAAGCTCAGGCCTGTCCTCGAGCGCAGCGAAGGAATGACATTTCATAACAGTATAAGCGTCAAACATGTGATTTCAACTTGACTTACAGTTTGTTTCTTGGGTATATTTTCCCTCAACTTTACCAACAACATGCAACCCATAAAATTCAATAGGAGATTGTGAATCATGAAGAAACATGCTTTAACTTTAAGTTGCACCATGCTATGGATAACTGCTACGATTTTTGTCTCGACAGCAGGAGCCGTCGATTCATTTGGAGACCCCTTTGAGGGCAATAAGTTACAGAACCCAAATTGGAAATGGCAAAACGAGCCGAAGAAATGGGACGTCGGCAACACCCAAAAAGACTTCCTACACGTCGAAGGTGAAGTCAACCGCAATTTATGGGCAGACGATCAATCCCATTTCCTCTTTCAAGAGACGGATACACAAGAACTTGAAATTGAAACGCATTTCTTCGCGAAATGGGCGACGGATTCAGGTGTGAATGGTGTCGTCATTAAGAGTCCAGCGGATAATAATTGGGTAACGATAAAATTCTGGTCACGAGCGGGTGGGACCGGTCAAATTCAGTACCAAACGAAGCAAAATGAAAACGGTAACGGTTTGACGGGTAACGCTGGATTTGTCCCGAAGAATGGGGAGGCTGAACTGTTCTTGCGTCTTGCAAAAGAAGGGGATGACTATACCAGTTGGTACAAAACTACAGAAAATGAAAAATGGATTGACATCGGTGTTACGACCTTTAAATTAACGCCGCCGCTCCAGCTTGGGATTTTTACCGGGGTTGCAGCCGCCGCCGGGACGTTAGCAGTTGATTACGAATATTTCCGTGACAATCTAAATCCTTTCGCGATCGATCCAAGTGGAAAAACCGCGACAATGTGGGGCAAGATTAAGTCCCAGTTTTAGAGCTTACTTTCAACTCGGGGCGTTAGGAGGCGAGGCAAGCAACGGAGGTATAAGTATGCACGTAATCAGCAAAAAAGCCTTACGCGGGTTCTGGGAGAAATACCCAGATAGTAAAGCCCCGCTTACTCGTTGGTTCAAAATCATGGACAAACAAGACTTCGGCAACTTCGCTGAATTGCGTGCCACGTTTCCCAGTGCTGACAAAGTGGGTAATCTGATTGTGTTGAACATCGGTGGCAACAAGTATCGTCTCATTGCCTCAATCCATTTCAATCGTGGAAAAGTCTACGTTCGTCACGTGTTGACCCACGCAGAATATGACAAAGGAGGATGGAAGAAATGAGCGTAATTGCAGAGGACATTCAGGCTCACTGGAGTATTGTGCGTCCTCTTTTTTCAATTCGCAATGAAAACGAATACGATCAAGCAATTGAACGGCTGAACACTCTGATCGATGAAATTGGCAACAATGAGCAGCATCCTTTGTATGAACTTCTTGATACACTTGGTGCTGTGATACATATTTATGAAGAGAAGCATTATCCAATGCCAGAGTGTAGCGGCGTTGAGATGTTCCAGTTTTTGATGGAAGAACATCAACTGGAACCGTCAGATCTTCGAGAGATAGGCACGCCAGACATTATTTGGGAGATTCTCAGTGGCGAACGAGAACTTACAGTCAAACACCTTCAAGCCTTAGCCGCAAGGTTTCATGTATCGCCAGCGGTGTTTGTATAATCTCCTAACCCGCCGTTGCAGTTGACCCTTCACTGCGTTCGAGGGCAGGCTTGGAGAGTTTTTTCTAAATTCATTTGGCAAGAGGTACTTGATGAGCGATACTGACGGAGGGTGGTTTGATGAACCCAACCAAGTGATCATCTGGGAGCGGCCTGTTATTGTTTATACCTACATCAAACCTGACAAGTTCGTAGAACATTTGAGTCAACTTCGCGAGTTTCTTCACCGTATGGGTCGCGAAACAAATCAAGGTGAGATTGCCGTAGAATTTGATGGGCAATTCTATCGCATTACTCAATACGATGCCCTGCAGGAGGCCGAAAATGACTCGTCGAATCAAAACCAGTAGTAAGCCCCTTCCATCTGTTCGCATCACCAGTTGGCGTGCTCCAAGTGTCAACAGGACAATGGTGGCTAAAGCCCTTGGGGCAGAGAATGTATCAGAAACAGATATCGATCTTGAAGGCAACCCTCCTTCTCTTTTTACATTGCGTCGGGAATTATGCGAACGATTACGCTCTACGGGTGGTCGTCAAAGTTTGGAAGGTGCAACACGACGCCAGAAAATTCCACTTTCTGATGAAGATTGGGAGCGTTTGCAAAAACTGGCCGAGCTTAGCCAAAGTGAAGGAGTCCATCCCACGCCAGGGCAAGTGGCCAGCGTTTTATTGCATCAAGCTCTGGAGGTGCTAGATCAAATGTTGATCTCCTAACCAGCCGTTGCAGTTGACCCTTCACGAAGGGTTCGAGGGCAGGCTTGGGGAGTTTCGGTTTTTTCATCGCTGACATTTTGTGTCGGGCAACTCAATTAGTGGGTGCATTTCCCACTTTTTAATTCGTTGATTTCGTTTGCGCCTGATCATTGAGTGTCCAATCATAATCCAAATATTGAATGGTAACCTCTTCCTGTTTGAGAAATTCTGCATCCGTCTCAGATAAATAATTCGTAATAAAATCAATGATACCATCATGTGTTCCCTCAAAGTCTTCTTCATACCAATTGAAGATTTTTGAAAGATACAACACGCGGTTTTCCCGATCTAAACGAACTTTCTCTGGGTTGCTGATGAAATTGAATGTCGCATTTTCAAGCCGTTCCTCAAGTGTATCTGGAAAAAACGCCCGGTTTTCTAAAACCGGGCAACCTCCCGATGCACAAACGAGTACAAAGTGGATGCGAGATTCGACAAACTCAGATCGGATAATATCATGTTCAATCTCATTGAGCGTATAGCTTTTGCCCCCAACCTTAAATTTGAGGCGATAAAAGAACCCTCTGAGTGGCTTGATTTTACGAACGCTCGTCGTTGGATAGTGGTCAATTATCCCTTTGATCGTTAGCGCGTTATAGGCATTAATCCAAAATGCAAGTTGATCTTGAGATGGTAGGTCTTCTGGAGAGGCCACCGCAAGCGCATCCAAGTAAGTTTCCAGCTCTTGAGGATTGTTTTTCAGCGCAGTATAATTGACTTGCCCGCGTGAATTGACGTATGTTTGTAACACCCGATCGAATCGATCATGATCAAACTTATCAACAGTGATAGAGGGCGGGGTGGCTTTACCCACGCGCTTGTCACTTTCGACCCGATACCGGTACAAAAACCACCCGCTAAATAGCCCTAGAATAGCTAGGCCTGCAATCAGCCAACGTGCGATTTTCATACGGCATACCTTTCCAACACTTCCCGATCGATTTCAATGCCCAAGCCCGGTTCTTGTGGCACAGGGACAAACCCGTCAACGGCACGGACCGGCGCTTTGGCAAGATCTGTGCGAAGCCGATTTTCTGTCATATCAAACTCAAACAGAGAGGGAATCGGGTTTAAGGCTTTTGGAGAATCTGGAATCGTCGCTTGCCAATGGAGAGTTGCTGCGAGACGAATGCTGCTTCCCCACATGTGTGGCAATATCCGAACATAGTTGGCACTTGCCATCGCAGCAATCTTGCGGCACTCCGTGAATCCACCAGCGATGCTAATATCGGGTTGAACAATGTCAAGTCCGCGTTTCTGGATGAGGTCACGAAATGCCCATCGTCCACGTAAGCCCTCGCCTCCGGCAATTCGGATTTTGAGTGCGTGTCGAATCTCGACATAACCTTCCACGTCGTCTGTCGTGATCGGTTCTTCATACCAGAACAGATCGTTTCCAGCAATCTTCCGGCCAACATCGATCGCGGTTCCGACATCGTAACCGCAATTGGCATCAACCGCTAGCAGGATAGAGTCTCCAATTGCCTGCCGCACGGCTGCGACGTTCTTCACATCGTAGGCTTCCCCGAAACCGATCTTCATCTTCACGGCTGGAAAACCTGCATCTACATATCGCTTTGCCTCATCCATCAACGCCTCTGTAATGTCAGGCTTATCTTTCTTGAAAAGCCCACTGGCGTAGGCGGGAATCCGATCTCTGAACGCACCACCAAGCAGACGATAAACCGGCAAATCCAGTGCCTTTCCCATGATGTCCCATAAAGCGATATCCACTGCACTGATCGCTGCGATGTTTCCACTGCCTTGTTGGCATACGGCATCCCAGATTAATTCGACATCAAATGGATTTTTGCCAATGAGGTGTGTGTCTGCCATCGATTGGCTTGGGATGCTTAACCCCTCTCCCCAGCCTGTAATACCTGTGTCAGTGCGTATTTCCACAACACCAGCACTTCTCGCTTTTGACCAGCCTCGTGAGTTAGCAAACGGTTCAACCAAAGGATACTTGAGATTGTATGTCTTCACTTCAGTGATTTTCATATTCGGTAACTCCTCCAATCGACTTTGGACGAGCATTATAACACAAGTTCGGTTTTTTATTCAATCGCCTTTAATCGAGGGAACAGGGATAGTTTGACCTAAAGTGTATGAAAACTACGTTTTCCGTTTCGCCTCAATTAGATAGGCATACGCCAACCAAGGAGTTGGAGGCCCAATGGGCAGTTTACGAACAACCATGAATCCCTTGCTGTCTAGCATTTCAGCGATTTCCCAATATTTATAGGCGTTCGTTTGGAAACCGCCTTTCCGATTGTGAAGCCAACATTTTAACCGAACCAGAGGATTATGCGCATTTCGCATATCAAACACGATACTGCCGTTGGGGGCACACATCTGAGTCATCTGATCGATTAACCTCTCAGCTTTGGAAATCGAGGGCAGATTATAAATGGTATTGAGACAGAAAACCTGATCAAACTGCCCCGGCTGAAACGGCAACCCAAGCCCATCGCCTTGAATCAATTGGCAACCGTTGATAGCATTGCTTTTAAAGACCTGCTCTGCTTCCTGAAGGTTCTCGAATGAAAGATCGATGCCCAGACAGGAGAGTTTTGATTTGCGGCCAAGTAACATCTGGACAAAAAGAAGTCCATTTCCGCATCCGATGTCGAGGATTTTCACTTCATCTTCTCGAACAAAGTCAAGCACCTGGTCCCGTATCTTCGAAAGCATCGGGCTCAGAAATCCGCGTTTGTGTTTGACGACAGAGGTGTCTACGTGCCTCGTTAACTGGCTCACTGGATTCCACCCTGTAATTTAGAGATAATAGTTTCACGACTTGTTTAGTTTCCCCAAAGCTTCACCAGCACTCCAAAAACGTTACTTTTTCAAACGCAAATTGGTATTAAGATTCCATTTTGGAGATAAGCGCTCCAAGAGTTGAATGACAGCAGTTTCAACTTCATTGACGGTATATCCCATACACTCATGTGATTTGCAGCTTTCCCGCAAACACGCATCGTTTTCCGAACGAAAGTGGATGTATGGACAAACAGCCGCTGGCTTTTTGAGCAGTTTGGTTCGATTTGAGTCAATATATGGACGGTAGCGGTGCACGTTGGTTTGATAGAAAAGCGAGACACTTGGAACATCAACAGCCGCAGAAATGTGTAAAGCCCCCGTGTTATTTGAGACAACCGCATCCATTTTTTGGATCAGTGCCGCCAGATCGAGCAATGACAAACCAACGGCTTCGACATAGTGTCGGCTATCCAGATCTTGTGTAATTTGTTGGATAATGTTGGCGTCGCCTGGACTCCCCACGATAACGACTTTTGCCTGCAAACGCTTGATTAATCGTTGGGCTAAAGTTGCAAACTTTTCAGGTTCCCACTGTTTAATCTGACTCGATCCGCCAGGGACGAACCCCACTAAAATATCAGTATCTTCCTGTATATGATGGGAATTAAGCAGGTCGGTGGCTTGTTTTTCATTCGCGTTTGACAAAGGAAGGATCGTCCCTGGCTGAGTCGTTACTTCTGTCAATGCATGGGCGACTTTGAATTTTTTCTCAACTTCATGGTCGTCATCAAGTAGTAATTCGTCAGTGCCGTAAGAGAGATAAGAGGCGCGACCATCCGTATCCCGCCCGATTTTTTTCTTACCCCCAAGGAGAGCGAGAAAAACCCGACGCTTAATTCCTGCCTTTGCACTTTCCACAGCACTGAGATCGACGACAAGGTCGTAATTCCGTCGCCGAAGCTGCCACAATAATTTTAATACCCCTCTTGTCATGGTGAGAGATGGAAAGGCAATTAATTCAAACGGCTTTTGACCATCCAATTCCGCCAATCCTGAAAGCAACTCCACTGAGCGAGGAACCAGCGCAATTGTAATGTGTGCGTCGGGATAACTGCCACGAATCGCACGCAACGTCGGAATCGCCATGACAACATCACCGATGCCACCGAATTCCAAAATCAGGATTTTTTCTGCATGCTTGATAAGGGTTGTCTGTGCCATTTCTGTGTCATCCTAATTCATTCGCTTTTCAATCTGAGCCTTTGCTGCGCCTGTTATCTCCTCGACTGTAATTAACTTCATGCAATCGTGCCATTTGCACCTGCCACGCTGACACGGGCTGCACGGGAGGTCTTTCCGCAAAACGGTATGAATGCCTCCGATGGGCCACCAGAGATGAGGTATTGTCGGTCCCATTGTCGAAACGGTTGGCACGCCAAGGGCTGAAGCAACATGAAGGGGACCTGAATTATTGCATAACAACAAATTGCATCGGTTTAATGCAGCCATGAATCCTCGCAATCCGAGTTCTGGCATGACAATCACCGGACTCGACATTGCGCTTTGGATACATTCTAATGCCTCTTTATCCCCTTTTCCACCGAAAAGTAAAATCTGTGCGTCATAGCTTTTGGCAAGTTCGTCCGCAACGGCGGCAAATCGCTCCGGAAACCAACGTTGAGATGGATAGAAGCCACCGGGATGAATCGCTACGCATAGGCGATCTAGATCGATGCCATTTTCCCGGAAGGTTAAGTCAACTGACGTGAGTTCGTCAGGCGTAAGATAAATCTTTGGAGAAATCCCTCTTGCAGAAAGCCCGATTGCTCGCAGGAGGTCTTCGTGATGTTCGATGAGGTGTTTTTTGCCTTTTTTGCGAGATGAATGGAGGTTGAAGAAAAGCTCTCGACCAGCAATCTCAAATCCGATTCGATGTTTTCCTCTCAAGCGAAAGGTGAGGATGGCGGAGTCAAGAGCCGGACTCAGAAGCGGATCGATAATCAAATCAAACCCTTCTTGACGAAGTTTCTGCACGATCTCTTTAGACTCACGGAAAATGAACAGCCGATCCATGTAGGGGTTGTTTTCTATGACTGAAGCGTTATAGTCATTTGCCAGCACCGCGAGCTCTGCCCGCGGAAAACCAGTTTTCAACGCTTGCAGAATTGGCGTGGTCAATACCATGTCTCCAATCCGATCAAGCCGGATGAGCAGAATTTTCTGAATTGATACCCGATCAAACTGGCGATACCGAAAAAAAAGCAAACGGCTGAGACTTCCAAGGATTACGCCCTGTAAACCTGTATACCCGACTCTGACAAATCGCCTCAACCAGTAGATTGGATCGGTGAGCTCTTGACTCCAATTTCTTCTCATAGAAAATTTGCTGCCATGTGTCATACCGTTTTCAGTTCCAAATGAGTTCATTGGAAATCACGCTACTGTAGCTGAAGTCGCAAGACTTCAGGCAGACTCGAGCCGAAGTCTTGCGACTTAGACTACAAGTATGAATCGTCTCATCTCGAACTGCACATGGTATCAGTTGTTGTTCCTTTTCCATCCAACCAATTCTTCGTACACTTGCTCGGTTTTCCTGACATGCGCTTCAATTGTGAAATTGCCGTGAACCCGTTTGAATCCGGCTTCTCCCATCTTCCGCATATTTTCTCGGTGCGTCAGGAGATCTACCATAGTGCGGGCAAGCGCGTCAGGATTTTTAGGGGGGATCAGAAGTCCAGTGACTCCATCAACAACGAGTTCGGGAGTTCCTCCTGTATCTGTGCCAATCACTGGCAATCCCATCGCCATCGCTTCTAGAACTGAGCGGCTACAACCTTCCTTTTCAGAGACAAGAACAAGGAGATCTAGTGCAGCCATAATTTGTGGAATATCTTCTCGAAATCCAGTAAAGATGACGTGAGAGTCGATTCGATACTTGAGCAGGTCATACCTGAGTTGATTTGCCCACGCCTCTGCCCCCGGAGCAGCCGTCCCAACGATGAGCAGGCGAAAATCCGTTTCTGAAAGCGCGTGTGCGGTAGCCTCAATTAAAACGTCGTGTCCTTTGTTCGCATCCATTCGACCGATAATGCCAACCAAGGCGGTCTTTTTATTGATGCCAAATTCCTCGCGGATGTCATCCCCTGAGATTGACCGCCTGAATTTCTGAATGTCAACACCGTTGATAATCGTCATCGCCTTACGATTTCGCATCCCGCTTTTCTGAAAGCGCTCTCGAATTGCATCCGAATTGCACAAAATCCGGTCGGGCAAGAAGGAAAATATGTTATCAATATCAATTTTTTCCCCCTCAATCTGTGACCGTGCATGCCAGATAATTGGAATCCGAAGACGCTTTCCAACGATGGCGGCATATAAATGGGTACGTGGCGTGTTGGCATGTAAAACCGCCGCTTTGTGTTGTGTGGCGAAACGGCCTAACTGATTAATCATCCGCCCGATCGACACCGGATTCAATTTTCTCCAACTCGGAAAACGGATTCTATCCACAGGCACATTCAGCTTGTGCAGTTCTTGGATAAATTGGGGTTCTGTTTGACACACAAAGCGTGGCGTAAACCGACGCCGATCGAGGCAACGCATCAAGTTGAGAAGGCTTATTTCGCCACCGCCGAACTGATGCGACTCATAGAAGTAGAGAATTGGAATGTGCTGAATATGCGTTTTCATTGTGAATTGATGTGTCGGAGGATTCGTATTGAAATTATGCCGTTTCTGAATGAAAATACCGCGCCGTCGTTGCCCCAACGGCGGCTCCAACGATAGTTCGACTCTGAGTCGCGCTCAAAAACTTCAATACTCCTAAGTTGATTCCATAGGGCGATCTGTCTGATCTAACTGCGTTTATGCAACAAAGATCGATAAAATTGGTCAAACTGACTGGCTATAATTCTACTGTCATGTTTTCGTTTACACCAGCGTCTCGCTGCCTCACCGAATTTCCGTGCAACTTCGGGATGGCGTGTGAAATACAAAATTCGTTCAGCAAGAGCGTTCGGATCTTTGGGTGGAAGGATAAACCCGGTCACACCATCACGAATGATCTCTGGAATGCCACCAATCCGCGTACCAATCGCTGGCTTACCGGCAGCCATTGCTTCCGCAATTGCGAGAGAAAGCCCTTCCCGAATTGAACTGGGTAGAACGAACAGGTCTATAATTGCAAGAATTTCAGGAACATCCGTTCGAGTTCCGGTAAAAACAACATGCGAATCAATCTCCAATTGCTTTGCCTGTTTTTCAAGATCGGAACGACAAGGGCCATCACCAACAATAAGGAACTTTGCATGAGGGCATTTCATGATAACCTTGGGAATCGCCTGTAAGAGGTATTCATGCCCCTTGACGCGGACGAGCCGGGCAACTGTTCATACGATGAAATCGCTCGGTTTAAATCCAAATTCCTTCCGCTTTGCAGCAACATTTGTATTTACTTTGAATGGCTCTAGATTCACACTATCATAAATCGTAGTAATTCGGTCTGGAGCGATTCCCTCATTAATCGTGTAGTTCCGGACAGCATTCGAGCAAGCAACGATCTTCGCTGTTCTGAGACTGAGCACCTTGTCGATCAGGATATTGCGTTTGCCCCGTTCATCGCGAGACCAATGTGAACTGTGTAGATGCGTGACATGAATTGGGATACCGGCAATCGAAGAAGCAATTCGGCTAAGAAGGCCTGCGTTGTATCCGTGACTATGAATAATCTGTGCTTTCATCATCCGCATCTGTTGCGCCATCCATAAGAGGTTGAGAGGATTATACCAATTACGCTGTGGCAGCAAACGTACATCCACCCCGAAACGCCGTATTTCATCTGCAAAATACCCGTCTTCGTATAAGCACCAAAGTGTCATATCATACTTGTTGTGCAAACGTAAAAATATCTGATGCACCTGCCGTTCTAGTCCTCCGACACCCATACAATCAACAATATGTAAAAGCTTTGGATTTTTCATCCTGACTCTCCAGAATCCACAATTCAAAGCGGGATGGTTCATATTCAGAAAATAATTTGGTAATTGATGCCGTTAGACGTTGGGGGTGAGCAAGCGCTCATTATACATGGCGGCTACTTTATAGACTCGATTCCAGAATGATTTTGTCGAACAGCAGACCTAAGCTCCTTGTGAGATTACTCGCTTCGTATTTCTCAATTTCGTTGACATTCGGTTGATAGTGAATGCCACCATGCTGATACTGTTGATAAAGGCTGTAAACCGTATCAGCAATCGCTTGCGTATCATTTGGATTGATAACGACGCCACCGTTTGTTTCTTGGATGACCCGGGTCACTTCCACATCAGGATAAGAGAGTGCGAGTATTGGCTTGCCTATCGCTAGATATTCAAAGACTTTTGATGTCACTACAAGTCTCAGGTTACTGGTGACTAAAAGCAAAACATCTGCTTGTTGTTGGTATTGAATTGCAATCTGGTGCGGGACATAGTCTTTCTCTATAACGACTTTTGAAAGTTGAAACTCCTCAATGAATTTCCTGACTTTGGGATGGCGACGCCCCAATATGATGATCTGAATGGCATCTTCACAAATCAGGGCTTGATTTATCAGTTGCCTTAACGCTTGAAACAGGGCAACAGGCGCATCCCTAAAATTTGAGATGAATGCTCCAGTATAGACAATCGTAAATTTTGGAAAACGCTCAACCGTTCCGTCCATAGTAGAACAGTAGTTTTCTTGATCAAATCCGTTCATGATTGTGTGCATTTTTGATTTCTGCTGCGGATACTGCGTTGCTAATTCTGAGGTCATGGTTTCAGTAACATTGAGTATGCGATCAGCAGACCGTATCACCGTGCCTTCCAACCATTGATCAAGCTGTCGTAAAATTTTCGGACGTTGAATGGTCTCTCCGTATAAATACTGGTACATCCACGGGTCACGAAATTCAGCGACCCACAGTTTTCCTATAAGAGATTTGAGCAGTAGCCCTACCAGGTGAGAGGCGTTATATGGTGACGTCGAATAGAGCAGATCAATTTTATGTCTACGAATCACCTGATACCCCTTCCAAACCGCAAAGGGGAACCAAGTGATTCCCGGGTCAGGAAATTCGATGTAATTTGCCATGAACTGTTTAATTAATGTGTCCATCCGGCTCGGCTTTACGGTTGAATTTCTGGAACTTAGTGCATCGCTGTGGCCAGACTGAGAAGAACTTGAGAAGATATTTTTCAATGATTTTATCGCCATAAATGGCGCATAGATGTCAAGCGCCCGAGTGTGGTAAATTTTAGTCAATTCATCGATGGGGCTTTAATCGATGTGTCATGCTTCACATGGCCAAGATACATCAGAGAAGGATCATCTGGACAAATCGTTAATACAATCGGTTCCCAACCATATTTGGGCAGATGTTTAACAAATCGAGCCGGACGTCAAGTCCCGGCGCTTGCGACGGGAGGGAAATGAGTGCAAATCAGTAGAACTTTACGCATAATTATATTACTTTCATGAAAATCAGGTCTGCCCTACGAGGTTATTAGAATGTTTGCTCACTTGCGGACTCGTTCACGAATGCCGAAATTCATCCATACAATGAATTCAGGAGTATTCTTTCGGCGTTTCTTTAAAATGCTACAGCAGACCAGTATTAACCTGACTTTGTCACATTTCGGACGAAGCCCCAGTAATACCACTTGTAGCTAGAAATACGACTATTCTTCCTCTCATTAGTTCCGAACTTGATGGGTATTAACCACCAATTGGGCAGATTAAAATAGTCGCATCTGGAAATCCAAATGGTATAACACATGTCTCCTGACTTGTGATCGACTGCCGCACAAGTCAGACTCGTCTCCGGGTGCGTGAGGTTCTGCGTGGCGTTCTTCGCCCCGCCCGCAGGGTTCCTCCCACCCGAAGGGCTCGACTCCCATGCGCTACGACTGAATTGCAAATCTAATGTGACAAAGTCGTACTAAATTCACTTTCCATTTACTATCTTTTTTCATACCACTTGCTTTGAAATTTGCTATCAATCACATTGGCATTAAGAATTTGCATAATAGTCTGGTAGGTTGTCTTAAAAACATCGACATTACCACCATAGGGATCTCTGATGGCGAGAGGGGCTTCTGGCGCAAGAAGACCGAGGCGATGAACCTTTTGTTGAGCCAATGGATAGTGAGTCATCAAAGTCTTCCGATTTTCCTCGTCAAAAGTAAAGATGACGTCTGCTTGGCGGACCATCTCTTTCGTGATAATACAAGAACGGTGTTGGGTTAAATCCACTCCAATTTCCTCGGCAGCCTTCACCGCCGCTCTGGGGCAAACCCGTCCATTTTTTGGATAGTAACCACACGACATGATTTTTACAGATTTAAGAAAAATCGTCTGAGCATAGCATTGAGCAAACGGGCTTCGGCAGATATTTCCTTTACAGGCAAAAAGTACTGTTTGCGCTTCCCTGAGTGCGCGTCTCGCCTTACTTGCATATAGTTTCCGAATGGGCGGTAAAGTCAACAGTCGTGACTGAATCTTATCGAGAACTTGCCTCCATAACCAATGGATTAAATAATTCAACTCGAAGAGTCCCGGCTTGCAATCGTCTGTCACGAGAGTATCGCTTCGTTCCCGGAAGCTTAGTATATTAAAAATCTCCATTCCGACTTTCCAGAGCGGGACCGTAGCGAGAGTTGCACCTGATCGATCTGCCTTGAAGTTCTGTAACATCCAACTGAAGTCCTCTAAAAAATTACGGCAGTATATTCCTGTTTTGTAGCGGTGTGGAAATTTGCGTTTTCCCATGACGAGCAACTGATAAAGATAATATGGAAAATCCGCCCCGGCGGCTACTGCCAAAGGGAGTGACCCCCAGAAACGCGCGTTAATTTCTATAAAAACCCAAGCCCCCGTCTTAAAATTGACTTTGAATTCGACCATCGCCACACCCGTGTAGTTGAGTGCTTTCAATAGTTTCGTGGATGCTTCTAATAGCTTCGGATCGAGAGGAACGCTTTTACGGTATGAACTTCCGCCTCCCATGATTGGCTCATGAACCCGGACGTGTTGGAACGCGAACAGCAATTCTCCTTGGGCCGCTAATAACTCAACTCCGACTCCCGTTCCGATGAAGTTTTCTTGAACCGAAACGTCTCCTTTTTCGAGTAAAATCTCCAAGTTTGTATTTAACGCTTCTGAATTATACGCCTTGCGAACCTCATTTGGCCTTAGCAGATTGTCCTCACTAAAGGTCGAACGCGGTTTCAGTACCACCGGCAGTTGGAATTGTGATAAGATAATTTCCGCTGCTGAGAGGTGAGATACCCTTATCTCTTTGGGAATGTGGATGCCGATTGATTTCGCTAATTCATTTGCCTTGAATTTGTTAAAAGCGACTTCACATGCCTGTTCATTCAGAAGGGAGATGCAAGCAAACGGCTCTAAATCTGCTCTATACTTTTGAAGCGGAATGAGGGCCGGATCGTTGCACGGAATAACCAGATCAAATTCTTCCTGTTGAAAGATGGATATGAGCACCTTTTTCCATGAATCATCGTGAGGGGAATAAGGCGGAATATCATGAACCTTCATGATGTATTTCGAGTAAAGTGCTGAAGAATCGAGAGAACACCAACCCACATGGATACATAGTTTGCGTCGTCCCAGTGATTGGATAATTGCTAAAAAACTTCGACTTTCACTTCCCAAAACCAAAACT
Organism: Candidatus Poribacteria bacterium; assembly: GCA_022567695.1. Classification (GTDB taxonomy): domain Bacteria; phylum Poribacteria; class WGA-4E; order WGA-4E; family PCPOR2b; genus JADFGN01. The sequence continues at coordinate 483 of JADFGN010000107.1, read as the reverse complement.
TTACCTGTGCGGTATCTATTTTTTCTCTTTATCGCTGACATGGCTATAGTCCGGCAAATAAGCTGATGCCAATTCCAGATCAATCTGTGATTCACCCTACGGGTGGGAGGGAAGACCTCGCGCACCTTGAAAAGGTTGAATGAGAGATGAGTCGCTTTTAGATTTGTTCATGGGAGCGATTTGCTGATGATGCGCTTTCAGCGTTCTCCCCACGAATTCATGAGCGGTGCTAAAAAGGATTTCCAAGTCCTCGTATAAAATTTCAATGTCCTGTGCCAGAGGAAAAGTCGGACTCCCTCCCGGCATCAATTCGGAAGAATGAAGCATGAATTGAATGTAGCTCATTTTTTCGGTTGCCGCCCGTTGTGCGATATGCAGGAGGTGGCTCCGGTTGTTACCATCTGGCCTCAACCAATAGGTCGGCGAAAAATAGCGATTCAGAAATTGTTGTCCAGATAAAAAACGCTTCAATACGCGACCGAG
>JADFGN010000106.1 GCA_022567695.1 Candidatus Poribacteria bacterium | reverse complement strand
TTTCTTCCCATCCATCCTAACGTTTGAACTCACTGGTTTTTACGGAGCGCAGCGGAATAAAAATCCAGTGCAGTGATTTGTTATGTGTTTCACTCATTCACTAAGTTCAGGAAATCAGTAAACATTTCTGTAAATTCGTATTTATCCGCTCCATTATCATCATACATTTCTACTTCTCTAATTTGCTCAGAAGTCATTCTTCTCCAATAAGTTTCAAGAATTAGTGTCTTTTTTGTAGATTTTTCATTTGCTATTAAACATTTTGCATCACAAGTCTCTGTATAACTAAATGTACTACCAGCAGGTAAATTCAGACAGTCTAAATGAATATAGTTTTCAAGTTCTCTTTTTCTGGTAACATAAGCTTTGATACCAGATTGTTGCAATTCTTGAATTTGGTCACTTTTCTTCTGTTCTTCATTTGTCCCTTTGTCAGAATCAAGCATTACACAATATGGAATCTCGAATTGCTCTGCTAATCGAAGAGTTCTCCAATGTTTTAAATTATCACAGCCCCCAATCGGAACTAAGGCAATTCTCTTATCTTCAAATGTATGTTCAATATGTCCACCCTTTTTAAGTTGTGTCGCTGTATGATTAACAAAAGTGACATCACTCTTTCCTTCCAATAATAATATCGCTCGTGCATTTTTGGAAATCGGGTCAGCTAAAATCCCAAGAGTGTCAGCAATTTTTTCAAAGATTTGGTCTGTGCCCAATTCTACTATTCTGTCATTACCATCCTTTTCAATAAATCTTAAACTTTCTAAAGGCAATAAACTCGCAAGTGCGGGTGTGTGAGTTGTCAAAATGATTTGTGAGTTACCAGTGTTTGCCAATTCCATAAAAGTATTAATAAGCATTACTTGATGGTCAGGATGTTGAGAATTTTCAGGTTCTTCAAATGCAAAAATTACCTGACTTTCTTGGTGTTGAGCTCTTATTCTTTCTGCTTCTGCTCTAAAAAAACTGAGTAATATTAAACGTCTGATCCCGCTTCCCCGTTTATTTAGTGGGATACCATCGTCTGAATTGATTGTTAATTTGAATAGAGAATCAAATTTAGGCTCTGTTTTAAATTCCGGAATAAGTTCATTCGCTAATTCAGGTGACATTTCTTTTAATTTAGCCAATGTCCTGTTGGCGGTTTCAAGGGCTTTATTTTTTACTTCTGTCTTGATATGCTCAATTTCTGCCGTTAGCTCAGATAATGCTTGTTGTACAGCAATTTTCATTGGGTCTGTTACTTCTTTGTCGTCATCTTTACTTTGGCGGTCAGACTGAAATAGGGCATAAATTGGCAAATAATTTTTTAAGGCTTCATAGACTTTTTTAGTATCCTCTTCATCTACAAGTAATTCAGTCTCTTGTAAATTTAGTTCGCCAAGAGAATTCCATATTGCTCCTCTCATTGATGAATTGACATTGCTATTATAATTATTTTGGGATATTTGAAGGCTATCAGCTCTTTGTCTTAACTCTGCTCGTTTTAATATTAGTAAATCATTCCCATTTTCAATTGATGGATGGTTACATACGATGAATATTTTTTCTTTAGGTTTTGCAGTGGTTGCAGAAAAAACCTTTTTTATTTCTAATCTGTTTTCAGGGTTTAAAAGATATTCATTTTGTAGGGTTGTTGGATTATCTGTATCAATTATAATTTCATCTGGAAATGCAGAGAAAACACAGGTTATTTCAATGTTTGTATTATCAGCATCAATATTCAAATCTGCCTTTTCACAACTAACCAAATTATTATTAAAGAAAATTTCAAGTGCTTCAAGAATTGTTGATTTACCTGCCTCATTTTTACCAATAAAGGCAGTTAAGTCAGATATAGGAATTATTGTTTCAGTTCTATATCCTCTGAAATTTTTTAATTTTACACTTTCCAGTTTCATACTTTCTCCCTATTCCCTATTACACATAACTATTAATTAGACGGATTTTTTTTCCGTCTAAATTTTTTATCCAGAATCAAAATTCCGCCTAAAATTTTTATTTGGAATTTTCTCGGATAATCTGGTTGAACAAATTTTGAAAACCTGATACAATAAATTCAATTACTATACCACGACGTATCAACTGAGTTCAACCCTAAAAAACGGCTGACTTACCCCTACATTACCTCTGGTCCGCTTCGATGTTCTTTTCCCTTAACTCATTACACTTTCTCACACTTTACATCTTCAGACTCAGCAACCGCTGCTTCATTCAAAAACCGGGGGTAAGTCAGCCTACAAATTCCTTGCATCTCTCTTTGGCTTGTGCTAAAATAGCCTTGAATTTTGATAATCAGGGGGGCACCCATGTCAGGTCATTCAAAATGGTCACAGATCAAACATCGTAAGGCAGCCGTTGATGCGAAACGCGGCAAACTTTTCTCCAGACTAATTAAAGAAATTACCGTATCGGCACGTATAGGGGGGGGAGACCCCGAATTAAATCCACGTCTGCGCTCTGTGGTAACAACCGCGAAGTCGAGTAACGTGCCGAGTGACACGATTGAGAAAGCCATTCTACGAGGTACGGGCGAACTTGAAGGAATAGATTACGAAGAAATTATCTACGAAGGATATGGCCCAGGTGGCGTTGCACTTATAATTGAGGTGCTAACAGATAACCGAAATCGAGCGGTTGCTGAACTCAAATATGCACTAAATAAAAATGGCGGAAACATGGGGGAGAACGGCTGTGTTTCATGGATGTTTGACAAGCGTGGATTAGTCATCGTCGAAAAAGATAGCATTGATGAAGATGAACTCTTTATGGCTGCCGCAGAGGCAGGAGCAGAAGATGTAACTTCCTCAGAATATAGCATTGAAATTCTTACACCGTTTGAGGATTTTGACCGTGTACGGACGGTAGTTGAGGAAACGGGCGCACAAATTCAGGTTTCCGAAATGACCATGATTCCGCAAAATACGGTGAAGCTAGAAGGGAAAGAAGCAGAGCGGATGATCCGTTTGATGGGGGCGATTGAAGAACTCGATGATGTACAGAAAGTTTACGCGAACTTTGATATCCCCGATGAAATTCTAGAGGCAGCAGCTTGATTATACTTGGAATAGATGCCGGTCTTGCAAACACGGGGTTTGGTCTCATTACAGCGGATGGAGGCAAGCTCCAACTGCTTGACTATGGAAACATCAAAACAGAGGATAACATTGAGTCAGCTCATCGTTTGATGTTGATTTACGATGGGCTGATCCATTTAGTTGAGCGGTACCAACCGGATTACTTTTCCCTTGAAGATCTCTTCTTTAGCAAAAATGTGAGTAGCGCGTTTGCCGTGGGTGAAGCGAAAGGGGTTACTAAATTGGCGGCGGCAAAAACAGACCGGGAAGTTTTCAGCTACACCCCCGCTCAAGTCAAACTGGCTGTCGTCGGTTATGGCAAAGCGACGAAGCGTCAAGTTCAAAAAATGGTTAAAGTCCTGCTCAAACTCGATGAGACGCCTAAACCCGATCACGCGGCGGATGCGCTGGCTCTAGCAATTTGTCACGCACGTTCACACCGAATGCTGAGATTGCGCGAAAAGTATGAAAGGCAGATGCCATGATTTCATTCATCAGGGGTATTTTGGCATTTAAGGAACCGAAACAGGTTATCGTTGATGTGAATGGGGTTGGTTACGCCATTGACATTCCACCCAAAACCGAAACTAAGTTGCCAGGGATTGGATCAGAAGTTACGTTTTACACCCATTATCATCTAACCCGCGATAACGAGCCGAAACTTTATGGATTCACTTCGAGAGACGAACTCAAGGTCTTTGAGATCGCGGTGACGGTAAGTCGGGTCGGTCCGGGTTCAGCACTGAATATTGTGTCACGGCTTTCTCCTGTTGATTTTCAGCGAGCGGTTCGCGATGCCGATCACACCACTCTGATGCGCGTTCCACGCATCAACAAAGAAATCGCGCAGTTGATAATCATGAAGCTGAGGAATTCAATCAGGAAGATCCAATTTGAAGTTGAGGTTGATGAAGGAACACTCCAGAGACCTGCGGAGGAAGCGATTAGAGCACTGATGAGTTTGGACGTTTCTGAAGAGGCGGCAGAACGCGCATTGTTGAGAGCCCAAAAAGCCATTGGAGATTCAGCCGGAATCCAAGATCTGATTCGTCTTGCGCTCCGATATGTTAGACAATAGACATAACAAAAACCAGGTGAGTGTGAATTATGAGCGAACACGATGAACATGACAAACAGATGGAACAACTCCGACGTGAAGAAGGCGAAGAGGTAGAATATAGCCTTAGACCCCAGGCACTTGCGGAGTTTATCGGGCAAGAAAGAGTCAAAGAACAATTACGCATTCACATCGAAGCCGCCAAGCAGAGGAAGGAAGCGTTAGAGCATATTCTCTTTGTTGGGCCTCCTGGGCTTGGCAAAACAACACTTGCCAAAATCATCGCTAACGAGATGGGGACAAATTTGAAGCAGGGCATCGGCCCCACGATGGAACGGCTCGATCTCGCCACCATACTCACAAATCTTGATGAGGGTGATGTGCTATTCGTTGATGAAATTCATCGCATGAAGGGATACGTTCAGGAATCATTATATCCGGCGATGGAAGACTACACACTGGATTTGGCAATTGGTCAAGGTGCTTCAGCAGATATTGTTCAAGTTCCTTTAGCCCGGTTTACCCTCATCGGGGCGACCACCCGCGAAGGGCTGCTCGCAGGGCCATTTCACGATCGCTTCGGCATTCGTCTTCACCTGGATTATTACACACCGGAAGAAATTCAGATCGCTATCCGTCGGAATGGGGAAGGACAGAAAATCGAGATTGAGGAGGAAGCGGAGCGTGAGTTGGCGCGTCGTTCACGCGGCACAATGCGTATTGCCAATAAACTGCTATTCAACGTCCGCGATTATGCAGTTGTTAAAGGCAACGGCGTCATCACGCACGAAATTGCTGAAGAGGCACTGGAATTTTTTCGGATTGACGAATTCGGCCTAGATGAGCGAGATCGGTTTTATCTGAGAACATTGATCGAGAAATTTGGAGGACGCGCTGGACTCAAAGCTCTTTCTGTTGCTGTGAGCGAAGATGAACGGACGCTTGAAGATGTGTATGAACCTTACCTAATTAAAATCGGTTTCTTGACGCTAACGCGGCAGGGGCGCTTGGCAACAGATCACGCTTATGAGCACTTAGGTTATGAGTTGCCCGATTACCATCAGACGCTTTTCTGAAGATTTATCTCGCCTTCCTTTTTATTTAAGCTCTTGGAAGTTGCCATACCGTTTGGCACCAATTAAGAGAAACGTGTGCTGGACCCTTCCGATGACCAGAATCAAATCTATGAAACTCGCTGATTACGATTACCATCTCCCCGAAGAACTCATTGCGCAACACCCCCTCCAACAACGTGATGCCTCCCGATTGATGGTCATAAACCGCAGTACGCGAACACTTCACCATGCGCGATTTTCACAGATTGGCGACTTTCTACCGGAGGATGCACTGCTTGTTCTCAACAATACCAAAGTTATCGCTGCGCGGTTAATCGGCGAAAAAATGCCAACGGGAGCACAAATTGAATTCCTACTCCTCAATCAAAAGGAAAGGAACATTTGGGAAGTATTGGTAAAGCCTGGCAGACGTGTCGCAAGGGGCACACGTGTCGCGTTTGGCGATGGATTGTTGATTGGAGAGATCCTTGCCCGGACAGAAAGCGGGAGTCGCATCGTGCAATTCAAATACGACGGGGATTTTTACGCGATTCTCTCTAAAGTAGGGCAGGTCCCCTTGCCCCCCTATATCAAACGGTCACCGACCCGTACTGATCAGGAGCGGTACCAGTGTGTCTTTGCAACCGCTGAAGGGGCAATCGCAGCACCGACAGCGGGATTACACTTCACCCAAAATCTATTGAGTCAATTGAAGGGGCGCGGAATCGGTTCAGTGACCCTCACGCTGCATGTCGGGTTGGGTACATTTCAACCGGTTAAAGTAGAAAATATCGAAGCGCACAAGATGCACGCGGAATATTTTGAGATTTCTCAATCGACATCGAAACAGATCAACGCTGCCAGAAAACAGATGAAGAAAATTGTCGCTGTGGGAACTACTTCAGTTCGTGCGCTTGAAACAGCTGCCTCAGAAACGGTCACACCTTATCGGGGATATACGGATATCTTCATCTATCCTGGCTACCAATTTAAAGCGGTCGATGCGTTAGTCACCAATTTCCACTTGCCGAAATCAACTCTGCTCATGCTCGTCAGCGGCTTTGCCGGACGTGAATTTATTTTTGAAGCTTATCAAGAAGCAATCAAGCACAAGTATCGTTTTTATAGCTACGGCGATGCAATGCTCATTCTTTAATTTGGGAGGACACGATTAATGGATATTATGGGCACACTTTTTATGATTGTCCCGATGTTTGCAATCTTCTATTTTTTGCTATGGCGTCCTGAACAGATCAAGCGAAAAAAACATCAAGCCATGTTGACCAATCTGTCGAAAGGGGATGAAATTGTGACAACCGGTGGATTACACGGAAAGATTATCGGTTTGAACGACAATATTGTTGTGATGTCAATCGCTGAGTTGGATGACCGCAACGTCAAGGTCGAAGTTTCGCGCAGCGCGGTTTCGTTCCTGAAGAAAGGTGGAGAGTTGATTGAGGGGGAATAGACAGATCAACGAATGCGTCGTGGATTGATTTAGAATTGATTAGCATTCGTTACTGCTCAAGCATTGTCGCGATAAGCCATCCAGAGGCTATAAAAGCAATGACTCGACTCCATAAATTCTGCATGATAGCCTTCAGGCAGCGCGAGAAGATCGTTATGATGGATAGAAACGACCTGATCGAATGACCGATTGGTATTGTAGGTGTGCAAGTGAGCGTAGCCTTCTGCGGGATGAAATCGGTAGAAACAGATGGCTTCCCCACAAATCGATTGAATAGGTGTCTCGCTGAGAGTGACTCCGTAATCGTTAGTGTCGAGTTCATCCCCGGGCTTGAGAATAACGGCTGCCGTTTCAAGGTAAGAAGGAACCTTGCAGATTGCGACCTCGACAGGCACTTCATCGGCAAAGAGTTCATAGGTCGTCCGATAAGGGATATACGCACGATACGCCTTGTCCGAAAAAACGTCTGCGCGTTCTCCAATGATGCCGTGAGCCTTATTTCCGTTGTGCCCGACGAGCAACGTACATCGACCACTAAGCACGATCAGGACCACCTCATTATCGGCGGTATCCTCAAAGAAAGAACCGCCGACCTTGAGGTTGAGGATGCCGAAATCGAGAGCCGCAATCCCCATTTCACCATGTTCTACAATCCGCGTGTAGCCTTCTTTAGGTTGGTATTTCTTGTGTAAGTTCATGACATGCAGACCGTGGAATACCAGATTCTCGGCATTTTCAGCCCAAAGTGTCAACCCATTTTTGAACCACGCCGCAACCATAACTCAAAAGAAACCTGAAGTGCATCCGTCACCGAATTCGCCTGCCAGCCTGAAATACAGCAACGACACGGCTGGAAGCAGCAATGTCAGTTGTTGGGTCGCCATCGAAAGCAACAAGATCTGCGACCTTTCCTGGCTCAATTGTGCCGATTTCATCCCCCAAACCAATTGCCTCGGCGGAGATGCGCGTCGCAGCGATCAGTGCCTCTGCGGGGGTAAAGCCAACTCTGCCTAACAATTGCAAATCGTAGTCCAGATGTCCGAAGGCAAGATCTCCAACTCCGGAGTCGGTACCGGGCACAATGCGGTCACGCAAACCGTAGTCCAACATTCGCCGCATCACGTCCAAGCGTACTTCAGCTCTGGCTTCAAGTTGCTGACGTTCTGTTTCCTCAGCTTCGGAGATTGTCCCTGCATCGCGTTTCGCCGTGAGTTCGACGATTCGTGGATAGCGGGTCCAGGCCTGAAGCGTTGGACTGATCCAAATGTCAGACTCCGCCATCATCTCGGCGATCTTGGGGTCAAAGCGGAGTTGATCATCCGGATCGAGAAATTCCGCGTGCTCCATCAGATCGATGCCCGCTTCGACCGCCCGTACCATCGATTCCTTTGCCCGGCAGTGAGCCGCTGTGAGCCGATGAAAATGATGAGCTTCGTGGACCGCAGCGTGTAACTCCGCCGTCGTATAGGAGGCGAGTCCGGGAATGGTGCCTTTCGTGCCGCCTCCTGACGCCATGATCTTGATATAGTCCGCCCCCTCATGCACCAAACGACGCACTGAGCGACGTATTTCCGCCTCGCCATCAGCAATCTCGTTGCACATGTGAAAGTGTCCACCCGTACATGTGATTGGACGCCCACTTACAAGCATGCGGGGCCCAGAAATATAACCGCGGGCAAGACCTTCTTTCAGCGTAAAACCGACCCGATTCCGGGCGCCGTGTTCACGGATAGTGGTAATGCCAGCAGCAAGATGGCGTTGCAGATTCATTGCGCCAGTAAGGACCATCATTTCGTCGGTGTCGGCAAACATCTCAACGTAGCTACGTCCATCGCCGGCTAGACTGAGATGAGTATGGCCGTCGATGAGACCAGGGGCGACACAGGCAGACCCCAGATCGATAATCTTCGCTTCGGGCGGTGTTTGCTGTTGGACGACTTCTCTTGGGCCCACGGCTGTGATGCGCCCGTCAGTTATGAGAATCGCCTGATCGGTTTTGGATGACTTGCTAATGCCGTCCGTCAGGCGAGCGGCGCGAACCTGAATGGTTTGGTTAGGCATAGACGATCTACTCCTCGATTCAGCTTGCGCGACGTTTTTTCGTGCCGCCGCAAAAGTACATCCCAAATGGTGTAAAGATAAAAGTTGGACGAAAAAGACAATCCCGTCATGGGAGAGTCTCTTTACACCACACATTATTGCATCTTGATTCGTGCCCAGGTCACCGCCAATTTGCCCGGTGCTTCAACTGATGCCCCCGCCTCCATCAGTTCGCCAATCTCCACTTCTGTGAAAGCTCGGTCGGCGATAACTACCTCATCAATGAGACCCGCAAAGCGTCCGTGAGTCGCGTCGGGATTATTTCCATCCGACTCCGCGCCGACATAGAGATTGGCACCATTTACATCGATGGTACCGGGCCATTTCTCCTCTTTCACCAATTGACCATCGAGATACAGCCGCACCATCTCTCCGTCATAGGTCGCGGCAGCGTGTGCCCACCGCCCGAGGGGGAAATCCTCATCACTTCCCAGGGGATGATATGTGCCTGAAATGCGGGGTTCTGTGCTTAATTTTTGAGGAAATCGAGTATTCCAGCCGTGGATTTCAAGACAGTACGCCCCGCCCTGTTTCTTAGAGATCATGGTCTCTCCATTGTTGTTTAGCAGGTACTCGGTTTTAAAAACCCAAGCCGCCAGTGTCATGCCTTTTTGCAAATCGAGCGTGGCAGAACCGGCGACCTCGACCCCAGTATCCTTACCGTTAAATTCGAGTGCCTTGTCGTACTTCCCATCAACCCACTGTGCCTTGGTAATTACACCATCGTTGTTATTACCCGAGAGGTCTTTAACCGTATCTCCGACTCCCTCGTCGAACGAGAAATAGAGCATCACAGCCTTATCGGCCGTCGGATCTATCGCCGAAGCTTGGAAAACCATGCCTAATCCTAGAAAGATTATCAGACAGACGAGACAACTATATTTTCGGTGATTCTTAATACAATACATCACTTGCACTCCTTTTTTTTGCAGATTGATTTGTTCGTGTTTTGCGTTCAACCCGTAACACCATCCCTTCTTGAGGATAGACATCACCCTAAGGACACAAACTTTTGACCAGAGGACATAGCTTGACTTTGGTAAATTAGGTTTTTATGTTATCCAGACTCACACGAGGTGGCTTGGATACCGATGAGGACTGAAAAGCCCAGTATTTTTGACGCATATCTGGCAGTGGGGTTGTAGCAGTTATTAGACATTTATCAAAAAACCAATCGAGGGCATAAGTATATTGATGCGATCTCACGTTTCACTCTACCCGCCCATTGAATCGGCTCATTGCCGCTTGGACGCCATCTGTGACGAAGGTTTCGAGCGCGTCAGCCGCCCGTTGAACGACGAAATCCATTTCTTCTCTTTCAGCTTGGGAAAATTCACTGAGTACGTAATCGATTAAGTTTTCTTCCGGCTCACCAATGCCAATCCGAAGACGCGGAAGCGCTTGTGTATCAAGAGCGTGGATAATCGATCTCATGCCGTTATGTCCGCCATCGCTGCCCTTTCGACGCATACGCAACATACAAAAATCCAAGTGGATATCATCATAGACCACACAGACATCTTCGATTGACGCATCGAATCGATGGATGAGCGCCGCGACGGCCTCGCCACTTCGGTTCATGTAGGTCATCGGCTTGGCAAAGATTACCTCTAAATCATGCCAATCCGCTCGAACAACAAGCGACTGGCAAAGGCTCTCCATATTCGTGGCTAGAGTCCTCCGCAGAAGTTCATCAATAACCCAAAACCCGACGTTGTGCTTTGTATTTTCATAGCGAGGCCCAGGGTTCCCAAGTCCAACAATCAATTTCATTTGTTGAGACATCATATCCACCATCCGTTCCTTCATTTCCCCATTTCCTAATTTTCCTGTTCCTCCAAAGACAGCGGCTGTGAAATATCAATGTGTCCAGCAATTGTATCTACCTCTTGTCCCTCAATGAGAATTTGCACCTTTGTTATCTTTTCAGGGAAATTGGTTTGGATCGTCTGCAAAATTACACTCACCGTCAGCAATTCAGCAGTTGTGCCGCCGATGTGTGAATCTGATAGGTGGTGGGAGAAATCCAGGTACGCAGTGGATTGATCATCAAGGTACACCTGGTGAAGCAGCGTGCCTGTGGGAATGGCATTCCTCAAGGAATCGGCAGATTCGTTGACAAGCGCATTGACAATCTGTTTCAGACGCTCAACCGGCTCTTGAGATAAACGTAATTCGGCATCAACTCGGACAAGCTCAAAAGAATCGGCATCAAAGAGGAAGAGATCAAATTCTTGAAGTGAGGGGAGGGAATCTGAGAAATTGGCAACAGAGGGTCGGGGTGGAGGACGGGGCATAGAATCGCCCGATGGCTGCTTTGGACGAAATACGACAATAGCGAGCACAGCAATAATAACGCCTGCAATGGCGATTCCCAAAATCAACTTGGATTTTGAACGCTCTCGCGTGGTACTATCTGCCATCGACGGCTTCCCCTGCCGAATTGGCTGCTGTGATATAGGTTTGGATTGTCTCCACGATTACTGTTGCCATCGACGCCAAACTATTGGGGTCAGCGAGGCGTACTTCGTCAGCTTCGCTGGACAAGTAACCAATTTCAACCAAAACTGCGGGCATGTACACATTCGATAGTGTAACCAGTGGGAGTTCTGTTAACGGAACTAGCGAGTCTGCAAGCAATTCCAACCTGTTTTGGAGGAGTAAAGCAAATTGTCGGCTCTGTTCCAGAAACGCTTCTTGAGAAAGCACTTTGATTTGCCCGCTCTGTGGCGTTCCATTGATGACATTCTCTTGGTGCTTCGATTGAAGCCTCCCCGAAGAATTGTTGATATAAACGCGAATCCCTTCCATTTTCGGAGAAAAAGAGGAATTACAATGCAAGCTCAGGAAAAGCTTACCGCCATTCTGGTTTGCAATTTGCGTTCGCTCAATCGACCGACGCTCGAAGTCACCATTCCGCGTGAGCAGAACACGAATCTGATTCTGTTGACAAAGTGCTTCGATCTGTTTGGCAAGATTTAGAACAACGTTCTTTTCAAGTATTCCCGTGTTTCCACGACTTCCGGTATCCACGCCACCATGCCCTGGATCGATGACGAGCAAAAACTCATTTTCCTGCCCGTTTGATAAAGCGGGAAGACCAGGGATGGATGATGTCCGCTCCGTCATGCGGATTCGCTGCAAGATTGGGGTATAATCAACATCAAGGCTGTAGGCCTGGGGCAGAATCTCCATAAAAAACAAAACTGGTAGCATCGGTTGTCCGTTAATAATCTTCAGTGGTTCAGAGATCGATATGGTTTGATCAGTTCCCTCCAATGTCACGGACGAACTGCCTACGCGAAGATAGATTTTTTTTCCCCTGAATTCTATGGTAAGCCTTCTCGTTATCCCAATATACTGTGTCTTGAGGTTGGGAAGCGCATCAATGGCGTCGATCGGAATATAGGTTATCCCCTCTTGGACAGTCACCTTGACCTGCAATAGCGTTTTGCCACTTCCATCAATGAAGCGAATCGATGGCTCCTGTCCAATGGCGATATCGATGTTAGCCCACAACAGAACAGCAATGAGGAAAAGAAATCGACGCGTCATTATTCTTCATCTTCTTCTGTGCTACGCCTACGAGAAATAAGTTCCGGTTCTTCAGGAGTTTCCTCGGCTTGCTCTACACCTTCCTCTTCTCCCTCAATTTCTTCCGTAACTTCTTCGACAACTCTTGGCGGACTCACTGTGGTAATCACCGTGTGCGGATCATCTAAGACTTCAATCCCTTCAGCCAAGGACAGATCTCCGACATGGATGAAGTCATTAATGTTTAATTCACTGACGTCTACCTCGATGCTTTCAGGCAAAAGAGTAGGCAAACAATGTACGTGCAATTCCCGGTGAGGAAATTCAAGGATGCCCTCGTCTTGGGAAACACCGGTCGCCGTTCCAACCAGTATAATTGTAACCGATGCAGTAACTGGTTCTTCCAATGAAATCCGAATAAAATCGGCATGAAGTAGAGTACGCTTCACCACAGGATCACGCTGAATCTCTTTGATCATGACGACTTCGGTGCCGTGATCTGCGACCTCTAGATTGATTAACACGTTCTCTCCGTGAGCTCTAAGAAATTGCCGAAAATAATGTTGATCGATTTGAAGCGGAAGGACGTCTTGGCCACGACCATATAGGATGGCTGGAATCCTGCCAGATCTTCTAAGTTCGCGGGCTGGTCCTTTCCCGAAAACTCCCCGTTTTTGAACTTCTAATTTTTCTTGTTGCATGCTAATCTCCTGAGTCTTTATCGAAAAAGTAACTTGCTGGTCGTCTTTTAAGCGATTAAAATCGCCACTATGAACCGTCAATTTCAACGTGACAAGATACTGCCTATAACCTCTCCCCCAACCCCTCTCCTACGAGGAGAGGGGAGACATCTTCTCCCTCTTCCCTTGTAGGGAAGGGGGCCGGGGGGTTAGGTCAAAACCTAATTTACAGTGCACTAGCAATTTTGACAGTAATGTCAAGTATGCTTTATCGGATCACTACGAAATGAATTTGCAAAAAATTCGTTCTAAACAAAAGATAAGCCGTAGCTGCAACGATAGCTACGGCTTAGAAAGATATTGGGCGAGTAGGACTCGAACCTACGAATGCGGGTTCCAAAGACCCGTGCCTTACCGCTTGGCGACCGCCCATCAAGCGATACACAAGCCAACCTTGCTCGTGGTTGTTACCGTACAAAAAGCGACTTCGCTTTCGATCTGCTTAGCAAGCCGATGTGATTCGGTTGAACCCTGCATGAGCACAAATACGGTTGCGCCGCTTCCAGACATTAAAACACCTTTATTTCCGTCAAACTGAGCGAGTTTTGCTTTTAACGCAGCAACCGCAGGATACCTCAAAAAGACAGGTTCTTCCAAACTGTTATGCAGTTTATCCGCCAAACTGAGAACATCGCCATTTTGTAGGCAGCAAACTAGAATTCTAACATTTTCGGTAGGCATAGTCAATAAAAAATTATGGTTCTGAAAGACCCAAGCGGTAGAAATTTCAAAACCCGGATTCGCTAAAACAAGAGGGGTTTCAATAGGCGGTAAAGGGGTTAAAATCTCACCAATTCCTCGCCCAAGAGCTGCGCCACCTAAGAGACAGAATGGCACATCCGCACCCAATTGCACGCCCAATCTCATCAGATCTGCTTGCGTCAGATTCAATTCAAACAACTGATTCATGCCCCAAAGCACTGCCGCGGCATCAGCACTACCGCCTCCAAGCCCCGCAGCAACGGGGATGCGCTTGCGAATGACAAGTTCGACACCCCGTATATCTTCCACTTTTTCAATCATCAGCTTTGCAGCACGATGGGCGAGATTCTGCTCATCGCACGGGACTTTAGGGTGATCGCAATGCACTGTAATTTTTTCGCCCCGGCACTTGCGGATAATAACGTCATCATGCAACTGAATTGAATGGAAAATCGTTTCGAGTTCATGATAGCCATCGGGTCGTTTTCCAATCACGTCCAGATACAGATTGATTTTCGCATGGGCATGGACACATAATGAATTTGCCACTTTATTTTCTGATATTCGGTATTAAAGTTAATATTTTGTGGAGTGCAAAAACTCTGTTTTTGCGGCGAAGACAGAGTCTTCGCACTCCTTGTGAAATGCCCACCTTTATTGCAGATTGGTATTACATCAGAGGGTTGTCAACGGATGTTCCCGAGGCGATAAGGGAAGTTTGACCTTTCCACCTCGCTTCTGTGACTCATAAATCCCCAGAATCAGTTCAAGTGCCGCACGCCCTTGATAACCGCTGGATGGGTGTTCAGAATCCGTTTCGATAGCTCGAATCAATTCGGTAATCATTCGACCACAAAGCCAACGTCCCAAACCGCGTTGATTCATTTCATCGTCTGGCACTTCAATCGGTTGCCACACACCCGCTGGATTGTCGGGCGTCCAAATCGCCAGCGGATAGGGATATGGTCCGGCACTGCCATCAATGCAAACCAATCGGCCTTTCGTTCCTGTCAATTCAACACCAAATATCCCCTCTCTGTTCGATTCATAGAATGCCCGCGCGCCATTTTTGAATGAAAAGATTGCACTCACCCGATCTCCGGCGACCAACGCCTCTTTTCGGCTCGTGTCCTTGCGGTCTGCCCACGTCACATCGTCAGTGGTAATATCCCTGCCGTCGATTGTCACAGATGCCCAAACCCATTCGGCGTCTTCACCGAAAATACGCACGGCATCGAACAGATGGGTGCCGTTGTTGGACATGTCAAATCCCGCATTGACGCCCATGACCCGGATATGTCGTAGTTCACCAATCGCGCCATCATCAATCAATTGCTTCGCCTTTCGATATTGCGCGTCGCATCGTCGCTGGTGATTTATGGCGAGTTTGGTTCCCGCTTTCTCACATGCAGCAATCATTGCGTCTGCTTCCGCCAAATCGATCGCCATCGGCTTTTCGATCAGCGCATTAACACCACACGCTGCAACGTCGAGGACAATCTGGCATCGGACATTCGCCCCCGTTGGCACGCTCACAATGTCTAGGTTTTCCTCGTCTAACATGCGCCGATAGTCCGTATAGACGTTTGCAATGCCGTATTTCCCTGTAAATCGTGATAACGCCGCTTCGCTCAGATCGGCGGCAGCAACCAATTCTGTGTTTGGCAACGCCGCATAAGCATCGGTATGAAGTGAGGAAACGCCGCCAACACCGATGACTCCCGCTCGATATATTTTCATTCGATTTCCCTCCCGCAAACCTCGGTTGTCGCAAGACACCGGGTGTTTATCGTCCGTTAAAGTTTCGACTTCTGTCTCGGCCAGGTACTTGTTGTCCTGAAGCACTCCATCGATTGCTCGCGCCTTCCTATCAACCGTTGGAGTTATTTGGGCGACTTCGACCCAATAGGTTCAGGAGCCGATCGCTGGTGGTTTGCAGCGCATTTTCGGGAACGGGAACACGGTTGCACAAGCTAAACCGCCAGTAAGCCCATTGGGCAGCGTACTGCGATTGTAAAATATAGCGCGTGCGATTAGATCGGTTTGGAGCACCCCGATGCCAGCATTGCGGGTCTTGCAAGTAGATGTCGCCAGCCTTGCAGAAAACCGTCGTGGCACCGCGCCCTTCAAACTCTGGATGGTCTTGGTCGTTGGGATTACGGCCGGAATAGTGGCTACCGGGGACGTACTGCGTTGGGCCGTATTCAATCGATTCGATGTCGCTCAACGCCATCTGGACGGTAAACCACATGACGGGCATCCGAATCCGCGGATCGTGGCGCGGTACATTGTCGGGCACCGGAAAATGTACCGCGCCGTCAACGTGCCATCGGTCAATTGACAGACCGGGAAGATTCCGCAGGACGTTTTGACCACAAAACTTACAATCCTGTCCGACCACCGCTTCAGCCAAACTGAGAATCGGTTCTCGGAGGAGCATGTCCCGAAAGATCTGATCGAGTTCGATGGTATTTCTTAAAATGAAAGGGAGTTCCTCTCCTGATTCCTTATGCTTCCCCAATTGGATGTATCTTTTGTCGGCGAGTTCAGGGTTCGTTCTTTCAGCGAGGACAGGGTCAGCGAGAAGTTGGTCGGTTTTGTCGCGCAGGGCGGTAACTTCCCCGGAGGTCAGCACGCCCGGGATGTGTACGAAACCATCGCGATGAAACCGCTCAACAATCTGCTGTGTTTTTTCCGCGTTGAATGGCTCACCAGAGATGATTGGACTGGTGGTCATGATGCTTCCTTTCTTGATGATATAAGCGTCATACGATGGATCGATTTTTAATTATAGCACAGGTGGATAAATTTGGAAAGCGAATTGGAGGATAAAAACAATCATTCGCGATCGGAGACGGAAAAACTGAATGCCCTACGCTGCCGGGATTTCGGTTGTTTTTTGAGGCATAATCAACCTATAATTATACAATCAGTATTTTACAAAATGTCATTCTGAGTGGGGGAGGCGAGTCCGGAGCCGAGTAAGCCCTGAGACGAGTAAAGAATCTCTCAAGATGACAAGACAAGTCAGACTGCTGACAATGAATTTCTCAGACATCTCCAAAAGGACAATCAAACGTATCTTTGGTAAAAGAGCTAAGCCAGTGCCGATAAGACTTTAAGCATCGTTGGGGGTGGATTTTCGAACTCAACAATCAGCATTTTTCTGACATAATAG
>JADFGN010000105.1 GCA_022567695.1 Candidatus Poribacteria bacterium | reverse complement strand
GATTAAGATAGACGTTATCGGCATCAACGACACCTTGCAAAAGGCTTTGGCGGTTCAGACCGGTGGATTGTGGTTTCCTATACCGGGTGGTTAAAGCCGGGTTGAAAGGTCGAAGTGCCGTGTTTTCCAAGCTTTTTCGTCTGCGTATTTCCTTTGACAGGCTAAGGACAGTGTGATACAATGGAAACCACTTTACGCCAAAAGTTGGAAACACTAACATCGTTATATTTGCTTTAGAAAAGCAAGGAGGACAAAGATGGTACGTAAACTATTGGCTCTGCTCACAATATCCTGCCTAGCTGGAATGATGGGATATTCTGCAAGCGCAGAGATCGACCCGGAAACCATTGTCGCGGTTTGGCTCTGTGATGAAGGGGCTGGCAAAACTCTCGCAGATTCTTCTGGCAATGGCCATGACGGCGAACTTGTCGGTAAAGCTGGCTGGACGAATGATGGGAAATTCGACAAAGCGCTGGCGTTTGAGGGAGTCGCCGGTAGCCGTGTTGAGATTCCGCATGACAAGTCCCTCAACTTAGAGGAGTGGACAATTACCGCCTGGGTCAAAGTACAACCCACGGGGGCATGGTCTATCGTCTTGGTGAAAGACCCCGCCAATGGACTGCAGAATTACTCCTTAGATATGAACGACGGAGGCAGGGTATTTTCAGAAATCACCAACGCGGGAAATTGGAGCGATTGTGGTTCTGTAACAACAGTCCAAGATGATGAATGGCACTTTCTGGCGGCGTCTTACGATGGAAAGAATCTCCATGTTTATGTGGAGGGGAAACAGGAAAAGGAACAAGCCTTTGCACCAGGAGATGTCAATAACGCACCCGTTAGCATCGGGGACCGCATGGATAGCACTCAGCCACTTAAGGGGATTATTGATGATGTAGGGCTCTTTAGTGTTGCACTGAGCGAGGATGATTTGGAAACAATAATGAACGATGGATTAAGCCCCATGCTTTCGGTAGACCCCGCCTTAAAATTGGCAACCACTTGGGGTCGTATTAAAACCTATTAGGGAGGATTCAGATGTCAGCAAAACTGTTTTTTTCACTGCTCATGCTCTGCGCTGTAGGTTTCGTGACACATTTTTCCAATGCCGAAGTTAATCCAGCGAACACTGTCGCTATCTGGCTTTGCGACGAGGGGGCTGGCAAAACGGTATCGGATTCCTCTGGCAATGGCCATGATGGCACGTTTGTCAATAATGAGGGCTGGACCAGCGATGGAAAATTTGGAAGTGCCCTAGAATTTTCGGGAGAAGCTGGCAACTATGTCGAGATCCCACACGACGATTCTCTCTCGTTAACCGAGTGGACAATTACTGCCTGGACCAAACTGACGCCTCCCACGACCGGGGGATGGTCGGTTGTTTTAGTGAAAGACCCCGCCAACGGAATCCAGAACTATTCGCTGGATATGAACGGGGATGGCCGGGTGTTTGCAGAAGTCACCAGCGGAGGAGGCTGGAGTGACGCTGGCTCCACCACAACCGTCTACGATGACCAATGGCATTTTCTCGCCGCGAGTTATGATGGAACGACTCTGCGAGCTTATGTGGATGGTGTGTTAGAAAATGAGCAACCCTTCGGGCCGGGAGATGCCAGTGACGCGCCAGTCGCAATTGGAGATCGCTTGGATAAGAGCCAGCCCATTAAAGGCACCGTTGATGAGGTGGGACTCTTTAGTGTTGCACTGAGCGAAGATGATTTGAACACGGTGATGGAGACGGGTTTAGGCTCAGGGCCGACGGCTGTTGAACCGACCTCTAAATTAGCGGCAACCTGGGGTCAGATTAAAGCTTATTAGGCAGGTTTGTCAGAAGGTTTAATTTTGATCGGGGCGAAGACAGACATTTGTCTTCGCCCCTTTTTAACTGTCTTCCTCGAAATCAGGCTCTTGAACACCTTGGTGTGGATTAGATAGCACCGTAGCCGAATTCGCAAGAATTCGGGGACAGCTCGCGAAAAGTCTGAACTCTGGCGAGTTTGGCTACATGCGGGTCTCCGGAAACTCACACCAAACGTTTGAGTAAAGACGCACATAATGAGCAACAACTCGACTCACTCCCTGACACCTCGTGCTTTTCTAATCGGCATTGCATGTGCTGTCAGCATCTGCTTGATTACGCCATATAACAACACCTACGTTGCAGGCAACTCTTACCCGGCTAATAATCACCTTCCATTAGCGCCGCTTTTCCTCGTTATCGTCCTGGCGATTGGACTAAATGGCTTTCTGTATCGCATCCGTGATACATTCGCACTCACTTCATCAGAACTTGCAGTCATCTGGTGCATGATGATTGTGAGCGTCAGCATTCCGTCTAAAGCCTTCGCGGAGTATCTCTTACCTGCACTTGTTGTACCTTACTATCTAGCGACCCCGGAAAACGAGTGGCAGGAGATTTTCCACCAATACCTTCCCCACTGGGCAATGGTCGGACAACCCCATGCCGTGCAGCGTTTCTATGAGCAACCGTTGGGAGAAACGATTATTCCGTGGTTAGTTTGGTTCAAGCCTTTGATAGCCTGGGGGACATACGCGCTTTCGTTATACCTGATGATGTTGTGCTTATGTTCAATCTTGCGAAAGCAGTGGATCGAGCACGAACGGATTGCTTTTCCATTAGTCCAGTTGCCAGCGGAAGTGATGAGAGCTACGGACGAGAAAGGCCGCCTCAATCCTTTTTTTAGGCATCCGATACTATGGGTTGGAGTTTCGATTGCAGCTTTTATTCACCTCATCAACGGACTCCACGTTCATCTACCAATGGTGCCGTCCATTCCAACGGACTTCCCGTTGAACGCAATTCTGACCGATAAACCGTGGAACTCACTCCGCCCATTCCCGATGCACCTTCAACCTTCCGTTATCGGTGTGACATTTCTCTTGACGCTGCGTGTGTCGTTCAGCGTTTGGTTTTTCTATTTGGCATACAAGTTGGAATGCTTAATTGCTGGCATCCTAGGAATTCCTGTACGGAATTCGCCGGGGGAATTCGGCTTTACGCGCAACTTTGCGTCACATCAAGAAATGGGGGCGTTCATTGTCGTTATTGTTTTCCTGTTATGGCGTAGCAAAGCTCACTTAAAAAACGTGTTTCAGAGCACATTTTCAAAGAACAGCATTGTCTCGGATGCCAACGAACCACTGCCGTATCGATGGGCAGTTTGGGGATTCATTATCGCGTTGGGTGTCCACATATCCATGTCAGTCTCAATGGGGATGTCGCTATGGATTGCTTTTCTCGCGGCGATAATCTTCATGATGATGGCAACGATTTTCACATGGCAGGTTGCGAGTGCAGGCATCTTAAGGGTTGACGCAACATTTGAACCGATGATGCTACTGATTACCACGTTGGGTCATCGGGGAATTGGTCCGGCGAATCTCACGGTTGACACCATTCACGCAAAAGGGTTTCGTACAGATATTTCTCAGATGATGATGCCCCATTTTATGAATGCCTTCAAGATCTCCGACGAAACTCGTATGAGTCGTCGGCCATTGGTCTATGCGATGGTAGCAGCAATCGTAATCTGTTTTCCAATCTCCTGCTATGCCTTTCTGAACCTTGCCCACAAGTACGGGGCTAAGAATCTTAGCTCATGGAATTTCCAAAATGGGCCTCGGCTTGCATACACAGATCTCGTCTCTCGTATTTCCCACCCCCTTGATACAAATTGGCAAGACATCGGATTTATACTCGTGGGCGGTGCGTTTACATCGTTCGTGATGATTATGCATCATCGTTTTTTATGGTGGCCTTTGCATCCGATTGGTTGCACAACGGGTAGCAGTTGGGGCATTGAACAGATGTTTCTCTCAATCTTTATCGGTTGGCTGATGAAATCCCTCCTGTTGCGGCATGGCGGATTACGGGTATACCGTAACGCACGCCCATTTTTTCTCGGACTCATTCTGGGTGAATACACGATGGGAGGCATTTGGCTGATTGTCGGGTTGATTGTGAAGCGAGGTTACCATATTTTGCCGAATTAACTCAGGTGTGGTCATAATTCTGTGGGAGAGGCATCCCTGCCTCGATTCTCTTATATCGGGCGACGGATTGCGTGAGATCGTAGGGGGCTCGTAGCCGAACTCGCAAGTTGAGCGTAGCGAAATCCCGATCTATCGGGGAGTTCGGACGGTATTGGCTCCCGAATTCTTGCGAATTGCGTATCTGGTACTTCTACGCAATACGAGAGTTGGTGTGGACGATTTTGGATCTTGGAAACATCTAACAGAATATTCTAAACCAGCAATGTTTCAGCAACTCAACACGATTATCTTCGTTCTTTTTTTATACTCCTCCATTGTACCTGCCGATCGCGGCGATGCCTTGCTACCATTGATTCGGACAGAACACCTCAAAGCGCACATTACCGCTTTGCAGGAAAATACTCAGCAATCGCCCAAGCGAATTTACCGCACCCGAAGTGCCTACCATCGTGATGCATCAGACAACGCTGCTGCGTATATTGCCGATCAATTTCGTCGATCTCCACGACTAAAAGTTGAATTTGAAACATTTGGTGGATTCAAAAATATCGTCGCTAGATTGCTCCCACGCGCGACTTCCAAAAGTAACCGCGTTTTCATCCTATGTGCCCACTATGATACCCAATCCGATCGGGATGCCGACTGGAATCCCTTAACTTCACCGGCTCCGGGAGCGAATGATAATGGGACGGGTGTTGCTGCAATGCTAGAGATTGCCCATCTGTTGAGCCAATTTGATTATGACCACGAGTTACGATTTATCGCGTTTGATGCAAAGGAGATTGGACTGATGGGGAGTCGACATCATGCGCGAAAAGCGGCGCAGGCAGGCGAAAATATCATCGCGGTGTTCAATATCGACATGATTGGTTTCAATTGGATAAGCGATCTCGTTGAAGTGGTAACCGATGATTCATCCCTATGGATTGGCGACGCGCTGCTGATTGCCAATAAGTGGTATGACCTCGGACTGGAGATGAGACGAACACGCGATGAGTCGATTGACAGTAGCGATCATAAGTCATTTTGGGATAAGGATTATCACGCTGTGACCCTCGTCGAAAGTTCCACCCCGTGGCGCGATTCGCGTGGCTACGAAGCCAATCCGTTCTATCATACTTCACGCGATACAGTTGATAAAATCAACTTTCGATTGGTTCGTAAAGTCGCCCAACTCGCACTTGTAACGCTGAATAGTTTGGCTGGTCGGGAGTTTCAAGAAATGACCTCCGTGCCGAGCCTTACCATCCATCCGCAGCTCGTCATGAGACAGAATTTACCGCACATTACGGGCAGTTTTGAATCTTCGTTTCCGATTGAAATCGTCGTTAATCCGGGCAATGTCACGGCCCAACTCGATCGGTCAAATCACACATATACAGCAGCGGTTCCTCTGAAGCCAGGGGAGAATAGAGTCCGCGCCACAGCCGTGTATCCACTCGGCGCAAGGTCGGTTGAAAAGATTATCACGTTTGACTCCGGGTTTGCGTGGGAAAGCGTCATTGTCTTTCCGAATCCATCGCGCCAGATTGATGAGCTAACTGTGTTTCGAGCGGAAGGAAATTTGCCGCTTGAAAAAATGTCGATTTCTATCTATTCCGCTGATGGATTGCTGGTCAAAGAGATTCAAGGGGTCGTGGATGCATCCAATCCTCGAATCTGGCGGGCGTGGTGGAATCATCGAGTTGCTTTCGGCATAGGAGTTGCAATGGGGATTTATGTATGCCGATTTGAAGCCCTTGTGAATCAGAAAACCTATTCACAAACTAGAAAACTGGCAATAATTCGGTAACGGGCCGGTGGTTTTTTCCGCTTCGTTTGGTTAAAAGGAATGGAAAAAGGAAGCGTCTTATGCTATCATATACGGTCGGTATTTTGTGCTTAAGTTTGGCAATTTAAGACGCGAAGTACAAGGTGAATTTTTGGCTCTTTACGTGTCTACTCTTTCTCCTTGAAAGCTTCACTCCTTGCTATCGCAAAAAGAATTCGGGGTCCTTGAGAGGATGCTGAGTTGTCTACTGAAGCCAGCACTACGAATATCATGCGGATCTCATACATTTTTTTCTAACGGCGTTACTCAGCGATAATTGGACTTGATAACGGAGGAGTACGATGAATAAGAACAGTCCGGTGCAAGCTATCACAGGACAAGTTGATGTTGTCTATGATAAAGCAATAATAGGAATTGAGAAAGAGGAATCCGATCTCGAAAGTCAAATCAGCAAGTTGGTTGAGAAAAAATCCGCACTCAGCAGA
Source organism: Candidatus Poribacteria bacterium (assembly GCA_022567695.1). GTDB lineage: Bacteria > Poribacteria > WGA-4E > WGA-4E > PCPOR2b > JADFGN01. The sequence goes on along the minus strand of JADFGN010000105.1, from coordinate 10,668 downwards.
AAGAGTCAACTTCTTAACCAATTGCGGGTGCAGGTTGAACAATTAACCGAGGAAATTACGGCGGTCGAAGAACTGTATGAAACAGAGTTAAAGAAAAAAGAAGAATTAGAGACTCTGATTCAAAAAGTGATCAAGCAATTGGAAGATCTCAAAAACCGTGCTGAAAAATTCGGGCCGAGGCTTGAGACTATCAAAAACGAAAGACGGAAAAAATATCAACTGCTTGCGGAGATGGTTGAGAAGTTCGGCGATAGTGTCACAAGCAAACTTTCCGATGAAGTTGTCGCTGATTTGGAGGAAACAATTCGTATCTCTGGAGGGGCGATACCTCCGCACCCGCAAGAATCAGAATCTGATTCAAGTAAGACACCGGTTCAAGAAGAGGAGACAATCCTTGAAGACAACACAACTCGGATGGCAGCCAGTTTGAATCTAGATGATGAGGATGAAGGGCAAGATAACCCAGCATTACCGCAATCAGAAGTGTTGCCGTCTCAGGACGATGACACAATTCTTGAAGACGACGTAAGTCAACTGTCATCTCCCTTAGATCTTGATGAGGAAATTGAAGAGCAAGGTGTGGAGGAGGAATTGGACAGCGTCTTGGAAGGGCTAGATTTTGGACTTGAAGAAGACGAAACAGATCAGGCCAAAGAACTCTCACCGCAACGAGCGGTATCAACTGAAAGGGAAAGGCTCGCGCAGGTGTTCAGCACCGAGAGTTCGGAGCCGGTAGAGGAATCCGATTCCGATGACGCTGACGATGTCTCGACGGTTGATTCTCCAAATATCTCAGAACTGAGTGCGGCATCTTCTCAAGGAGAGCCAGAGGACCAAGGCGGAATTGAGGATTTATTGAAGAATATGATCAGCGACGAGGCTGAACAAGAGGAACAGGTAACGGCGAATTCGGCACCTGTGGAGGAATCCGATTCCGAGGATGTGATGGACTTCGGTTTAGATGATTTCCTCAATGGCGATGGCGACGCCCCCGCGGTTGATGTTGCAAATATGGCAGAACTGAGTGCGTCATCTTCACAAGACGAACCAGAGGACCAAGGCGCAATTGAGGATTTATTGAAGAACATGATCGGTGACGAGGCTCAACAAGAGGAACAGGCAACTCCAAAAACTGCACAAACTCCTCGTAATCGTCGAAACTTACTCACAAGCTACCTAGACGAGAATAGCTAGAGGGTTCGTTGAATTTTATAGATTCTTCGTGCACTATCCAAATCTTGGTACTACTATTTCAAATGAAAGGAGGTGATTGAATTTGCCCACTAGAAGCCGTCCATGGCGCAGACCGTCCGCAGTAAAGCATATGCATGCAGATAAGAAAAAGCGTGATAGAAACAGGCACCGAAAATCTGAACTGAGAACGGTACTTAATAAGGCTGAAGAAAAGATGGCTGAAGGAAATGCTGAGGAAGCACAGGCGTTGTACCTTCAAGCTGCAAGTCATCTGGACAGAGCGGCACAAAAGGGTGTCATCAAAAAAGGCATGGCGAATCGGAAAAAGTCGCGTCTCGCTCGGAGATTAAACCAAATCGCCGTAGCTTAACATTAAGGTCCTACAATAAACTCAGCACTCAAAATACAATAGTTATGTTATTTAAGGCACAGCCATCATTTGACTGTGCCTTTTTGTTTTCTCTTTGCTTAACGGCATAGCGCTATTCCTCCGAAACTGACCTGTCGTGAAAATATTTGACTTCCACACGTTTTGCTAAGTATAATTATCATGCCTTCAGACAAGCATTACCATATCGGACCCGTGCCAATTTCAATGAAATTCAAAAACCGTTTCGCGCTACTTTTACTCTCAATATTTTCGGTTTACTACCTCTGTCCGGTGCTCTGCCCAGTACTGCGTGGTGTAGATTACGGTATTTTTGCATCCCGGCAAACAGAGAACCATTCGACATGCCATCATGTCCAGCCCGCGTCAAACCGGGACAAACTTCACGAAATCTCGCACAACAGAGCGCGACATCACGCCGAGGCATCGCATGGAGACCACGCGGATAGCCACCATCAGCTATCTCTAATCTCACCTCCGTCGGTGGAAGAAACATCCCATTCGACTTGTTGCCCCTCTGGACAACAGGTCCCCGCCCAACAAAAAGGCCAAGAACATAGTGACGATAACTGCTGCATCGACCGTTCTGCGTTACTTGGTACCAGCGAACTTCGCCCCGCCCCAAAAACATCTCAACAACACTTCCTGTTCATTGCTTTAATACCCACGCCTTGCCCGGCGGATCCTTCCAACACTTTCTCACGCTTGCGCTTTCCCACTTTCTCACCGTCCGATTCCCCACCAACGTATCAGATCTACGCTCGCGCGCCTCCGTTTTCTCTCGCCTAAATTGCTCCTCTTTTTTTGACCAGATAAAAAGAACGGAGATCTCTATCTCTGTCTGCATTTCGGCGGTTTCACACTGAAATGTCGAACTCACGTTATTTTAGAATTGAAAAGTCCTAATATCATTCTGAGCTGGAAGCGAAGGAATGACACTTCAAATAAGAAACAGTATAAAATCGATCTTTGACTATTTTTACCGAAAACGGAGGTTATTTTCATGTTATCCAGATTTTTCAATCAACACCATCCATTTCGATCTTTAAGCATCATTGCACCTGTAACTATGTTACTGTTCGCTATCGGATGCGGTAGCAAAACGGTCGATGTCTCAACGTCACACGACCATCCGGCGAGCCCCGATGCGCCACAGACAGCGTTTGAGGGACCCGCGGACGGCTTAATCGAAGAGATGACCCACGCCGAAAATGCGACAGACATGGCGGAAACTCATGCGAATCATACTGCAATGGCACTGTCACCGAATGGCGCGGCAGCGTTGACAACGATGCTCGATGCCTACTTCGCTATAGGTAACCAACTCGCTTCCGACACGATGGACGATGTCAACACGAACGCCTACACCATAATCGAAGCCTTTCATACACTCGAAGATGAGGCGTCCGATGAACTGTGGAATGCTCACGCAAATCATACGGAGGCGATTCGCGACTCCGCGCATGAACTCGCTGACCTGTCGGACATCAAGGCTGGACGAATCGCTTACGGTTCGTTGAGCGATGCTTTCAATCACTTCGTCGCCGCTGTCGGTGTGCCAGCAAGTTACCAGGAGCCGGTCTACAGCTATGTGTGCGGCATGGCTGCCGATGTCCCGCAGGGCGGTATGTGGCTGCAAACCGGCTTAGACGTCCGCAACCCGTATTTCGGAAGTGCAATGCTCAAGTGCAGCAGAGAGAAAGCCCAATTGCCTGTCGCGAGTGCCAAGATGTCCGAGCATGAGCCCATGATGAAAGAAGAAGGCGAACACGAGCATCATCATAAGCCAGAGGGGACGTTCGAACACGACGAAGCCCATGAGCACGATGCTGACAAGGACGAAAAGCATGAACATCAACAGGCTGACTCCGATAAGGATGAGAAGCACGAACACAAGCACGAGCGCAAGTGAGGCTATCATGAAAACACACAATACCAGCGTTGTGGTGGGGTTTTCCCACCCAACGCTTCTCTCTGCTACCTTGTGCTTTGCCATTTTGGTCTTGACAGGGTGTGCCGGTATCTCCAAAGAAGCTGGCTTCAGTGCCGTTCAGCAAGAAGTTGACGAGCGCATCGGATACCGCGTACAGTGGAATCAGAACACCGGAGCGGATAATGAAGCGGCTCAAGCGGTTCGCGAACTGTTGGATAAACCGCTCACCGCCGATACCGCCGTTCAAATCGCACTGTTGAACAACCGCCGTTTGCAAGCGAACTATGAGGCACTCGGGGTCGCTCAATCCGCCGTTATTGACGCTGGATTGCTCTCGAACCCAATCTTTCATGGGGTTGCAACGTTCGGTCTCTCTGACGACGAAGCCGTAGCGGAAGCCAAAGACGACAGTACATACACTTTTGAAGTGGAGATGGATTTCCTTTCGATTTTCTACGCCCCGATGCGTAAATCGGTTGCACAAGCCGAATTCGAGGCGGCGAAACTCCGCGTAACTGCTGCTGTGATTGATTTGGCGGGGCAGACACGCAAAACCTTCTACCGTGTCCAAGCCGACGGGCAGATGTTAGACATGTTCCAGCAGGTCGTTCTTGCAACGCAGGCAGGATACGAATTCGCCCAAAAACTTCAAGAGGCTGGGAATATCCCCGAACTAGACCTGTTTCTTCAACGGGCACTCTATGAGCGGTCGCGGCTGGAACTTGCCGCCGCCGAAGTCGCGGAAGCTGAAAGCCGTGAAGCACTCAACAGGCTGATGGGTCTGTGGGGTCAGGATACGGCGTGGACGGTCGAATCTCGCTTGCCGGATATTCCTGCCGATGCGATGTTGCTCGATGACCTAGAAAAGCAGGCGATTGAAAAGAGCATCGACCTTGCCATCGCACGACAAGCGATCGTCTCGGTTGGCAAACAACTGAGGGTCGAAAACACCACAAAACTCGTTCCGGTGCTGGACCTCGGCACGGAAATCGAGAAGGAAGAGGGAAAGTGGAAAGCGGGACCGGCGCTGGGCTTTGTGATTCCGCTGTTTGACCGGAATCAGGGACGGCGTGCAGCAGCGGCGGCAGAATTACGACGTCAGCAGCAGGAATATTACGCGCTCGCTGTCGAGATTCGTTCCGCCGTCCGCACGGCACGACGCCGTCTGCTGACAGCACGCCGCACCGCACTGTTTTATCAGCAAGAGATGCTCCCACTCCAAGCGAGCATCCTCGACCAAGTTCAGTTGGAATATAACGCAATGCAGATAGGTACACTCCGACTGTTACTCGCAAAACAACAGGAAATCGATGCGGGTCGTGGATATATCCAATCGCTCTTGAATTACCACATCGCAAAGGCGGAACTCGACCAGATTCTAAACGGACGGCTGGGCGTATCGACTTCGACGACACCATCGATGGAGTTCAGGGTACCCGGGGCGTCATCAACAGCAAATGAAGGAGGACACTAAGATGGACCGAAGAGACCTACTGAAAACCGGCGCACTCATTGGCGGTCTTGTCGCACTGGGTGGTTCTCAGGCGAACGCGACGGAGTCGCGTTGGGACAAAGCGTACGCTGGTGACCCCAACCGTCCGGTGCTCGAACCGGGGCTTCCCAACAGAGACTACACGCCAGTCATTACCCCTATGGGGTCGTCTTTGCCGTGGAAGATTGTCGATGGTGTAAAGGTGTACCATCTCATCGCCGAAGAGGTATGGAACGAATTTGCCTCCGGTCTGAAAGCCAAATGTTGGGGCTACAACGGAGAAGTTCACGGACCGACCATCGAAGCGGTGGACGGGGATCGCATCCGCATCTACGTCACCAACAAGCTCAAAGCCCCCACGTCGGTCCACTGGCACGGCGTCTATCTGCCTAGCGGCATGGACGGCGTCGGTGGGCTCAACCAGCGAGCGATTCAACCGGGTGAGACGTTCAAATACGAGTGGACGGTGCGCCAATCAGGGACATACATGTACCACTCTCACCACGACGAAATGACACAGATGGCGATGGGCATGCTCGGGATGATGGTTTTCCACCCGAGGAAACCTGACTCGGATTATAAGGTAGACCGGGATTTTGCAATTATGCTCAGCGAGTGGCGAATCGATCCGGGCACAACGACGCCCAACCCCAATGAGATGACCGACTTTAACGTCTTGACGATGAATGCCAAGTGCTATCCCGGCATCGAACCGCTGGTCGCCAAGCTAGGCGATCGGGTACGCATTCGCTTCGGCAATCTGAGCGCGATGGACCATCACCCAATTCACCTGCACGGTCACTATTTCAAGATTACAGCGACTGACGGTGGACGCATACCGAAGTCGGGACAGTGGCCGGAAACGACGGTTCTCGTTCCGGTCGGCACGACCCGCGACGTTGAATTTGTTGCCAGCGAACCAGGGGATTGGGCGATGCACTGTCATATGACCCATCACCTCATGAACCAGATGGGACACGACTTCCCCAACGTTGTTGGAATGGATAAAGGAAACATTGACCGGAAAATTCGTCAATTGTTGCCAGCCTACATGACGATGGGTGAAGACGGCATGGGTGAACATGGCGTTCACATCGAAGCGGGACACATGCCGGTGCCGAAGAATAGCATTCCTATGGTCGGCGCACAGGGCCCATTTGACTACATCACAATGGGTGGGATGTTTACGATTCTTAAAGTGCGAGAGAACCTTAAGAATTATGATGACCCAGGCTGGTATGACAATCCGCCGGGCACGGTTGCCGACGTTGCTTCTGAAGATGAACTGCGGCGGGATTTGGGGTAAACGAAGAGATAGAACTACCAATTTAGGAATGGAGATTTAATAAATCGAACACATCTGTTCGACCCACAGCGTAGGGGCGAGGCATGCCTCGCCCGAAATGTAGGAGTTATTTCGTAGCCATTCTGTAAGGGTCAAATATATATTGGAGATCTGCAACAGACCTCTCCCCCAGCCCCTCTCCCCGATAGATCGGGGGAAGGGGGCCGGGGGGTTAGGTTTGAATCTGATGTGTAACATGTTGTTGACCAATACATATTTCGTAGCCATTCCCTTAAGAACTGACAGCGTGTCCATTATCCCAAACCAGTGGAAAGTGGTCTCCCGCTAACTGTTCTCCATTAGCTACCTCAACAAAAGGTTTCATGACATGGTTGCCGCTTGCATCGTAACAGGTTTCCTCAGTCATGTAGTGAATAGCGATTGCTCGGCGCGGCTCCCTGCTCGTGTTGGCATGCGAACCATGCCACGTCAATGAATGGTGGTAGTGCACATGCCCCTTCGGTACAGCACATAAGTCCACCTCCAATTCATGCCCTTGGAAGGCAGAAGGCATGGCATCGTAGTCTTTAAAGGTGTGCAAAAAATCAATCTGGTTTCCCCAATGGTAGGAACCAGATACCATGCTCATACAGCCATTGGATTTATTCGCATCGTCTAAGGCGACCCAAGCGCTCACTTGGCTTGTCTTCGGTGTCAGGATGGGCCAATACGGCGAGTCCTGATGCCACATGTTTATACCGCCTTTTTCAGCAGGCTTGTACTGGATCTGATCGTGCCAGACGCGCAATTGGCGAGCAGCCGTTAGTTGTGCCACTTCCTCAACGATTTGAGGGGTATAGATTAACTCCCGAAAGGCTTCGCTGGCTTCCCAAATGTTGACGACCTGCCAGACTGCCGTTTCGGGATTTCTGGACAAATTCGCAATGCGGACAGGTTGAGGTTTCTGAGAATCTCCTTTGTCAGTAATGACGCGGTCAAGTCCTTCTCGCAGGACATCAACTTGTCTATCACTTAAAACACGTTCACCAAGAAGAAAGCCCTTGACTCTGAACGCTTCAACTTGATCTTGATTGAGCATATTTACCTCCAATAGGATTTGTCGGGATGGCTTAAAATAAGCCTGCATTGAACCTTCGCACTTTATACCATTTTTTATCTCTTATCGCAAATCATTGCTGTGATCCAACAGAAGCGACGAAGTGGGGGGAACCATTTGAGCAGGCAATCATCAAGCGATTTGAGGTGCTTGAGCGTGAATTGATAAAGGGTTGACACAGGACACAGTTTCTGCCAGATTAAAGCTCCAATCGCTAAAAGGTGAAATTCACGGTGTTGCATAAAATCGAAATTTTCACCTATTTTTTCAATGTCCACCATTGAAAAATAATGTGTATTCGAGGCATAAGTCACAAACAGTTTTCGATACAACCAGAGCGGGGGATGGTTGTGCATATTTTCGATAAAGATTGCCTGGCCTTCTGGCTTAAGTACCCGGTAACACTCGCGTGCCGCGCGTATATGGTCAGTGAATATCAAGGCAGACTTCGATATAACCAAATCAAATGTGTTGTCATCGAAGGCGAGTTGCATCGCATCCATCAGTGCAAATTGAACTGACTCCGCCACACCATGCTCTGCTGTTCTTTTTCTGGCATCATCTAATCGAAAGGAGAGCAGGTCAATACCTAGCACAGATGCACCACGTTTGGCAAGCAGTACCGCTGTTCCACCTGTACCGCAGCCAATCTCAAGAATCCGCACCCCATGCAAATCACCAATCTCAGTGAGCGCATGTTCAAAGATTGGGAGATAGAAATCTTCTCGCCAAAGCAGGAGATCTCGATCTTCAGAAAGGTCCACACGAATTTTATTCTCTTCGGTCATAATTTAATTAGCGACTCCGCAAATCATCGACATCCACAGCCAATCCTGAGAACTCGTTGGCTTCAAGAACAACGTCCGAAGTTTTCTCTCCGATTCTTACACCAACATATTCTGCCGGTCCCCGTGTCTCGATGATCTGATTGCGTTGGATGCGAATCGAGCGTGTTTCTCCTCGAATGCCGATGCCCGTTCCCTTTCCATCTGAACCGCTGTTGACAATACGGTTATTTTCCACCAGATTCCGGTGTGGGCAACGTCCCTCATTTGGCTCTTCGCGGAAATAAATTCCAATCTTTCTGCTTCCTTCGATGAGGTTAGATCGGATGATGTTATCTGTATCCCGATGCCCGATAGAAATGCCAAACTCGCGATTATTGAGGATGCGGTTATTCTCGGCGATTCCATGTTTTACGCCCCAACAGAAAAAGAGTCCGAGCCGATTTCCTTCAAGGTGATTATTCCGCATGATTGGACGTTGAGAACCCGAACCTGGGTGTAAACCGAGATCGACGTTATTCAGACTGCGGCAATCGGTCACTGTGACGTCGTGGCAGACTTGCCATGAAATGCCATCACCGTTATAGTTTCGCGCTTCGACATTCTCGATTTGGATGCGCTCACAGTTTTGCAAAAAGATGCACCCTGCATAATTCCCATCGAGACGTTCATTGTTCAATCGGTTGCCATCAAGGATGAGGTCGCGGATTTCAACATCATGAATGTGCTCGCCAGTTAAAATTGGGAAAAGGGTTGAGATGTGGGCTTCATGGTCTGCCCAGAAATTCTTCTCAAGCGGGCGGTCAAGCCACACCCGATTCCCATCGCGTCCAATAATCGTACGCTTGATGACGTTCGATCCGTCGCTCTGCGGCGTCTTTGCCCTCAGGCACACGCCGTATCCAATCTCAAAACCATCACTATTCGTAAGGGTTACATGATCATCGTACCAATCGGAATCGACCGCGAGGGATGTCTGAACAGATGGGTTTTTGATTAGCACCGTATCAGCCCCGCTACCTTCGATCTGAATCTGGCTTCTCAAATAGATTGCGTTGTTGAGGTGATACTCGCCAGGGAGTATCTTCAGCGTTCCCCCACCGAGTGCAGCGAGATAATCGACTCCCGCCTGAATTGCGCGTTCATCGCGTCCGTTGATCTGTGCGCCACTTATACCCACCGTAATGGATAGCGAATGTACCATGTTGGCTCCTTCATTTTTTTATGGCAGATTCGAGTTCAACTCTGAGAACCAGATTCAATTTGGTTGAGCATCTCTTTGATCATCTGCAACCTTTCTTTTTCATCTTCTCTATTATCGTTTTCACATCCTCAGCACAATTCAATCGACTGAAACTAAATCGAATACTGCCGGCAACGTAATCATACGGCACTTCCATTGCCCGGAGTACGTGAGAATAATCCAATGAACCGGTCGCGCATGCCGAGCCGTTTGAGGCGTATACGCCACTCTGTGAAAGCTGATGGAGAAGCGTTTCACTGTCTATCTCTCGGAACGCAATATTCAGGGTATTGGGCAAACGGTTTGCCTTTGCACCGTTTACTAACGCGGAAGGAAATAACGCAAGCAGTTCTTTTTCCAATTGGTCGCGTAAAAATTTCACACGTTGCATCTCTTCGATGCCTCGTTCTGCAAACTCACACGCTTTCGCCAGACCGATTATTCCCGGTACATTTTCGGTTCCACTCCGACGACCGTTTTCCTGATGCCCACCGTAAAGAAGCGGGGCTAACGACGTGCCACCCCGAATGAAAAGCCCGCCGATCCCTTTCGGACCATGAATTTTATGACCGGAAAAGGAGATCAGATCGACCTGTTCAAAATTATGGTTTAGGTCAACCGGCAGCTTTCCGACGTATTGCGTGGCATCAGTGTGAAATATAATGTTCGGGTCTCGTTCTTTGACCGCAGCCGATAACTCATCCACAGGGAATATCACACCGGTTTCGTTATTCGCTGCCATCAGCGTCACCAGGAGCGTATCGGGGCGAATGGCGTCCATTAACGCATCCAGACTCAGGTTGCCGTCGCCATCTACATTGAGGAACGTGACATCGTAGCCGTCTTTGGATAGCGATTTACAGACTTCTAAAACCGAAGGGTGTTCCACTTTCGACGTGATGATGTGTCGGCGTTTTTGATGTGCTCTCGCTGCCCCGACAATCGCCCAATTGTTGCTTTCGGTCGCACAGGAGGTGAAGACAATCTCCTTGGGGTCTGAAGCACCCAAAAATTCGGACACCGTCCGGCGGGCTCTGGCGATTGCGGCATCGATGCCATGCACCCACCCACTGATCGCACTGGGATTGTAGAACCGCTCGGTGAAGTATGGGGTCATCGCTTTCATTACTTCAGGCGCAACGGGGGTCGTGGCGTTGTTGTCTACGTAAACTGTTCTCATAGTGTGACCTCGTGGGTCTCTTCCCGTTGAATTCGAGTCGCTTTTCACCCT
>JADFGN010000104.1 GCA_022567695.1 Candidatus Poribacteria bacterium | reverse complement strand
TCTGTTTCGGGAGAGATTCGTGAAGCTGATATTGTCAGAACACTTCCATTGAGTCCACAATTCGCTGACACAAAAAATCGCGTGTTGTCCACATCGCGTCTGGCGGGGTCTTTTCAAGTGGAATTCAACTCGCTGCCAATACCTTTCAGCAGTAAACTAATCGCCGGAGTCGATGGGGCATTGGGTAGCCTATCTTCCGAATATTATCAATTCTTTCTCGGTGGACGCTCTGATTACCAAAACGCTTCCGCCGTAAGTCGTGGAGAGCTAGACGAGAAGGGAGACGGCGATCGCCGCACTATCGCTGCATTCCTGCAATATGAGTTGCTACCGATAAGCGATCTTCGGGTTGTCGTAAGCGGACGTTTTGATTCAATTCGAGATACGTTCGAGCCGATGGCAACCGGTCAGGGAAATGACATCACTTCCACCAATTCTGCGTTCAGTCCGAAGGCTGGCCTAAATTATCGCTACATCAATTCAAGTCAGCGTGTTGGAAACTTGTACGCAAATATTTCACGGTCATTTAAAGCACCAACGCTCGATCAATTGTTTGATCAACGTTCAATCCCTGTTGAATTTCCGCCGTTTAAGATTTTCCTTGCAAACAGCGACCTGAAGCCGCAATTTGGAACGAACCGGGAAATTGGAGCTTATCATCGTGAAACGATTCTCCCGAATACCTTGAGTGCAGAAGTGTCTCTCGCGGCATATTCTATGGACTTGAAGGATGAGTTGGATTTCAGCCTTGAACAGTTCAAGTATGTCAACATCGGAAAGAGCCGTCATCAAGGGATTGAATCAGGACTCAAATTTTACATTAAATCGAGCACGAACCTCTTTCTAAATCACACCTACCAATCTGCCACCTCGCAACTCGGCGAAAACGATGGGAAATTCTTGAAAGCAATTCCCCGCCATACATTCGTTGGCGGAGTGAGTACCGTTCATTCGTCTGGCATTGGTGGAAGCCTAATTGTCAAGTCCATCAACGATATTTTTCTTGATGATGCAAACACAATAGAGCTACCAAATTACACAACAGTGGACGCTAAAATCTCATACCAGTATGAGTTGATTTCCATTGCGGTTGAGGGGCTTAATCTGTTTGATCGATCTTATAGTACAACCGGTTTCCCGGACAATACGGGAAGTGGGTTAGTGTATCTTTATCCAGCGGCAGAACGCCACTTCCGCGTCAACCTGAGAATTCAGATGTGAAGTGCGTGGGAGCGGAATCCTTTCCGCGAATTGAATCAATGAGACCTGACAGATTTGGCAAACCTGTCAGGTCTACATGTACTTATAATCGAGAAAACTCGACATGCGTCTCCCAATATTGTTTCGCTTTTCACTCTACGGATTCCTCAAAAACCAGCGATATTACGAGCCATTTCTAATCTTGGCTTTTCGGCAAAAAGGGCTTTCGTTTTTTCTAATCGGCATCTTGATTGGATTTCGGGAGCTTTGCGTCAATCTGTTTGAGATTCCGAGCGGAGCGATCGCTGACCTATACGGCAGACGTCGATCGATGATTCTCTCGTTCTGTGCGTATATCGTGGCATTTGCTGCATTCGGCTGGAGTCGGTCACTCATCGTTCTGTTCGGAGCAATGTTTTTCTACGCGCTCGGAAATGCGTTCCGAACCGGCACACACAAAGCAATGATCTTCGACTGGCTTCGGCTTGACGGTAGAAGTCACGAGAAAACGAAAGTCTACGGCTATACTCGCTCATGGTCGAAGATGGGTTCTGCCGTTTCTGTACTGATTGCCAGCGCGTTGGTATTTTACAGCGGCAACTATAGCTACATCTTCTGGTTTTCTATTATCCCTTATGTGCTCAATATCATCAACTTTCTTGGCTATCCTGCCGTATTGGACGGTGAGCAAAAACATGAATTTTCTATGAAAGTCGTGGGTGCCCTGCTATGGAAGGCGTTCAAGCAGATCGCCGGGCAACCTCCGTTGCGCCGACTATTGGGAGAGGCGGTAGGATTTGAAACTGGATTTAAAGCAAGCAAGGATTATCTGCAGCCAATTCTCAAGCAGACCGCCATTGCTCTGCCATTGCTTTTGGCACTCGATCAGCAGAAACGGGTGACATTGTTAATTGGAGTAGTCTACTTTGTGCTAAATTTGCTATCCAGTGTTGCTTCGCGTCAAGCCCATCGGCTGGTTGATTGGCGAGGCGGTGAGGCAAGCGCAACACAATTCATGTGGCGTGTAAACGGCTTGCTATTTGTATGTCTTGTGCCGCTGCTTTGGTTCAAACAGTATGCGTTTGTGATTGTAGCTTTTATCATGTTAACAGCACTTCAAGACCTCTGGCGGCCTGTACTCGTGGGTCGAATCAATGCTTCCTCATCACCGGAGATGGGGGCGACGATACTCTCCATTGAATCGCAAGCAAAATCGGGTGCGACCATGTTGCTTGCCCCACTCCTCGGATTCGTCGTCGATCGGATTGATGCATTTTGGCCGGTGGGTATTGTCGGTGCCGTTATCGCAACGGTATTTATCTTGTCTTCATACCGCAAGCGTTTTGATTTCTGAATCTAATTTTATTCTTGCATGCTGCGGCAGATAGCCTTAGCCAGAGATGCGTTAGCCAGCCTACCTTCCACCACGTTTCATACTCTGATTAATGTCCAAATCCAATCTCCAAAGCAAGAAGGAACAAGGACCAGAGAACTCTGGCTCCTTTCCTGGATTGAAGCAATCGGACGCAATGTAGCTTTCTCCAGGAGAAACCACAGACCCTTGTAGAATGTTCGGAGCAAAGACGTAAACAGTTGCTGGATAACCGAGCATAAGGGGATTCGCCCCGGCGAGTGGTGTGCGTGACACTTCCCCGCCTCCGAGGATGTCTCCTTTCCATACATGTAATGCACTCATGGACGGATTGTTGATAAACACCGAACAACCGTCTGATGCCGGAAGCCACTTCCCGTAGTTGGCCAAACCGTACTCGGTCTCAAGAGAGCGCAGCAGACGGAGCTGTTGCATGGCCACATCATACTCCCAGAATTCATGGTGGCACACCTTATGATCTGCCGGGAGTCTGTTGTAGTATATAATCAGCTTGCTCCAATCGCTTGGCTCAAGCGGTCGCAAATCAAGCGAGAGGAAGTTGCCATCTCCATCCGTAGGTAGGTCCTCCCGATGGACCAATTTGCCCTGCCAGTCTAGATGCAATAGTCGCGTGATAACACGAGCAGAATTATCCCAGACTTCTCCGACGATGATGATTCCTTCGTTTGTGGCGGCCACCTGAGGATAGAAAAGACTCATGGGCTCTGCATAGCGGACAGGGGATTGAAAGACGAAATCCAATCCCTGTCTCTCGCCGATAAACACAACAGGTGTGTTGGAGGGTACGCTCCCATCTTCAGAGATAGCCAGGATGACCAACGCCATCCGATGACCATCAGGACTCAACCCGACATTCATCCGAAGGTGGAAGCTGTCGTAAGTCTCCGTTGGGAGGAGTTCCGTTCGGTCCATCAGTATCGAGACATCCTCTGGGATTTTGCTACGGAAGTAACGTAAGCGTCCTGGTGAGAAGTTTGGATTGTCTGTCGTATGGGTAACACCGATGAAAACATGAAGGTGACCATCGGGAGTTCGGAGCATCTGAGGTTGGTTGTTTCCTTTCACATCAGTTCCAGTGAATTGGAGGCTTGAGACTGCGGATTCCAGCCCAGAACCTGGCGTGGGATACTGCCCAACTAGCGCCGTAGGTGGCTGTTGTTCATGGTAAGCAGTTGCTGACCAGAACACGGCTTGTTCGCCTTGGAGCAGATAACAGAAGGTATGTCCACCCCACTGTCCCGCGATACTGGCATGCAAAACGATAGGACCTTCAACGACTCTAACTCCCTTCGTATCTGCATTGATAATGGTAGCCAACGCAACTGACAAGAACAGACTCAATACCAATCGTGAATCCATCGTCCTATAATCTCCTTTAATTCTAGCTTTTTTGCCATCAACCTTTGGATTTAGTTTGCACCAACACTTCAATCCAACTTTAGAATGGTTGACAAATGCAGTGACGATTTCAGCCGGATCTTGTTGATTGACAACACCAATAAAATAAAAAGATGCGCTTGGTCTCCAAGCCTCTTTCGCAAGTAGGTAGGTAGGTAGAATAAGCATAGTGCAAGAATATGGCTAATACTTTCAGCGTGAAAGACACATCTCCACCTCGGTCAATTCATCTTGCACGCCAAAGATCTCAACGACATCCCCCGCCTGAAGAACGGTGTCCCCGTGCGGCACAATAATCTCGTCACTGCGGCGGATGCTGACCAAGATACAATCTGGAGGCAATGAAAGGTCGCGCACTTTTTTACCGCAGCAGGTCGCACCAACAGGGATGATAAACTCGCGATGCCTAACACTGTGTTCCTCAACTTCTTTATATCCAGCGGGTTCACTCGCCAAGCACTCGCGCACTTTTGGAATGGAGTCGCTATCGGCGAAGACAGTCACCCGGTCTCCCGCCTGAAATACCGTGTAACCGTGAGCCACATACAGCTTGCGGCCTCTCCGCACGGAGACAATCAGACACTCAGCAGGCAAATTGATTTCACTGACCCGGTGCCCAACGACGGGCGATTGAGGGGAGATATCGATGTCTACAAAACTCGTACCATCCAATTTGCCTAAGCGCAACACTTCGACACGGTGTTGGTGGCTAGCCCTCTTGATAATGGCATGATGATATGCGCGGATGATGTCGCCTCGCCGTACGACGCCCACCAGTTCACGCGAACTTTCTCGCTTCACTACCGGCAATCGACTCACATCGCGAATTCCCAATCGGCGCAATGCAGCCCACATCGGCTCGTAGGGATAAGCGACTGAAAGCCCTTCAGTGGTAGCGATGTCAGAGACCGCTTTGCCTTCAATCGATCCCGCTGTTTGCGCTCGCTCCAGATCTCGAATGCTGACCACTCCACTTAACTTGCCTTCAATATTAACCACCGGAAAACCGTGGTGGTGAGTTCGCTCAAACTCGTTTGCTAACTCCTGCAGTGGCATGTTCAGCGGAACAACATCGACATCGGTTGTCATGGCTTCACCGACGGTTACCCCTTGCATCACATCAATGTCCTGCCCTTGTTGTAGGTGGATGCCCCGTCGGCTCAGTTTAAGGATGTAGATGGATTCACGACTGATGATTCGAGAGATTAAGGTGCTCATTACCGTTGCCAACATGAGCGGCAGGATGATGCTATAATCGCCGGTCATCTCGAACAGGATGAGGATGGCGCTGATTGGCGCATGCGCAGCGCCGCTAAAAAAGGCTGCCATCCCGACCATCGCATACGCCCCCGACGGAGCGGTGATGTTTGGAAAAAACCGGTTTGCGATTTGACCAAAGGTCGAGCCGAGCATTGCCCCCATAAAGAGCGATGGCGCAAAAATGCCGCCAGACCCACCGGAACCAAGCGTAAGAATCGTCGCAAGCAACTTGGCAAAAAAGAGGGCGAATGTCACCCAGATTGCTAGTTTCCCGATTAGCGCCTCGCCAATGCTGTCGTAACCAACGCCAAAGACGCGCGGGAATCCGCCGTCACCCTTAAATGTGAGAATCCCCACAACGCCTAGCAGGACGCCACCGATGACCGGCTTGAGATATTCGGGAAAAGGAATCGCGTCCCACAAATCTTCCGAAAGATAGAGTAGCCGGCTGAAGCCAACTGAGAGTACGGCGGCGATTGCCCCTAGCATAATATAAAGTACCAACTCCCACGGGCTGACCAGTGTGTATTCAGGTACGGCAAAGGCACGCAGGTTTCCTTCAAAGGTTTGGGCGATGACGTCAGCAATAACCGCCGAGATGACCACCGCGCCAAAGTTGACCGCGTGGAACTGGCCCAGAATCACCTCTAACGCAAAGATCGAACCGGCGATCGGCGCGTTAAACGTGGCGGCGATACCGCCAGCGGCACCACAAGCAACCAAGCCGCGCACCCGTTCGTCGGAGAGATGTAGGGCTTGACCAATCGTCGAACCCAACGCCGATCCAATTTGAGCAATGGGGCCTTCGCGTCCCACCGAACCCCCGGTCCCGATGCAAATCGATGATGCCAACGCCTTGACAAAAGCGACCCGCGGTCGAATGCGCCCACCGCGCAACGCCACCGCCTCCATCACCTCGGGCACGCCGTGTCCCTTGGCCTCGCGGGCGAAGCGATAGATGAGCGGCCCAAAGATTACGCCGCCTACCGCCGGAATGATGAGCAGGTGAAAAGGAGCAATGCCCTTTAGCAACCCGCCTAATCCGTCGTAGGCAAGTGCTTGTACCCCTTCGATAAGCCATCGAAAGATGACAGCACCCAAGCCCGCTCCGATGCCTACCACCAAAGCGGTGGACATAATGATAGCGGATTCAGACACTTCATGCCGATCAAGCCACTGCGACAGATGTTGACGCCACTGTTTCCCTCGATTATGAAACCATGATTGAGATAAATACATAGGCAATTCCCTTGACGATATTACCAATTTCAGATCGAATTGTCAAGGGAATCGAGCGGCTTATCCATCACATTTCACGTCTCGGTTATAACAACACGCCCCGGAATTTGTGCAATTTTGGCAGATGCCGGGGCGTTTTTCTTAATCCCGAAGGGAGACGATGCCGTCTGATAATCTGTAACCGGAAAAATGCCGACGAGAAAACACCGTATGACGATAACGGGAGTTGAGGCTCAGAAAAGGGGCATTATCTCAACGTAGAGTTTGACAGTACGGGTGTCATCTTGAGCAACGCGAAAGGTCTAGATTCTTCGCTTTGCTCAGAATGACATGAGGACTCCTCAATTCTAGAATAGTGGTGTCTAATTGATTGAAGGGAGTGATATGTTTCGACGTGTTCTGATTTTTGGCTCGGTTGCCCTTGCGGCTGTGGTGATAGCGATCTCCGTAAAAGTCACAGCAGGCCCCTCAACGGAGAAAGGAAAAAAGATACCCGTTTCGGAGGAAAATGGCTTCATCAAACTGTCGCGAAGTCCTGACGTATCTGACTTTCCAAAAGTCACCTCCCCGCGCACTTTCTCCTTTCCTGCCGATTACGGCCCCCATCCCGAGTACCGGATTGAGTGGTGGTACTACGTCGGGAATCTTGATACTGATGCGGGAAGGCATTTCGGCTATCAGCTCACTTTTTTCAGAATGGCACTCACATCCAAACCCGTAGAGCGAAAGTCAACGTGGAGGACAAACCAGGTATACATGGCGCACTTTGCGCTCACAGATGTTGAAAATCGCCGCTTTTACGCTTTTGAACGCAAAAGTCGCGGGGCTGTCGGGCTTGCCGGTGCTAGTGCTACTCCCTTTTCAGTTTGGGTCGAAAACTGGTCGGCTGTCGATGAAAGCAAACTTCCTCACAGCCAGCAGGACATCTCCTCCGCGGAGGGCGATCGGATTCACCTTTCTGCCGTCGAAGACGAAGTTGCTATCGACCTCATACTGGAACGTGGCAAACCCCCTGTCCTTGTTGGCGATAAGGGAATGTCTCAGAAAAGTAGAGATGTAGGCAATGCCTCCTATTATTATTCGTTGACTCGTATGCCTACTCATGGTACGATTCGGGTGGATGGGAAAACTTTTCAGGTTCGCGGAGCAAGTTGGTTAGACCGTGAGTGGGGGAGTAGCTTTCTAGCGAAGGACCAAGCGGGGTGGAACTGGTTTGGCCTACAGCTTTCTGATGGGCGCGAAGTAATGTTCTATCTGTTGAGGCAACTTGACGGCAGTGCTTCACCCTTTAGTCGCGGCCTGATCGTCAGTGCCAATGGTTCTATTCGTCCGCTCGCCCTTGACGATGTTCAAATTGATGTTTTGGATCACTGGCAAAACCCCGTTGGTGGAATACGCTACCCATCTCGTTGGCGGCTGCAGATTCCCTCTGAACAACTCATGCTGGTAATTGACCCTTATTTGGCAAACCAAGAACTGAATCTCTCCATAGGACGGTACTGGGAGGGGGCAGTGCAGATTTCTGGCACAAGCAATGGGCAGTCCATCAACGGTAACGGCTATGTCGAGTTGACTGGATTCCTGATGTCTGCTTCAAGTTTATTTTGACGATAATTATTCCATATCTTTTTTTTTGCGACCTTGCTATAATAGTTGCATCTCACCTCAACAGTGCAATGAGAAAAATCACTCAGACGTCTCTTGTATAGTGAGTGACCATACTGGTGACGAGCAAGGCTAAAAGCGCGGAAGGACTCTTCCGTCTCATCTAATACCAGGAGTCTTAATTATGAGTAGTGAAGTCACAAAAAGCTTACTTAAAATTTTGTCCCTAGACGCAGGGGGTGTAGCCGGGTTATTAAATGCTCGGCTACTCCAAAGAATTTCTTACTCCGTTCCAGATTTTCTAAAAGAGGTTGACTTAATTGCAGGTAGCTCTGCCGGTGCCATTAACGCACTCATACTTGCTCAACATGCCGATCCAGCTGACGGCGTGGAGGCATGTGTGAGGTTATGGGAGGAACCAAAGCTCATGAGCAATACCCCCTGGAATACGTTGCTCGCTACGTTTGGTCTGTCTCCCTTCATATCAGCCGACAACTACAGGTCTATCCTCTCGCGCTACATTGACGACCGACTTACTCTGGGAGACCTAGATGAAGAAGAATGTGTTAATTACTACATTTGACTTGGCCGCTTCTCAAGGTAAAGATCGAAACTGGGAGCCCAGACTTTTTACAAGCTGGGGCGATCCAAATCAGTCTGCATTGGACATGGCGATTCGCGCCGGTGCTGCGCCATTCTTGCAAGCGATTGAACAGGGGTATATTGACGGAGGAATGTTTAACGCCAGCCCTACCATGTCCGCACTAACTGAATTGGCACCTCTGATTGGTAAAGATGAGGAGGCGCTAAAAAATAAGCACTACAGTACGCCCTTGAGTTTGAAGACTATCCAGGATTTTTGCAAGCGACTTGCAACTCCCCGTAAAGAAACTGCCACCTCTTTTGAAGAATGGTGTAAATCTGGCCCCTTCAAAGAGGATATTCTTGTGCTATCAGTGGGTACCGGCAGCAAGAAGCAGTTTATTGATGTATCACGGACAGAACCTACGAACTGGGGTTATTTACAATGGCTAATCCCATCGCCATTAAATAATTTCAGGGCTCTCGCTTCCCTCCTGTTAAATGCACAACAGGACATAGCGGATGATAACCTTAAGAAACTAGACCTCCTCTGGCCCCGGCTGAAGGGTTACCATCGTCTGGATCCAAGCCTGAAATACCCTGTGCTATTATATAGTGTTGCGCCTATAGTTGCGCCCTTTCTAAGAGAATTCATGACAACCCAGTTGGAAGCAGATGTGAATAAGCAGGAAACGCGAGCACAAGTGCAGGAAACTATTGACTGGCTATACGACAAAGGTTGGTCAAAGAAAATCAAAGAAAACGTCTGAAACCGTCAAAATGAATGAAGATAATTCTTGATTGAGCATCGAATAAAACCAAAATGCGTGACCTTTCCAAACGGATTGTCGACCTCGCTGCGGATAAACGTGAACTCCTTAATGCGTTTCTGAGGCAAGACGGCGTCGATATATCATCGTTGCCCATAATTCGCCGAAGCAAAGGATCGAACGCTCTGCCCCTATCCTACGCCCAGCAGCGTATGTGGTTCCTCAACCAGTTGGCACCGAATGACCCTTTCTATAACTTGCCGTACGCCTTTAGCATGACAGGTTCACTTGATGTGACTGCGCTTGAGCAATCTTTCAATGAAGTCATCAGGCGTCATGAAATCCTGCGCACGACCTTTGAAGCGGTAAATGGGCAACCTGTCCAAATAATCGCTCCAACGCTAACTTTGAAGTTACATGTGATAGATGCCTTACAAGAGCTGGCGAAGGACGAACAAGCATTAAGAGTTCAGCAACTGGCAATTGCAGAGGCGCGCCTGCCATTTGACCTGACTCAAGGGCCTCTCCTCCGTATTACCCTCATCAGATTAGGCGCAACCGAACATGTGCTGCTGTTCACCATTCACCACATTATCGCCGATGGTTGGTCGCTTGGTGTGCTGAATCGGGAGATAGAAATACTTTACGAGGCTTTTGCCAGTGCAACGCAGCCAAGACTTCCTGAACTGCCTGTCCAATACGCCGACTTTGCCGTCTGGCAACGCGAATGGCTACAGGGAAAAGTGCTCGAAGATCAGCTTTCATACTGGCAGCAAAAACTCAATGAAGTGTCTATACTTGAGTTACCTACGGATGCCCCTCGCCCTTCTGCGCAAACTTTCCGCGGTAAAATGCAATCGGTGGAGTTGCCTCAAGACTTAAGCATCGCGATAAAATCCTTAAGCCAGGGGGAAGGGGTCACTCTGTTTATGACGTTACTTGCAGCGTTCCAAGTTCTGTTGCATCGCTATACCAAGCAGGATGACATCGTCGTGGGATCGCCAATTGCAAACCGCAATCGCCGGGAGATTGAAGGGTTAATTGGCTTCTTCGCAAATAGTGTGGTGTTCCGCACGGACTTGTCGGGCAATCCGACATTCCAGGAACTGCTCTCTCGCGTTCGACAAGTAGCTTTGGAAGCATCTGCGCACCAAGACATACCTTTTGAAATCCTGGTAGAGAAGTTGCAGATCGAACGGCACCCTGGGCGCAATCCCCTCTTTCAAGTGGTATTTGTACTCCAGAATGCGCCAGCAGGAACACTTAAACTCAAAGGATTGGAACTCCGCCCACTTGAGCTTGACAGCGGGATAACACGCTTTGACATGGAGTTTCATCTGTGGGATCGAACCGAGGGTATCCGCGGTCAGTTAGTGTACAACACAGATTTATTTGATGATTCCACGATGACCGGGATGTTGGTGCATTTTCAGACTTTGCTCGAAGGTATCGTTGCAAACCCCAAGGAACGAATCTTGAGCCTACCTTTGTCGACAAACAATGAGCATCAATTGCTATTCGGGCGGGTAAATACGCAGACACAATACTCAACGGACCGGATTGACACCGCAGGTCGGCAGGTTTGGGTAGAAGGTCGCCTCATCGAATTGAGCGAGGTAGAGGCTGCCCTGGTGAATAGTCCATTAGTTGAGGATTGTGTTGTGTTAGCACGAGAGACGGCAACGTCGGAAAAGGTGTTAGTGGCCTATGTTATTTCAACCGCATCGGCGTTCCGACAAGACGTGGCGCAAGTTTTACAAAAACAGTTACAGGCTGAATTACAAGCCATCTGGCCTGTGGCTACGCTACCTATCTCATATGTACCTATGACCCACTTACCACTTACTATAACCGGTCAGATCGATGAGGCAGCTCTCACACGTTCGGAAGTTATTGACGCTGACCTGGTGGGGCGCTGGGAAGAATGCCTACAGTCGGTCCCGGAAGTTGACCAAGTGGTCGTGGTCGCCCAAGTGTATACCAAGAGCATATCGTCACTGCATTTGTCAGACCTTCTCCCTCATTGGAAAGACGATCGTCTATGTGAGGGAGAAGGGGGAGTTGCCCAGCAGGCGTATCAGGTGACAGCGCATGACAATTCGGAACTTCGCCCGCTCGCACTCAGTGATGGAGGGCCACTGGTTATAGAAGAAAATGTACCGAAGACGTTGACGGATGCCCTGATTCAAACTGCCACAAAGTATGAAAACAAAGGCATCATTTATATTCAACCCGATGGGAGACAAGTATGTCAAACCTATGCCGCTTTACTGGCAGAAGCCAGACGCATACTATCCGCTTTGTATCAAATGGGCTTAAAACCCTATGACCGAGCTATTCTGCAAATAGAGTCGCTTCCGGATTATTTTGCGACGTTTTGGGCATGCGTCCTCGGCGGAATAATACCTGTGACGGTTGCAGTGCCTCCTGAGTACGACAAGAAAAATAGTATCGTCATGAAGCTATTCAACATCTGGAGATTGCTAGAGGAGCCGCCGATTTTGGCGACTGACTCCCTGATTGAATCGCTTGCTGGTCTCAAGCGTGTTCTGCCAATGGAAGCCCTGGAGGTCGTATCCATCAACGAACCCCGCAGTCGTTCTCTATCAAAACACACCCATCAAAGCCAGCCCGATGAAGTGGTATTCTTTCAATTAACTTCAGGCAGCACGGGGATTTCCAAATGTATCCAAGAAACACATCACGGAATCATTTGCCATATCCATGCCTCAAAGCAATTTAACGATTACACGCCTAAGGATGTCACACTTAACTGGCTCTCCATGGATCACGTTGTACCACTTTTGATGTTCCACATCAAGGATGTCTACCTGGGGTGTCAGCAAATACAAGTCCCCACCAAGACCATCTTAACCAATCCTCTAAATTGGTTAGATTTGATTGAGGAATATAAGGTGACACACACCTGGTCGCCGAATTTTGGCTATAAGATGGTCAGAGACGCCCTGTCGGAAGTTGAGGGCAAAACATGGGACCTTTCATCGATCAAGTTCTTCACCAATGCTGGTGAGCAGGTTACCTCACCTGTTGTTCGTGATTTTCTGTCTACGGTTGCGCCCTTTGGCGTTTCATCTCATGCGATGCAGCCTGCTTATGGCATGGCGGAGGTATGTACCGCGATTGTCTATGGAAATAATTTTAGCCTTGAAACTCATGTTCATTATTTAGAAAAATCGCCTTTGCATGGATGGTTAAGAAAAGCAGATGGCGAAAGTGCATTGACTGTAAATTTCATCGACCATGGGGCCGCGATACCAGGTGTTCAGATCCGAATTGTTGATAAAAATAACCAACTACTCTCGGAAGGTATGATTGGTTACATACAGGTAAAAGGGGAGGTCGTAACGCCGAGCTATCTAAAAAACCCCGAAGCAAATCAGCAGGCCTTTGTAGGTGACGGCTGGTTCAATACGGGAGACTTAGGTTTTATTCTCAATGGTGGACTCACAATTACAGGCAGAGAGAAAGAGATGATTATCATTCGTGGTGCCCACTATTATTGCTATGAAATCGAGCAGGTTGTCAATGAAATTGATGGTGTTGAACCCACCTACGTCGGAGCTTGCGGCATTGAAAACCCGACCACAGGCATGGAAGAGTTAGCGATATTCTTTACGCCGGTGATTGATACCATCGAAGAAAAAATAGACCTAATCAAATCCATACGCGCTCAGGTTGCGTCTGGTCTGGGCGTGAGTGCCACTTATGTCATTCCGGTAGCGAAGAGAGAATTTCCCAAGACAACAAGTGGAAAGATCCAGCGAACACAACTGAAAAATATGCTGACGGCGGGTCACTTTCAGAATGCCCTGAAAGAAATCGATATCCAGTTGGAAAATGCCAACACGCTTCCGGACTGGTTCTACCGAAAGATCTGGCGTCGGAAAGAACTGCGGATCGGCAAACCAGCGAATCTGGAATCCGGAATCGGTACCCTGGTGTTCTTCGATCGGTTGGGACTAGGTCGTCTTCTGTGTGATAAACTAGGCGAGTTGAACCAGATATGTGTGAATGTTGAAGCGGGCTCAGACTTTGTCAGACTCAGCGCCGATCAATATCGTATCGATCCCCAGAACCCCGACCATTATCATTGCCTGCTGGCATCTTGCTTAGAAGCCAACATTCAAGTCGATCAAGTTCTCCACCTGTGGACGTATGAGACTTACGCCAGCGAAATTAGCAGTATAGAAGCATTGGAGCATGCGCAGGTTCAAGGCATTTGTAGTCTCCTATATCTGACTCAGGCGCTCGTACAGAATGAAAGTAATCACTCCGTTCACTTACTCGTGATTTCCAGTCATTCGCAACCGACTTCGTCAGCCGACATAATCGCGTACGAGAGAACACCCTTGCTTGGACTGATCAAGACAATTTCTCAGGAGAACCCGCGTTTGGACTGTCGTCATATCGATTTACCGACAAACGGGCTAGAAGAAAATGCGAGCTATATCCTTCAGGAGTTGCGGGAAGGGCACAGGGATGCAGAGGTCGCCTATCGTAATGGACATCGCCTGGTCCCTCGTCTGGAGAAAGTAGACCTACTGCAGACGAAAGAATTGAACAACGCAAAAGACCGAGAATCCAAGCGGGAAGTGCCTTTCAAACATGGTGGGATGTATCTGTTGAGTGGCGGTCTGGGAGGAATTGGCGTTGAGATTGCCAAATACCTTCTGAAACATTATCGCGCTCGGTTGTTGTTAGTGGGCAGAACGCCTCTACCTGAACAAGAGGCGCGGAACATGGGAATAGCTGAAGAAGGAGAAAGCGGCGAGAAGAGGCTAGATGTCATTTCTGAACACGTCAATGCTTACCGAGAACTTCAGCAACTTGGTGGAGAGATTATCTACGAAGCAGTCGATATCTGCGAGCTCGATCAGATGCGGCGGATGGTGGACAAAGCGAAAGCGCACTGGGGTTGTAATCTGGATGGGATTATCCATCTGGCAGGACTTCTGCGCGAACAGTTATTGATTGAAGAATCGTGGGAGACTTTTAGTTCAACAATTCGTCCCAAAGTGGTGGGCACCTGGGTACTTCATCAACTCCTGAAGGATAATTCACACGGCATCTTTATAAGCTTTTCTTCAGTGAACAGCTTCTTCGGAGGGTTGATGGCAGGTTCTTATGCTGCTGCCGACTGTTTTCTGGAACGTTTTACGCACTATCAACGGTATCAGAAATCGTTGCAGAGCTACTGTTTTGCATGGAGCCTATGGGATGGGGTCGGCATGAGCCGGGGCTATTCCATGAAGGATCAAACGCTCGCTCGAGGATACTATGCAATTAAGCCCGAAAGTGGAATCTATTCATTCCTCGCTGGCTTATGCAGTGATCAGCCTGAGTTGCTGGTCGGTTTAGATGGGAACAATCCTCATATCCGACACTACATAGAGGAGGAGACGGACCATCATGCCCAGCGATTGTGTGCTTATTTCACCAGCCAAGTTGAACCTCAATGGAATCGGAATAAACTACCCAAGATGCCGCGTAGCAAGGCCAGCCAGACGGTTCTTGCCAAACTACAGACAACGGAGATAAAAGATCGCTTCGGAACGCGCAGCCGTTGCGATTTCATTCAGATTCCAACTATGCCACTGACGGAGTCGGGGGAAATTGACCGAGCAAAACTGACGGCAATGGGACTAGAGGCAAGTCAATCTACGGTTGAGCGAATTGCCCCAAAAACTGATCTGGAGAGAACCATCGCTATAATTTGGCGGGAAGTGCTTCATATAGAGTCGGTCGGCACACATGACAATTTCTTTGAACTCGGTGGTCATTCCATACTTCTTGTCCAGGTTCATAGCAAACTACGCACGGTACTCAACAGAGACTTGTCCATTGTCGATCTGCTTAGATATCCAACGATAAACACTTTAGCGAATTATTTGGGACAAACGCAAAAAGCAAGCCCTTCCTATCAGCAGGTCTATGACCGGGCGAAAAGGCAGAAAGCCGCGTTGAATCGACGAAAACAGTTCCGGCAAAAAAATAGGATGCAACCGTCAGTGAAAACGGATCGCTGATGTATATAATCAAATAGGGCAGCACAGACGTTGCCCCTAAATCTAAGGAAAAACGATGCGTATTATCTTATACGCCGGCAAAGGCGGAGTCGGTAAAACAAGCATCGCCGCAGCGACAGGTCTAAAGTTAGCAGACCTCGGCTACAGAACGATTGTTATCTCGCTAGATGCAGCCCACTCTTTGTCGGATGTATTCGACAAAGAGAAACGATTGACAGGCAGCGGGGCTGAGAAACAGGTACAAATCAATGATAAACTTTGGATTCAGGAGATTGACATCCATGAGGCAATCATAGAGCATTGGGGAAGCGTTCACAGCTATATTCAAGCACTACTGAACAGCTCAGGCTTAGAAAATATCGTCGCTGAAGAGGTCGCAATTTTTCCGGGGATGGAAGAGATCTGTTCCCTACTCTACATCAATCAATATGTGCGCGAGGAAACCTACGATGTCATTATTCTCGACTGCGCCCCGACAGGAGAATCGCTTCGATTTGTCAGCATTCCTACGGCGCTTGAGTGGTATATCAATCGTATCTTTAAGTTAGAGCGGAATTTGATGAAGGTTGTTCGTCCTATTGTTGAGCGATTTAGCTCGGTCCCGCTTCCGGGAGACGACTACTTCCAAAACATCAAAGAGCTGTTTGACCAGCTTGAGGGGATTGACCAGATCTTGTTGGATCCGAAAATCACAACCGTTCGGCTTGTTACGAATCCAGAGAAGATCGTAATCAAGGAGACCCAACGCGCGTTCATGTACTTCTGTCTTTACGGTCTTTGCATTGATGCCGTAATCATCAACCGAATCTTTCCCGACACGGTGGATTCGGCGTTTTTTGATACGTGGAAGCAGACGCAACAGACATATATCAACGACGCCCTGAACTATTTCTCGGACGTGCCGATTTGGAAGGTGCCGCTGTTTGACGATGAAATCGTGGGAGAGAAAGGGCTTTATCGGCTTGCCGAATCGCTTTATGCCGACATTGACCCTGCGGAGGTGTTGTTTGACGAAAATCCGTATCAGTTCAGTAAAGTTGGAAATCAGTATCAGGTATCGATGTACCTGCCTTTTATCACGAAGCAAGACATCGATCTGTCCAAACATGGTGATGAATTAATCGTGCGCATCGGTGGGTTCAAGCAACACCTTATGCTGCCGCGAAGCATTGCACACACCAATGTTACAAGTGCTAAGCTAGCGGATAATCGTCTGATTATCACCTTTGATCTTCCGGAGGGAATGAGGCAGGCAGAAGTATAGGAATCGCTCACGTGGGGAAACGAAGGTTGTCGGATTTGAGCAGGACGAAGGAATGAAATTCGCGCAAGCCTCTAACAATTAACTAATTTTCGTGAATAAGTTCCCGCAAGAAATCAGTTATCATGCGGGTCCTGTGGTTTAAAATATATACTTTAATAGAGAAATTTAGTTACATACCGCGTT
>JADFGN010000103.1 GCA_022567695.1 Candidatus Poribacteria bacterium | reverse complement strand
GCCGGGCGATGGTGCTGAGATGAACGCCGCCATTCGCGAGACATTTGACGACCTCAAAATCTGGATGCCGTGGGCGCAGGAAATTCCCACCATTGAGGAATCTGAGGCGAATGTTCGTCACGCTCGGTGTCGGTTTTTGGCGCGGGAAGATCTTCGACTTCACCTCCACCTCAAGGACACCAACTTGTTTGTGGGTGGGAGTGGCTTGCACCGAATCGACTGGGACGTTCCAAAGTTTGAGATCGGCTACTGGTGCCGAAAGCGTTTTCAGAGGCAAGGCTACATCACGGAATCGACAGAGGCAATCACCAAGTTTGCGTTTGAAGTGCTCGGTGCGAAACGGGTAGAAATTCGGTGTGATTCAAACAACGTGAGAAGCCGACGCATCCCAGAGAGGCTGGGGTTTGAATTGGAAGGTACGTTGAGGAATGATGCCCTTTCAACCTCTGGAGAATTGCGCAACACGCTTGTGTTTGCAAAAATCCAAATGCCCGACGGATCGGTTGACACATGAAAAGGAATAGTCGTGACGGAGCTTGGTCCCCCATTCTACGCAATGACGGGTGCCGATGGTCAGGAGCTTTCAGATAGATGGGAGTAGGCAATTCAGATGAAGGAACTTGTGCAGGAGCTTTGGGAGCGTTGGAAAACGAGGAAAGCGGAAAATGAGAAAGAGATGATTTGATGGAGTTTGAATGGGACGAAAGCAAGAACCAAAAAAATAAGCGGCTGCATGGTATTGATTTTACTGATGCTGCAAATATCTTCCTTGACCCATTCTACGTTGAGGAAGAGGATACCCGTCAAGATTACGGAGAACAGAGGTTTAAGGTTATTGGTGAAGTCAACCGGCAAGTCCTCGTTGTGATCTATACCTATCGAGGTGAAAAAAATAGAATTATATCAGCAAGAAAGGCAGAGCCTTATGAGCGAAGAAAATATTACCAGAATTACCCTTGACCCTAAAAATCCACCAAAGGGAAAAACAGATTGGAAACGTCTTGATGCAATGACGGAAGAAGAAGTCCATCAAGCTGCATTATCTGATCCAGATAATCCGCCATTAACGAAAGAAGAATTGAAAAGAATGAAACCTGTACGATGGGTTAATGATAGGAAGATTCCTCAAGAATTTCTCCGTTTTCGGATTGATGTCGATGTGCTTGAATGGTTTGAAAAGAAGTTTGGAGATTACTATCAGGTTTGCATCAATGATATTTTAAGAGAATATGTCGAGTCTCATCAATAACACCTAGCAACATTACTGGAGCGCAGGAGATACTAAAGGATCGATGCAATCAACTGCGTAAGTCCTAAAAGAAAGGTCATATTCATGCAAATCCTCAATCTTCAATCCGGTACTCCATTCAGAATGGGCAAAGGGCAAAATTGGCGCGTTGTCCATCCCGACATGGGGTCGAGACAATTGACGCTGAATCACGGCTTACATGCACCGGGACAAGAATTTACACAGCATTATCACGATTATTCAGAAGATGCAATCGTCGTCCTTGAAGGTGGTGGTGCAATTCGTCAGGGAGATGTCTACACCCCGATTACAGCGGGTGACATGATTTTTGTCCCTGATGGTGAGGTTCACGGCACTGTGAATGTAACGAATAAGCAGGCTCGCCTGATAAGTTTCCAATCACCGCCGGACATGGCACTATACCGAGGTGAGCGGGATGGGCCTCCCGATAAAACACCGAAACCGCAAGCCGGTCACCGAAGCAATGTACAGGTGATTACGATGGCGAAAGCAGGACCGGTGTTCGGTAATCCGGGGGATTGGCGGAGCGTTGTATCGGGCGCAAAAGGCTCACAACACCTTGCCGTTGACTACATCCAACTCGGCGCGGGAGAAGGATTTACGCATGAACCCAGAACAACGGAAGCGATCTATGTATTGACTAGCGGTCAAGCCGAGGTCAAGACTAACGAGGAGATACGGACACTCGAATCGAAGGATGTGATCTTTCTCAATCCGGGGGAGACATTCTCGTTGACATCGGTTAGCAACGATTCGGTTAAATTGATTTATTGTTGGGCGCTGGACTGATAAATCGGATGATAGCAGTGGCGTAGACCTGTCAGGACAAACTTTCGTTCACTCAACCGCATAAATTCTATCGTCAGTAATCAGTCCAGATGGAGGAATATTATTCTATGATATCAAGAGCCAATGACTTGGCTGTTACGCGGCAAGGACATTTTGTCGTCACGCAAAACAAGCAATTTCAGATCAAATTCAATCTTTCAAAAGGAACTTGGGACTACATCCATCCGGCGGGACATATCATCATCAGGAATGCGTATGCAAAAATTGTGTTGGGGGATGGAACCGTTTTAACCACTTTGGATGATGGTACTCGTGAGTTTTTTACCAGCCCACTGACGGAGGATGAATTTGGCATATACCAGCCAGTGAAATTTTCCCACCAAGCCGAAGGCAAAGACCTTCGCATCAATCTTAATCTGAACTGCTATAGTAAAGCCCCTTATATTATTCTAACTGTCGGCATTGAAAACTTGAGCGATAATCCCATTGCAGTGGATGAGATGACTCTGATTAGCGTCTCGTCTCGCGACGAAAAAGATAAAGGTGGCGTTTATTTGGGTGGTCCTCCTTCCGGCTATCATCTCTTTCTGAATACGAATCCGACCTCTGAACAGGGCGTCAAAGCAATTTACGATGGTTTTAAAACCTCTCCGCAGGCATGCTACGATGGCATCCTTTACGATACGGAGAGTCAAAGGGCGTTGGTTTTTGGCTTTCTAAGTTTTCAAAAATGGTGGCCAGCCATACAGGTGGGTTACGATTCGCAAAATAGAACCGGAAGAGCGCAACGAAATAGAAACGCTCGCGAAGCACCGTCCAGAGAATCGCGAAACGAAGGGATCAACCAATGGTCGCTTTATCATCGGTGTGAGCAGCATCGATGCCGTCCGGGTGAGGAGATAAGCTCTGAGCCAGCTTACCTGAATTTTTCAGGACATGCCGAAGAATCCTACCAATTATATACCGAAATGCTTGCAAAACGCATGAATGCCCAAAAACTTGAACAGGTCTTCTCAGGTTGGAGTGCGTATGCGAGCGACAACCAACCGATAGGTGCGAAGTACATCTTAGGCCAAGTTAATCAGATTGCCCGAAATCGGTCGTTTTATCCTCCTATATCCGGAGGTATGGAATATATACAGATCGAAAACAGCTGGCAACAATCGGTTGGGAGCCACGAAGTCGATTCTCAAAACTTTCCCCTTGGCATGAAATCGGTCGTCGACCAAATCCACGCCAAAGGATTGAAAGCCGGCCTTCGGTTTGCGCCCTTTTGTGTCCCTGTCAATTCCGATTTAGTAAAACGTCAACCAGAGTATTTCCTCAAGGATAAAGAAAAAAACGTAGCCTCCGTTATTTTACCGGAAGATGGAACGGAACTCGCGCTTCTTGATGTTTCCCATCCCGGGGCACAAGGGTATATTCGCGAACATCTCCGCCGAATTATTGATGAATGGGGATATGATTTAATCAAGGCTGATTTATTAGCGTATACAATCGGTCCGATGTCAGAATTAGATAGTTTCCGCTGGCATGACAAATCCCTGACCGTTGTTGAACTCTATCGACTTGGGATACAATTGTTGAATCAAGCAATTGAGGAGAGTCAAAGGGACGTGATTCTTTCAGGGGTGAATGTATGCAATGGGCCAAGCATCGGTGGATTTTCACTGAATCATACACTGTCGAGTTATCATGGCTATATGGGGAGAGGACTTTGGCCGGATCGAATGGGTTTGAAGCAGTTTATTGGTACATCTGCTCCATATCTGCGCATGCACAATACAACGTGGACAAATGAACTCGGCTGGCTTGTTATTGATGAACCACGTCCTGTTAATGAAGTCATCGTTGCGATTACAGCCGCCGCCTTGAGTGGTGGCGTTGTCACTTGTGCAGATAATCTCACGACGTTGAAATCGACGCGGGCGGAATTGTTGGCGAAATTATTTCCATTGATCGGGAAAGCCGCAACACCGGTAGATCTCTACAAGAATGTGTTGCCAGAAACTTGGAATCTCCCCATTCGAACTTCCTATGATTCTTGGAACGTCGTGGGGGTGTTTAATTGGAAGGATGAGATCGATGAAGCCCATTTCACTTTAGATACGCTTGGACTAGATCGATCGAAAGACTATCTAGTGCATGATTTTTGGAATCGCGAATATTTAGGCACGATTCAAGGCAGTATGACACTTTTAAACATTCCACCCCGTTCCGCCAAACTTCTCTGTATACGCGCTGAAAAAAGAAATCCTCAACTACTTGCAACAGATATTCACTTTACTCAGGGCGGTGTGGAAATCTTGTCTGCGGGTTGGGATGCGAAAAGTCAACATTTTTTGATGATTTGCAAGCCTCCTAGGAACAGCAAAGGCACGGTATTTATTCACGTTCCGGAGGATTATGTTCCCGTCTCAACAGCATGCTACGGTGGCAATTACCAATTCAACTGGCAAAAGCCAATCTACGAATTGACGTTTAGCCCGGCGACCGACTTCATACATGTGAGTATCCAATTCAGCAAAACATCAGGATAATATGAATCCTGCATCTTGAATCTTGAAATGTAACCGTTCAGGTGGGAGGGTGAGGCTCCAGCCGAACTCTGCTCCGCGGGAGCGTCGCACTCCCATGGTGAAATGAGTTATCAATCTTCTCTATAGACCCCTGAACGGTTACTTGAAACCAACTCCAATTCTTGGAGGAAGAAAATGCCAGTTATTATACCACGCCTCGTCGTTGAGATTTTTCAGCACACACGTTTTCGAGGCAGAAGGGGATATGTGATTGAACCTGTCCGATTTACAGGGGATATAGGATTTCAAGATAACATTTCCTCTGTCCGGGTCTATAAAGGCTCGAGCTACGCTTCGAGCCCAAATTATAAAGTCCTCCTGCACCAGCATCATAACTTTCAGGGAAAAAAGTTGCCTCTCGGACCGGGGTTTTATCCGAATCTCCATGACATCGCTTATAATTTCGGCGATACCATCTCCTCGATCAGTTTTGGATCTGTGTTAGAGGTCGCTGGTCCAGAGTGGGGAACGACTCCGCTGATTGTTGAATGCTATCAAGATGTTGAATTCAGAGGGCGGAAACTCACTGTATTGCGTGATATTGCGAACTTGCGTGATGCACAAGGGCGGTCATGGTTTGAAGATCGAATCTCCTCCATTCGCATCCTCAAGGGGCCACATTGCCCTTCCGAAGGTGCGGATGTAATATTCTACGAACATCCTGACTTTGAGGGCGAAAGTTTGACAGTCCGGATGAATCCAATGGATTTCAAAAAGGAACTTCCGAATCTGCATCTGCTTCCCGATAGCTTTGGGGATACAATCTCCGCGGTTAAAATCGAAGGCTGGTCTTCATCCACTGAATTCACGGAACTGGTCTTTGAAGACGAATTTATCGGCAACGATATGCGGCCTGAGTGGAGATGGGAAGACCCAAAAGGCGGCGGCGTTTGGTCAGAGCGGCAGGGATACTTACGGATGCGTGTGGAGCCGGGGCAAGACCTTTGGCACGGTGGAGGCGGCAACCTTGAAGCACCTCGTCTGCTGATGCAGGTGTCGGGCGATTTCGCCATTGAAACCCGTCTTCGCACGACGACCCAGAAAAGAGAACATGGTGGCCTTATCGTCTGGAAAGGAGACCACGCCTTTATCAGATTAGAGAAGACCTCCGGGCCTCATGCTTTCGCGGGAGATGTTCGTTTTGAACGCCATGTAAATCGCCGCTATCGCCTCATTGGTCGAGGGGCAGGATTGCAGAATGTAAGAGAACTATTCCTTCGATTGGAGCGGAGAGGCAATCTCTTTTCAAGTTTCGCCAGCGAAGATGCCATCAGATGGAAGAGTTGTGGACAAACGCATGTCGGAATGGGAGACCCTGTCTATGTTGGAATGCACGCCCTTTGTCCGGGCAATATCCCACCGACGTTAACGCAATTTGATTATTTTCGTCTCTTTAAGAGACCCAGCGAAGCCGCACAATACACTCCGGTCATTGCTGAAGTAGACGCACCCGAAGTTCGAGGAAGACAACTTCGCCCCGCTGAAGAACTGCCTTCTGACGGGGAAGTTCAGGAACGTCAAGAAGAAGAACGCCAGCGTGCAATGCGTGATTTAATACGATAAATCGATTTTCATCATCAATATTCGGGAGGGTGAGGCTCTTTTCAAAGCGTAGCTTAAGCTTTGCCTTCCCCAACTACCTGAACGGTTACAGTGACTGTTTAAAGATTGATCGCTCCCTCCTGACGCTTAAAGCCACGTTTTTCTCAGATGTGGTTCACAACAGCCCCAAAAGTCCATTGAAAGTGTAGCCGCTCCAATCCTGTTTACTGATTGCAATTTTGAAAACGCAACGTCTAAATGATTAAATTTGCAGTATCTGAGAGGATGACGCTATGATGACCCCCGAACAACGTTACCTATTCGATGTAACGGGATACCTTCATCTCAAGAATGCTTTAAGTCCTGATGAACTGAAGGCAGGGCAAGAGGCAACCCAACGCTACATAGACACACCGTCCGATGAACTCCCGTCCGGATTTGGTATTGATGGCAAGCGCTATCTTCACGGGTTCGCATTTGACAAATCACTCGAGGCGTTAGTCTTTCACCCCAAAACATGGCAGATTGTCATGGAATTGACCAACGGCAAGCCCTGCTTTACGAGCGGCACATTGCAGGTCGATGTTGCGGGTTCCAGCGGTGGAAGGTTGCATTGCGCCCGCGATGACTTCGGCTGGGAGAGTTGCCGTTACGAGACCCGAAATGGTCAGATTTACTGCGACAATTTTGTCATCTTTCCGTATTTCGATGATGTGTTTCCCGGAGACGGTGGATTGCTTGTGGTTCCCGGATCGCATAAGGCAGCGTTTAAGCGTTTGCCGGAGCTTTTCAACAGTGGCGATATTAAAGACCCTTCAGATCTGCCAGCGGGCGTAATCAACCTCACGCCACGTGCGGGCGATATCCTGATCATCTCCGAACTCCTCACGCACGGAATTTTACCGTGGTATCCGAAAGATCGGGTTCGCCGGATTTTGGTCTTGCGTTACAAGCCGCAACATTTGGGACGCGGTGGCAGCATATCCGAAGAAATCCAAGCGCGATTGTCGCCTGAAACAATCGAATTGATGGAATATGCCCACTTTACCCACATGAAAGAAATCGCACAAAAGGAAGTTGTTACGTTGAATTAACGAGAGGCTTAATTTCCCGACCCTTCCCTTTTGTAAATTGGAGGAATCTTCATGACGCCTAACATTAAGCAATGGCTGAATGAGAGTCGTGCCAAGCTCCGCACCGGTGACTTGGCAGAGACCGATCTCCAGTGCTTGGAGAATTTGCTCACCGAACCAAAACAGTTGATACTTTACCTTTACTCAAAGTCAACAAGCATGCGTTCGTCGATTGCGAGCTGGGCGTTATACGATTCAACAAAGCCGCACCAACCGACACTTCCGTCACAGGATGCCCCCTATGCCTCAGTCATCGAAGCCATCGGTGATGGGTGGAGAGTCGTTCAATTTCCACGACCTGAACTCTATCGATTTTCCGACATCGACAACAACTACCTCGGCTATGAATTCATTCTGGAAAAATAGACGTAACTAAACCGGGTTTTTCAGTTTTTCACATGAGATAGAAGGGCAAAAGTCGCGTCCCAAGTAATGCAAAAAAGGAGTCGAGCAGATGATCGACATTCAACCGACAATGAATGACAAACAAGTGATGGATTTCGTGTTCACAGGTTACGTGATGCTAGAAAGCGTGGTTTCGGAAGCGTTTAACCATCAATGTGAAACCGTGCCGGCCGGCGGGATGAGCGATTTCGTTTGCACCGATGAATTTCGGAGAAATGTCCTGTTGCACCCGGAAGTTGCGGGCGTTGTGCGTTCCCTGTTGGGTAGCAATTTCCTCGTGCCAATTACAGCGCACCATCACCTGTACGAAGCACCGCATCAAGGGCAGACGTGGCACTCCGACGGACTAGCCGAGACGGGATACGGCGTCACGCATCTCCAGTGCTACTATTACCCGCAAGCGGTAAAGATTGAAGACGGCCCGACGATGATTCTCCCCGGTTCACACTGTCGATTGGTCGATCGGGAGGCAATTGCCCATTACGGTGACATCTTAGGTCAGATGTCGGTGACGGTGCCCGCTGGCACAGTGGTACTCACACGCTACGGCATCTGGCACAAAGCCGGACCGAAATTCAACTCAAAGCGTCGCGGCATGATCAAGTTTTCCTACTTCCGGCTGCACCCCCCGAAGCGGGATTGGGTGATAGAGTCTGATGAGATTCCGGCATATCGAAATCCGGGGCGGCACCCTTACGTCACTGAGGTAGAATCGTATCGGGACCGTCGTCGATGTATGAACACGTGGGAGTGGTTGTGTGGGCAAGATAAAATCGAAATGGGCTTTGATAGAGAGTACCTGTTCAGCCGAGGGATTCCACTCAATGAAATCAAATGGAATTGATAATCAAAGCGTTGGCGATCATTGAAAAGGACAAGGAATGAGAACTGACTGGAAAGAAATCATACCACGATTAGAGAGGCTTATCGACAGAGCGGATGCTTTATTGAGCCATGCGGCCCGTACAAATGGTGCCCATACTGAAAGC
This sequence comes from Candidatus Poribacteria bacterium, assembly GCA_022567695.1. Classification (GTDB taxonomy): domain Bacteria; phylum Poribacteria; class WGA-4E; order WGA-4E; family PCPOR2b; genus JADFGN01. The sequence continues at coordinate 8,250 of JADFGN010000103.1, read as the reverse complement.
CTTTCAGACCTGTTTGATGGGTACATCGCGTTTTGGTGGCGAAATCAACACCTTAGCCCTGTTAAGCATCCTGACTTGGTGGACATCGCCGATCTGATCGGTATCGATCGGCAGATTGAAGAGTTGGATCGGAACACACGACAATTTATAAATGGCTTGAAAGCCAATCATAGCCTGCTCTGGGGCGATCGCGGCACGGGCAAATCTTCGCTCATCAAGGGCATATTTCATCGCTATGCCGAAGATGGACTTCGGCTGATTGAAGTGAACAAAGGAAGCCTACTCCATTTACAAGAGATTACCGATCTGGTGTGGGACCGCGCTGAACGATATATTTTATTCTGCGACGATCTCTCTTTCAGCGAAGAAGAGCCGGAATATCGCGAGTTGAAAGCGATGTTGGAGGGTGGGATTTCCGCACGGCCGGAAAACGTGCTGATTTATGCGACATCGAATCGACGTCACCTTATGCCGCGGCAAGTCCGCGAAAATCAATTTCCGCGTAGCGATGAGGACGAATTGTATCCGCGGGAATCCACTGAGGAGAAGGTTTCCCTGAGCGATCGATTCGGATTACGGATGGCTTTTTATCGAATCTCACAAGACACCTATCTGCAGATGGTTTCGCATTACGCCCAGAAAGAGGGTTTGTCCATTCCGATCAAAGAACTGCATCCCATTGCGTTAGAGTGGGAAGCTGCGTCAAGCGGGCGATCTGGGCGAGTTGCTCGTCAATTTATTGATGATTTGGCTGGGCGGTTGGGCTTGGAAAACGATGGGAATCTGTAGTGGTCAACAACATTTTGAAGGTATTGACCAAAACCCTGCGAACTTTGCGATTTTATAGACTATTATGCCAAAACGACCAATCTACGGACAGCCAACAGCATTTTCAATATTAGCCGAAGCACCCCCGCCCATCCATCCGCGCAAAGTTGAAATTCCTCAAATTGCGCTCCCCACTTCGCCATCAAGACGGGGCACTGCCTTTGAATATTTAATCTTAAGTTACTATGACTCGGTGAGTGGAGTCGAAGTCGAAGATTGGTCAAGCTGTTTATATGGCGAATCTGGAGTGCTCTATCAATGTGACGGAATTTTGTCAGATGGCACGAAACGCTACCTTTTGGAAGCAAAGTTCTTTGAAAAACGCCCGGCTTCTATCCGCGATCTCAGAGTCCAACGCCGTGAGCAAGCCGCGCACGATCTGAACTGTCAAGGAATTGTTTACGTCTCACTCAACGGTTTCGATGATACGGTCCGTGAATGGCAGACAAGCGTTACTTCGCTGGAAATTTTGCTTGTCGATTGGCAAGAACTCCGTCCGCACGTTTTATCGCGGGTGTCGGGGACCGCATCGGTACTTCTCGATCAATTCGAGATACATAGTGACCTGATTACAAGCATTACTGGAAGCCAATTGCGGATAGAACCTTCTCTGTCGGGAATACCGCTTGCGAACTTCCCGGAATTCATCTCTTTTCCAGATGCTCTCGAAAAGTGGATACGCCGATTGCCTCAGCTTGCCATCGCCCAACATCAGTTGAGTGCTGGGCATTTCCTTTATTCTGAGGCAGACGCCTCGGTCACACTCATCCCCGATCGGAAGTCAGACTTGAGCTTGTGGGAGGCGTGGCAGTTGGAAGACGAGCTTTTTGGATATGCGGCACGAGTTTACAGCGCTCTCAAAGCAACCACGCAAGCCGTCGGCAAGTGTCCCGATCAACCCCGGGGTATGATTCAAAAATGGCTTAGGCGTAGAAAGTGGAAGACCGGACCAACGGGGATTCGGAAAGCCCTCGATGATCTCATCATTCTTGGATTCGTGTCGAAGCGATCGGTCGGCAGAAGTGTGCATTATTCCCTCACACCGATGGGACAGGCTTATGTATCCGCAAAAGATCAGGCGGAGACCATTTTCCGAGATCGCTTGGAGCAGTGGTTCCCCTACCGGACTTTATGCAACGCTATCCAAAGTGGCAAAATTGAACCGAAACGTAAGTCTGTCATCCGCTATTTCAAGGAGCAGTATCGTCCCTATCAGCCTTATGCCCGCTGCCTTTTCAATGACAACTCGACGGATGGGCTGTTATCGCTCTGGCGGGAATTTGAATCTCGTGATGTTCTGTGATTAGTTATTCACAGTCTTGATTTCGTGTCAATTTCCATCAAAATCATCCTTAATATACGACTTTTTCACTTAGAGGGTGTACAAAACCTCTCCCCCGGCCCCTCTCCTACGAGGAGAGAGGAGAAAGCTCCCCTTCCCTCGCAGGGAAGGGGCTGGGGGTTAGGTCTCATCGTTCAGTCGGGTAATAACTGAAAAACTTGTACTAATAAAGAAGGGAAAAAGGGAAATGAGAAGATTGGAAAATGGAAGGAAAGGAAATTTCCTTCCATTACCCTTTATTTTTTTTCGTTGTCTCTGCTTTATTTTCTACACATTACTTTGTCTCAGTTTCTTGGCAGTTGCACAATCTAAGCAACTCGCAGATTATCCCAATCAACTCACACGGGATGGCGAGTTAGTCATCCTCCCCGATCGAGGCACTGTCTACATCGCTACCGATTTTCATACACACTGGAGCGATTTTAATCAGTGGTTGGAGAGAACGAAACTGATTGAGCAAATTGAGGCGGGTGAGGATGTCTACGGCTTGATTCTTGGCGATGCGGTCGATCACAAGCCGGGCGATCCAATTGTTGAACGTTTTGGGGATGTAAAAATTGTCGATCGAATTATGCAGCTTCAGGAACAATTAGGAACGAAAGGAAAGCGCTTGATTTATCTCAAAGGCAATCACGAGTTTGCCGCCGCCGATACCTACGCGATGCTCAAGCGGGCTGGCATGAATGATAACAATCAACATGACTTCATCCGTAAGCTCTACCAAACGCCGAACGGTCCCTACTATCAGCAGTTCAATTTTATCGAGCGCATGACGGATAAACATTACGATTATCTCATTAGCCTCCCAACGATTGCCGTTGGAAAAAATGGTTTCGTTGGCGTCCATGCCGGGACTTCGCGTTCTGCGAAAAGCCTCGCTGACCTCATCCAGCCGAACAAAAAGGTACTCGAAGAATTATTGTGGGACCGCCCAACCGTTGCAAAGTCGGATGGCTACACGCTTTCACACACCGAGACATTTCTCAAACGCATCGGGGGACGCGTCCTGATTGTTGGACATACACCGCTGATTTATTTCACTCGAAAAAAAGCCAAAGATGGGGTCGCACGACTCGGCAAGTATCAGCTCTTTTTCGCGACAGGCTATGGGGCTGAGCCGGGGGTACGTTCTTATCTAGCAATCGATCTATCTAAAAAATATGAGTCTGTCTCCGATCTGAAATATGAGGTGGAGATCTATTCGCTGTATCCATGAAACCGGATTTCTAGAACCGCGATGAGTACGAAAGGACAATCTTTAATGCATATACTCCTCTATATTTGTGGTTCCGCTATGAAGATTAGAGACGGCGATCAAAAATTCAAGTATTGCAAAGCCTCTTCTCGGATGATATGATAGATGAATCGCAAAGAATGGAATTTGGTCAACCTGACGCAGATAGGTGTAGGAACTTTAATTCATTGGGAGGAAAAGTGGGATGACACGGAAATACCAATTTATGTTTCGCGTAATGGCGATTGCTTTTGGACTTTCGGTTCTATTAGTCGGTTGTGTGAAAAAGGAGGTCGCTCGCAAAGCGGATTGGGAAACAGACTTTACAGACCTCCATTTCGCTGATGCAAAACATGGGTGGATTGTTGGGCTGAAAGGGCTAATTATTCATACAGACGATGCCGGAAAAACGTGGAAGCGTCAGGAAGTTGAAGCAGAAGGCGATTTCAAATCGGTTTACTTCACCAATTCTCGGTATGGCTGGGCTGTTGGTGATGAAGGCTTAATCGCCACCACCGATGACGGAGGACGTCACTGGACGCTGCAAAAGAGCGGGACATCCGCAATGCTTAAGGATGTCTTTTTCTCTAATTCCAAAGAAGGGTGGATCGTCGGGGAGGACGCCGATGTCCTGTACACGCAGAATGGCGGCAAGTCGTGGAATCGTCATCAATTCGTGAGCGAATTTCCGCTCAACGGTGCATGGTTTGTGAATAACCGTCGCGGGTGGGTTGTTGGTGAATATGACCGCATCCTCTACACCGAAGATGGTGGCAAAACATGGCGTGAACAGAGCAACCGCTCGGCTGGTGAAAGAGATCGGATGATCAACAACAATCAGAAGGCATTTTTCGTCAGCCCCAATGAAGGGTGGCTTGTGGGCAGCGATGGCTCGATTTTTCACACAACCAATAGTGGAGCGAAGTGGGATCGGCAGGACAGCCGCATTCCGCTGATCAACGGGCATGTCCGGGATACAATCAATGGGATTCATTTTGTCAATAATCAACGAGGTGTTGCCGTTGCCGATGTTGGTTTTATCACTCACACGGAAGATGGTGGAGAAAATTGGCAGTTGATGGAAAGCGGGACGCAGAATAATCTCACAGCAGTTCAATTTATCACGTCGACAGAGGCGTGGGCAGTTGGTTGGGCCGGTACCATGCTGCGCTCAACAGATGGCGGCGCAACTTGGGAAATGGTCAGCGGCACAACAGCGAATGACCTTGAGGAGGTCCAGTTTGCCGATGCAGACCGCGCCTTTGCTGTCGGTAAACGTGGCACGATTGCGATGAGCCAGGATGGTGGAAAGACATGGACGGAGGTCGATACGGACATCTGGGACGGCATCCGTAGCCTCTACTTTGCCTCCGATCAGGAAGGATGGGCAGTCGGGGAACGAGGTCTGATTGTGCATACAACTGATGGAGGGCAAAGCTGGGATCTCCAAAAGAGCGGATGGTGGTATACTCTCACCGCCGTTCACTTTGTCAATCCGAAAAAAGGATGGGTCGTTGGTGACATGGGGACGGTGCTACATACGGCCGACAGCGGCGAATCATGGGTGCAACAGACACCAGGCGAATTTCACATGCTCAAGAGTGTCTTCTTCCTCAATGAAAAAGAGGGTTGGTCGGTAGGCTGGCCCGGCATCTGTATCCACACGACCGATGGCGGTCTGACTTGGACGCAGCAAAAGACGAATACTTACAATGAACTATATGCCCTTTATTTTATCGACAACAAAACCGGGTGGATTACAGGTCAATTTGGCGAGATTTTGCACACCAAAGATGGCGGTCAGACGTGGAAATTTCAGCGAAGCGGGACCCAGGACAACTTGAATAAAGTTTACTTCGCTGATGCAAAGAATGGGTTGATTGTCGGTGATAATGGCGTGCTGTTAACCACGACGAACGGGGGTGCAAAGTGGGAGTTGCAGGAGAGCGGGACTGAAAATGACCTTCTTGGCTTTGCGCTCTCACCGGGCGGAATGGTCGCCGTTGGCAAAGGTGGGATTGCGATGCGCTACTCTGTTGATGCAGAGAAACTTCCTGTTGAACTTCCACCCCTCGCGGCAGAAGTAGAATCGGCTGAAGACACTGAGGCATCGCCAACCATTGAGGAGGTTACCTATCATTGGGAAATCGTCCGTCAGGCCACTTGGCAAACTAATTTCGTTGATTCCTATTTTCTGGATGAGAGCAAAGGATGGGCGGTTGGATCTGGTGGTGTGATTGCGTATACCGACGACGGTGGTAAGACGTGGAGGCCGCAACACAGCAGTGTGGAGGAGAATCTATCTCGTATTATTTTTGCGGATGCCAACCACGGTTGGATTGCTGGTAGTGGCGTGTTGCTCCGAACAGAGAATGGAGGGGAAACATGGCAGGTCATCCGAAAGGTGGTGCAGAATTTCCGTCGTATCGGTGCAATGCAATTTCTGAATAAAGAAGAGGGATGGCTCGGCGTCGATCAGGGGCAAACGCTACACACTACAGATGGCGGTGTGACGTGGAAAGTCCAGAAGACCGGAACGACGAATCGCCCTATCACAGATCTCTACTTCATCAATAGCAACGAGGGGTGGGCAGTTGCGCCTCAACGCATGGACGGTGGTTTTATTCTGCATACCGTCGATGGAGGAGATTACTGGCAGATTCAATCGAAAACGAATCAACCCGGTGTCGCCATCCATTTTGAGAATGCCAAATCGGGTTGGGTGGTTATGGGAAATGGGACCTCTCTAATCACGGACGATGGCGGTGTGACATGGAAGTTGAAATGGAGTCGGGGCGAAGTCGCTTCATCGCCGCAGACACAGATTCGTAAAGTGACATTCCGCAGCCACACCGAAGCGTGGGCACTGAGTAATGATGGGGCAATCCTCACCACAAGCAATCAAGCGGAAAGCTGGGAGTCGATTTATGTGGCTTGGGGTGGCTCATTAGCGGAAGGAGAACGGGTTAAACCGATAGAGGACGAAACTGTAGAAAGCAGTGACGCTAGTGATCAAACGGAAAAACAGGAGAGCGGGGCACCTTCCGTTTTGAAAACGGACGAAGATCCAAGGGAAGCTTTCCAGAATCGTCTCCGAAATCGGCGTCAGGGGCTTGGCAGTTTCGCACCAGAAAGTGGGGAAACGAGCGCAACAGGCGAAGGGAATGAAACACAGCGCAGACAGAGACGTGCAAACCGTCGCAGGGGACGCCCGTCCGAGCAGTCGATTGCGAATGTTTATTTTGTCAATGACCAGCACGCCTGGGCTGTTGGAGATGCCGGACACATCTATCACACAGCAGATGGCGGGGAAACATGGGAACGTCAGCTTGGGGAACAACTTGATAACTTCCGCGACGTTCTATTCCTCGATGCCGAAAACGGCTGGATTGCGGGAGAAAGTGGATTGCTACTGGAAACCCAAGATGGCGGACAGACATGGACACAATTACAAAGTGGCACACAACAGCGGTTGATTGGCGTCCATTTCCTAAGCCTCGATCCAAAATGGGGTTGGGCTATGAGGCGAGACGGTACGGTACTTTACACGACTAACGGACAGAAATGGTCGTCAGGAAAAACCCCGATGCGACCTCCCATTTTTGAGGAAGACCCGCCACGGTCTTTTTCTATGAATGACGTTGGCTTCGGCAAATTCTCCGAGGGTTGGGCGGTTGGCAGTGATGGAGAGATTATCCACAATCAGGATGGTGGTCCAGTCTGGACCCGCCAACGAACTTCGACGGGCAAAGATCTCACCCGCGTGGAGATGAATTTTGCTCCCCTCGGTTGGGCGGTCGGACATGGCGGCGTTATCCAGAGAACCATCAACGGTGGAGGATATTGGAGATTTCATGATACCAAGACCGGCTATGACCTCAACGGCGTTTCATTCATCGCCAAGCGGAAAGGATGGGCGGCTGGAGTTTACGGCATCGTCTTACGCACAACCGATGGTGGATTTACATGGGAGGCCAAATCGACGGGTATAACCAAAGACCTCCACGAAATCTTGGCACTCTCCGAGAGTGAAATCTACGCTGTCGGTGCAGAAGGCACCATCCTCCATTCAGTTGATGGTGGTGAAACGTGGAAACAACAACATACTGACATCGACAATGACCTCTACAAGATCGCTATCGCAAAAAACGATAATACGCTTTGGGTTGTTGGTCAGTGGGGTGTTGTTCTCCGACAGAAGATTGATTCGGTTAAAATGTCGATGCGGTAGATCAGAGATCCGAGATGCAGGATGCAAGATACAGCAAGTGAATCTCCAATAGATCAGAGCAGAATTCAAACTCCGCATAGCAGGGTTCTGAATCCCGTATCTAATCTTCATTAAGAGGTGTGAACATGGACCTAATGACCTTTGAGGAAAAACGCAGAAAATTCTTGCCGAAAGTGCCAAAAGCTGTCGGCAAACCAACTGCCTACATTGAAGGTTATCCGACAGAGGACGATGAACCGATGTCTGCTACTGAACGTCATGGCTACCAGATTGTGACACTCAGCTATCAACTGAGGCACTATTTTAGAGATACCACGCCAGCTTATGTTGGAACCGATAGCTTTGTCTACTACCGCGAAGGAGACCGAAGCAAATTCGTCGCGCCGGACGTTTACGTCGCGTTAGGACCACCGCCCACACCTCTTCGTCGAAGTTTTTATACATGGGCAGAAGGAGCGGTTCCGACAGTCGTATTTGAATTTCTCTCCGATTCGACAGCGAAGGCAGATCGAGGAGAAAAATTAAGGCGGTATTTCGCGGAAATCGGCATCCACGAATACTTCATTCATCAACCTGACGTTGAACGCCCGTTTGAATTCCGGGGATGGCGTCGGA
>JADFGN010000102.1 GCA_022567695.1 Candidatus Poribacteria bacterium | reverse complement strand
CCCACTGCCAGCGATTCCATAAGCATGCGCCAGCCTTCCCCTGCACCAGATGCCCCTCCGACGATGGCGTCTGCCGATACGATAACGTTATGCCCTTCGGTTGGACTATTATAAAATGGGGTGCCCATAGGGTCATGCCGCATGCCGAGTACTACGCCCGGCGTATCGGTTGGAATCAGCGCACAGGTGATTCCCGGATTTTCGCCTTTGCCCAGCAGGTTGTCCGGATCTCTCAATTTGAAAGCTAAGCCGAGTACGGTGGAAATAGCCGCGAGGGTGATGTAGCGTTTTTTCCAGTTCAGTCGGAGATATAATTGACCATCCTCGCCCCTAAAAACGACGCCGCTAGCCCGAATGCTTCCGGCATCCGAACCCGCGTTTGGTTCGGTTAATGCGAAACAGGGCATCTCCTCCCCGCGTGCAAGGCGCGGAAGATAATAATCCTTCTGTGCCTCCGTACCGTAATGGATGAGGAGTTCGGCAGGACCTAGCGAATTGGGTACCATAACAGTCGTGCTCAAAGGCGTACACCGGGATGCCAGCTTTCCGACGACGGCACTGTGGGCTGATGCCGAGAATCCAAGTCCGCCATACTTCTTCGGAATAATCATCCCATAAAATTGCTCTTCCTTGAGATAGCTCCATACCTCTGGCGACAAGTCTTTATTTACATAGACTTGCCAATCGTTGACCATGCGGCAGACCTCTTCCACGGGCCCTTCAAGGAATGCCCTCTCCTCTTCGGTGAGCTCGGGGTAGGGCTCGTCATTCAGTTTCTTGAAGTCCGGTTTGCCTGAGAAAAGCTCGCCTTCAACCCACACCGTACCTGCTTCGATAGCAATTTGTTCGGTCTTGGAAATAGTGGGGAGAAAGTTCAACACCTTCAGAACTTTCATAATCCATGTGGACAACAATATCCGACGCACGGGTCGGACGTTGAAGATGAATGCGAGCACTCCAAACACTATCCAGAACCATAGCGGCGCGCCGAAGCCCCAGAGTGCTGCCGCAACGAACAGCGTCCACAACCACAGTGGCGCACCGGTGAAGCCTAGAACGCACACTAAAACAAAGAAACTCACAGTTCCGACTAAAGGCAGTCCGCTAGATAGCACGCCGTAGGTCGATTCCAGAAAAGTCATAATAAAATTCCCCGCAGTTACTTGTTTAAGCCAAGGATAAAGGTCGTATAATTCATACCATACGTTTCATTGGAATCGCTTTTATTATAGCACAATTGCAAAGCAGCCAGAGTAAAAAATCTGATAAAGTCTAATGATAGGATTCACCACGTCATTCGCAGATTGCATCTTCAGAGTTGTTAATAAGTTGGAAAGTGTTTAACTCAGCCCTGAAATTAACCATCCCCGTATTTTTGTTTCTAAATTTCTGTTCTTGTGATAAAATGGTACCAATAGAATCACAGGTCGTAGCATACCGAACTTATTCAATACGAGGATCGAAAAATGGCAATCAAAAACCCGATGAGCAACATCGACCCTGGAATTAAGGTTACTGCCCAAATGTCCCCCGAGCCAAGTGAAGAAGACTTACAATTTGCCAAACAGATGGGAGTAGAATACGTCGTGCTGTGGACCGACGGTGAGCATGCAAATTACGACTATTTTGCTAGCCGTCGCGAACTTTTCGAGAATGCTGGACTCAAAATCTACGGCTTTGGCAACAGTGATGTTCACAATCAAGATGCAATTGTTCTGAACCTGTCCAATCGAGATGAGAAGATCGAACAGTACAAACGGTACATTCGAGACTTGGGCAAGGCAGGCATTCCGTATACCACTTACGCGCACATGGGCAACGGTATTTGGAGTACTGAACGAGAGCAAACTCGTGGTGGAGCCAGTGCTAGAGGGTTTGATTTGTCCAAGGCGGAAGAAGGGCATTGGGGAGGGCGCAAGTTCAAGATGCCTCTGTCACACGGTCGCAAATATAGCGAACAGGAGATTTGGGACAACTTCACCCATTTCATCAAGGAGGCTGCGCCTGTAGCGGAGGAGGCTGGCGTGATGATCGGTATCCACCCCGACGACCCACCCGTGCCGGAACTCGCAGGAATTCCGCGTTGCATTTTCAGCAGTTTTGAGGGTTACAAACGGGCATTTGAAATTGCAGACAGCCCCAACGTCGGGATGTGCCTCTGCGTTGGGTGCTGGCTGGAAGGCGGGGAGTTAATGGGGAAGGATGTTTTAGAGTCCATCCGTTACTTCGGAGAACGCGGTAAGATCTTCAAGGTGCATTTCCGAAACGTCGATAAGCCGTTGCCACACTTTGTCGAGACGTTTGTAGACAATGGTTACATGGACATGTACAAAGTCATGAAGACCTTGCGGGAGGTTAACTTCAATGGGGTAGCAATCCCAGACCACGTCCCAAGTATGGCGGGCGATCACCGCGTCGGCACGGCTTACACCATTGCTTATATGAACGCGCTTGTGACACGAGCCAATGAGGAGGTTGGAGAAGCATAAAAGCAAGCCTTACGAAGGAGAGGTGAGGTGAAACCAAGGGAGGGTGAGGCTCCTGCCGAACCAGCGGCTCCGCGGGAGCGTCGCCCTCCCAAGGGGTAGAACTATTCCAGCAATGGGATTGCCAGCGATATTTTCTCCTGTCCTCGCAGAACTTTGACCGGAAGTTGATCGCCGGGGTGATAGTTGAGTTTAATCCAAAGGTTAAACTGACCGGGTGTCATCGCTTCCGTTTTGCCGTCAGCTTCGACGATAATGTCGTTAGTCTTAAGTCCTGCCTTTTTAGCTGCGGGGTTATTGATCCACTTCGCCTTTAGAGCAAGCATTTCAGGCGATAGACCGAGTGCTTCTTTTTCTTCAAGAGAAAGCTCCGGCACCCAAATCTTCAATTTTGGACGCACGCTCCATATCGATCCGCGCCAAGAAACGTCTGACTTTTTCCAGTCGCCACTAAGGGCGAGGGCTTTCGTCAGCACTTTGCCATCGCGTTCAACTTCAATCTTGAGGTCAGCCACTGCCGGGAGATTTTCTAGGACCCACTGCATATCCGCCTGAGAAATAATCGGTTGGCTGTTCATCGTGCGGATGACATCGCCCGCCTGAATCCCCGCCTTCTCGGCAAAAGAGCCGTCGATAACCCGCTCAACAACGTTTCCACTATCAACGTCAATGGGTATACCAATATTGTCGGGGAGTGGATAACGCCAAATAGAATCTATATCAAAGTTCTCTTCGTCATAAGCGGTATCAATCCAGCCGTTGTGGATATTGTGGCAATGGATACAGTTGCCCTTGCCCGTCGGTTTCATCAAGTTCTTGGCAAACTGTTTCCGAAGCGCGGGAATGTCTAACGCCGTTTTCCATCGCGGTTCAGAACCACGCTTTTCCATTAAGCTCTCTTTATTCGCAGGGTAGTTTCGATGGAGTTCTAAGGCTAGCTTCATCGCATTCTTGAGCGATTCCATTGAGTTATGCGCCATCGCGCCGGCAACAGATCGGGTGCCGTACCGGCCATAGATTGTGCCATCAGGGTTCATAAAAAACGCCGCCCAGGTCAAGTCGTAGTCGAACTGAAATTGTGAGAGATCTACCCCTTTCATATGAACGATGCGGACTTTGGCAAACTGTCCCAAGAGATCTTGGATTTCTGAATTTTGACGGACAACCTGTCCGTCGAAGCCTTTGCAGGCCTGTCACGGCACTCAGCGGAAAAGGACAAACAACGGTTTACCGCTTTCCTTTGCGAGAGCGATCCCTTTCTCAAGGTCGCCGTAAATCCAGTCATCACCGATTTCCAAGTCGCCGAGGTCATTCTGTAAAGCGACCGGACCTTGCTGTGCGAACAGATGCGACATCAAGCTGAGTGTCAAGATTGCCATCAAAACAGCAATACGTCGCGCCCGTCGATCTGCTTTTTTCATGTTTTCCTCCTAGTAGGGTCTTCAGAGCAAAAGCCTCTGAAGTGTATGGGTTAGATACGAGAAAAGGTTCTGATACAGCTATTATTTTTGCATTTTGAGAATTCCCCACGTCGTTGCGAGTTTGTCCGCGGGATTGACGGCTTGTGGTTTGCCGACGATATCTTCCTCATCAAACTCGCCTTCATAGAAACGAACATGATCGAGCCAGATTGTCGTCTTCGAGTCCACAAAAGAAAACAGAAACACCACGGGGAACAACGTGACTTTCGCCTCAAACGTGTGATGGATTCTTGTCCACTCCTTCGTCACCGGCAGGTCTCTTACTCGAAACAAACCTGTCCACGGATCTTGATTCAGCAAGGCATCGAGAATCAGCGTCCGATCTGCCTTTGCCTTTGTCCAAAAGTCCACGGTGTAGGTTTTCTTCGCTTTGACGGAGATGTCCGCTTGGTTGTCGAGCGTCAAATTATGGACCGATGCCCCGTTGCCAACATCTGTAATCTCAATCCGTGCTGACGCTGGGCCGACCTTTTTTTCTTTTTTATCAATCTTCAAGGTTGCTGCCGCTGGCGGACGTTTGGCAAGATTCCAGCCCAACACAGGTTCTTCAAAGTCGGGGTCCATTAACATGTTGTCAACAGCAAAAGCCGTTGGTACTATAAATAGAATCACGCTTGCGACCAGCGCGCTCATCAGAAGAGATTGGTAAATGCGTTTCTGATTCACTTTGTGCCTCCTTGTTTTCATAGACTTGGGATAGTGAACATGCGACAAACAACGTAAGTTTTACGAAAATGATACTCGGTAGAATGCCCACCAAACGCTTAAAGTCCCCAATGCTCATCGATCTCTTTTTGGTAACCGTTGACTTTGCCATCAAGCACATCAGCAATGCTCACAGCTTCGCCAGACCACGCCGATTCATAAATCGCAATTGCAATGGATTTGGCTTGCAACCCCGTCCAGCCGTCAACTTCCGGTGGGCGCCGATTCTTGATTGCGTTGATAAAATCGTACACCTCCAACGCGAAGCCATCCTCGATTCCAAATGGGAAAAGCCGCTCCTTCTCTTCATCGCTTAACGTTTCGAGGTACATATCGCGCAGTTCATTGATTGTGTATTTCGTACCATCGAGCTTTTCCACCTCTCCGCGCTCTTGGAATGCGAATGGATGGAATACATCGCCGTGATCGCGAATGACGCCTTCGCTCCCGTAGAAAGCGACATTTAAGAAACCATGCACCGGTGCAGCAGTGGTCCAACTCCACGTTCCAATCACGCCGCTCTTAAAGTTGATGATAGCGACCCACGTATCCTCATGGCAGGAGCGAACCTTCCCTCGCTCGGCATGATTTGCAAACTGCTCGTCGATTTGGCGTACCTCCGCGTAAACCCGTTCGACATCCCCAAAGAAGTAGCGAATCGTATCCATCATGTGGGCACCGCTGTCCATGACCATGCCGCCGCCACTTAACTCTTTGTCCAATCGCCAATGCCAGTTGCCTGCCTCTGATGGATCGCGCCAACTCGCCGATTGAGCGAAGAACATTCGCGGTGTACCGATGATATTTCCTTCATTAAGTGCCCATCTCACTGCCCGTTGCCCGGGGGACCTGCGACAGTTTTCGGCCGCCGCTGCGATTCTCCCATTTTCCTTAGCGACCTCGATCATTCGCTTGCTTGCCTTGACCGTGACGCCGAACGGCTTCTCGGTCATAATATCAACTCCGGATTCCAAGCATGGTATGGCTGAAATATGATGATGCGAATGCGGCGTGCAGATGTCAGCACCGTTTAAATCTTCCGTTTTCAACATCTCTTCAACATTGTCATAAACACGTGGCGTTGTTCCCTGAAACTCCGCGATTTTTTCGGCGTAGTTTTGTGCGGCTTGCCGATGAACATCGCATGTTGCATCGATTGAAAAGGTATCAACTCCCTTTTCGACTAAAGTTTGGTATCCTCTGAGATGTGCGTTTGCAATGCCACCACAACCGATTAAAGCCAAACGAACCTGTTTTTCTGACACGATTTCCTCCCCAAGATTCATATTCAGGAGTGTGGGTTAAAAGAAAGTGAGTTCTTCTGCCCAAGGCGGAACATCTTCATCTTTGCCTAAATTTGAGGCTTATAGAGTTCAATTCCTATGCAGACAAAAGACTTGACTTTTTAAGGGCTTCAGTTTACTATACACACGCTCAATTTGTCAATGCGTTTGTTTTGGAATAAAAGATAAAGGATGTTTAATGATTCTTGGAAAAGTGGTAGGAACAGTCGTGGCAACACAGAAAGACGAGAAATTAATCGGTAGTAAGTTGATGATTGTGCAAAACGTTTCTCTGGACGGAGAACTTGTCAGTCAATATACCGTCTCCGTCGATGCAGTCGGTGCTGGCATCGGCGAAATGGTACTCGTTGCAACAGGTAGTTCTGCACGCCAGACAGATGCGACTAAGGATAAGCCTGTTGACGCCGTTATCATGGCAATTGTCGATACCGTTGAGGTGCATGGGGAAATTCGATATCAGAAGTAGATTTCCTATGACTGCCTTGGATTTTGGACAAGATTCTGATGGGGAAAATTTAGCAAAGGAGAAACTTCTTGGGATTTCTGAACCCGATTTTTCTATTTGGTATACTCGCAGCTACCGTACCGCTGCTCATCCATCTTTGGAGTCGCCGACAAGCGAAAACAGTGGATTTTAGTAGCCTGATGTTTTTGTTGGTTGCCCATCGACAAAGCGTTCGCCGCATTCAACTGAAGCACCTGCTCATCCTGCTTTTGCGGATGGCAATCATCATTCTGATCGCGCTTGCGCTTGCCCGTCCATTGCTCAAAAATCAATTCTCCTTTGCAGGCGCGAGAGCAAAAACCAGCAGCGTCATTATTTTGGATAATTCCTATAGCATGGCGTATCAAGGGATTGAAGGGCAACGATTTGAAAAGGCAAGAGTCATGGCATTAGAAGTCGTCCAATCCCTCCGGCGCGGGGATAGTACTGCCCTCATCCTGATGTCCGATATTCCGGATGCGGTCTTCCGAAAATTAACCAAAGATCTGGATGGGGTCAAGCAAGCGATTCGTCAATCGCAAGTTTCTTATCGATCGACACTCGTTCCACCGAGCATTGAAATGGCGCACGAGATTCTCCGCGAATCCAATGACCCGAACAAAGAGATCTACCTCATTTCTGACTTTGGTCAAAACGGCTGGGCAAATTGGGGGCGTGTACCAAATCAATCCGATGCCCGCATTTTCCTGCTTCCCACCAATGATACAGTCGCGGATAACACAAGTATTGAAGAAGTGCGATTCTCTAATCAACTAATCGGTACATATCTTCCTGTTCAATTGCATGTTAGTGTCAGTAACCATTCTGACGCCCCCTCGGAAGAAACGACGCTGACGCTTTTCATAGACAATCAGAAACGGAGAACTGTAAGCTTTCGAGCGATAGCAAACGAATCAGTTGCTTCTATATTTACTCACAACTTTGAATCTCCTGGGACACACACCGGTTATTTAGAGCTTACAGCCGATCGGTTGAACGTCGATAATCGCCGTTATTTTGCCTTCGACGTGCATGGTCAAATTCGGGTGCTTTGCGTTGGTGACCAAACCTCATATCTCATTTTGGCGTTAAATCCTGAAATTCAGGGACAGCTTTCAACCGGGCATACTATTTTACCTGTGAGTTGCTCGGCGGAGGAGTTTGAAGATTTTCCACTGGAAGATTATGATGTTCTCATCTTGGCAGACCTACCACATCTTTCAGATCGATCGCGGCAGCAGCTTCAGACTTTCATTCGCAATGGCAAAAGTGCTATCTTCTTTGTGAGCGATGGAGTTGACGCTGAAAATTATAATCAATTCGCAGATTGGCTCCCAGCAAGTTTGGGGCAAGCAGTGACGTGGAATCCGCCACTGACTGTGTCCGAATACCAGTCCGATCACCCAATCTTTGAGGTCTTTAAACCGAAAGATTTCTCTGGTCAATATGCGCCACAGTTTTATCGCGGTGTGGAAGTCAATCCGGCTGAAGATGCGAGGGTTGTTGCACAACTCAGTGATGGAACGCCTTTCCTCGTTGAGCGGTCAGTCAACTCCGGTGAAACGCTGCTATTTAATGTCTCTGCGACCCAGTTGAATATCGCATCAAATCTGCTGGTCAATCCGCATTTTCTTCCGCTGCTTCAGCAGACTGTGTTGTATACAAAAGCGATGCAATCCCGACATCAAAGGACTTTACAGGTTGGACAAGCGTATACTGCCAGCTACCGTCAGAATCCGGGAGCGAAGGCATCGATCGGTCGCGTTGGAGATACTGCAGAGCTATCCTCGATCGCTGAAGATGGTTCTATGACATTCAATGGGACGGAAATCCCTGGTATCTATCAAGTTGATGTGCAAGGCAGAGATCGGCGCGTTCGCGACTTTTTTGCCGTCAATGTCGATCCAACAGAATCTGATTTACAGCAGGTTGCCCTCCAAGAGGCGGTAGACCGGGTGGGCGCACAAATGGAAGTCACTTCTACATTAGAAGATTTGGATCAGACGCTCAACGCTTACCGGATGGGAAAAGAGATCTGGGGAGAACTGCTTGTCATTGTCCTCATTTGCATGTTAATTGAAGGCGTTTTGTCGAATCATGAAAGAGCAACGCCCGAGGCCCCCGCATTGTCGTAGCAACGCCACATGCGCATCAAGCTAAGGAATACCTCGACCTTTCATCTCTTTGCAGAGCCAGGAGGAGAGGCATCATTTTCCGGAACTATGGATTGCTGATGAAGTTACACTACCCCATAACACTGATTTTCTTAAGCACCATATTCTCCCATACCCTCATGGCGATGGAGTCTAATCTCATCCAAAATATCGTTCTGAGTGGGAATGAGTCATTTTCTGACGAACAAATTCATGCGAAAATGAAGACTGAGATTGGTGCAAATTACGACGAAGAAGTGTTAAAACAGGATTTTGAGCGAATCATTGAATTTTACCGAAAACATGGATTCCAATTTGCCCGGATTGATGAAATGCGCCAGTTGATTAAAGAATTCGCTGATGGGGTTTTCTTGCACATCTACATTGATGAAGGAACAATCGGGGAGATCAGCGTGGAGGGCAACACGCGCACCAAAGATTACGTCATCATTCGAGAACTCCTTTTCCAGGTTGGAGACACTTATACGGTGGAAGATGAATTGGAGAGTGAAAGGATTCTTCGTCGAAAGTCTTATCTCGGTACCGCTGAAATCGAAGCGACGTGGGATGTTGAGACAATGAGCGTTACCATTCATGTTCAGGTCTCAGATCTCTGGTCGTTCATTCCGGCTTTAGATCTCCCAGCCTTTGGTCAAGGCAGTTCCAATTTTCTCATGCAAATTGCGGATTCCAATCTGTTCGGGTCTGGTAACCGTCTCCGCTTCCGTTACCAGATAATCAATGAAGATGGTGAAAAAACGCGCAGCCTTGTTCAAAGCCGATATACGGTCCCTCGCCTATCTGATTCCTACTGGGAATTTGATGGGCAATATACGCAGAAACGGGAAGGTGACTCGTGGGAAATGAGGTTACGACGTCCGCAGTATTCTCTCAAAACCCGTTGGAGTGCAGATTTGAGTATCTCCGAATCTTTTGATGAAATCCGCTGGTACGAACATGGCAAGAAGACGGATACGTTCGATCGCAGTAGACAGTCTCATTCCGGTCAGATCACCCGTTATTTTGGCGATCGGCATCGCCAAACCCAACTTTCATTTTGGACGTTATCGCGGCGATCGAAATTCACACAGATTGAGAAGCTTGCGCCCTCCGACGCCGATTTTCAAGATAGAAATATCAAGATGGTTGGCATCTTGATCGGACGGAGAAATGTGGATTTCGTTCGCACGCGATTTCTCAATCAGATGGGACGTGTCGAGGATGTCGGAATCGGATATGGATATAGTGTATCCCTCGGTCGTGCTTCTCCGCTATTCGGTTCAGATCGATCGGACACAAGCGTGAGTCTGCGATTTTTTTTATCGGAGGCACATGAAGACCTGTTTTTCCTGAATGCACAAACAGGACTCACGACACGCTTTGCAGACAAAGATTCAATTTTTAATACCAGTGTTAAATTGACTCGCAAGGACCTTTTCCATCAAACCCTCGCCGCTCAAGTCTCGACTATGATGCAGTTTGGGCTTAAAGGAGAAAGCCAGATTATCCTCGGCGGACTGAATGGATTGCGCGGCTACGATTCCCGGCAATTCAGCGGAGAAAATATGCTGTTATTCAATATTGAAAGTCGGACAATCTTCAGGGGTGGGGCTTTCAGAAAACTGGAGAATTGGATTGTTCTTGGATCTGCTGTTTTCGCAGATGTGGGATACGTCTGGAATGGAGAGGAATTTGACTTGCGAGAACCGAAACGGAGCGTCGGGTTTGGTTTGAGAGTCAGCATTCCCAAACTGAGTGGGTCGCGGATCTATCGATTTGATCTGGCATTTCCGCTGGATAACCCCGAAGAGTCATCGCGCAACCCTGTTTTCACTTACGGAGTCGGGCATGTGTTTTAGTGAAGCGTAAAACGATGAGGAGAAAAACTTCCTCTTTAGTTTCTTACCATTTGAGAAAATCGGGTGGAGCGAATATCGTATTGACGGACAACGCTAATTGTGGCAAAATCTTCGATTCAATTGTCTCACTGTTTTTGAATATGCCAATTGATTGAACCGTATCGGTTGTCAACTGAATCACCTCAACAGTTTGCTGTCTAGCGCGGACAAGCCAACACTCGCTGACACCAATGATTTGGTAATCTTTCAGCTTCTCTTGAATATGATGTGCCGATTCACTTGGCGATATAATTTCCACCGCCAAATCGGGTGGGAATTCCAGAAATGGGACGTTCTGAATAGAGTCGAACCCATACTTGCGAATGCGCTCCATGCTGATATACAACACATCAGGTTGACGGGTTTGCAAAGGTGATCGGCGAATCATTACGTCTAACGGAGCATATAACACCACGCCTAATCGATACCTTGTGACATGGTTATTTATTGGACTATAGAGCTGTGTTGAGTTCCATTGATGTTCAAACGTTGGTGAAGGAGGCATAATCATTTCTCCAGCGATAATTTCGTACCGTTGCATCATTTCGGGTAGCGTAAGGTAATCTTCATAAGTCAAGAGCTTAGGTATCGCAGACATTTTTCACTCCTCCACGACTGCTCTGAGACCTCTCCCCCGGCCCCTCTCCTACGAGGAGAGGGGAAAATACTCCCCCTTCCCTTGTAGGGAAGGGGGCCGGGGGGTTAGGTCTGACCGCAATCGGATGATAACTGAAAAACTCGTATTTACAAGATGCACAAGCCATAACCGGTACATTTTACGTTCCAAACAAATCGATTGTCAACGCAATTTCATGCAGAAACCGTCCTCCCACCCGTCTGCAAAAGCAGCACTTTTGTATTCCAAATCCCCCGAAAAGATCACATGGCGGGCGATCATTTTGGGATTGCTGCCGATTCCGCTCAATGTCTACCTCGTGGTTCAAACAGAAACGGTGTGGACGACACAATACCCGACGACGATGTCGATTTTCTTCAACACCGTCTTCACGCTGTTTCTGTTTACTCTCCTAAATCTGTTCCTCATCCGTTTCCTTCCTCGATGGCAATTGACGCAGAGCGAATTGCTGACCATCTATCTGATGGTGACGCTGGCTTGCGTTGTCAGTGGACACGACCTGTTGCAAGCAACGATGTGTATCCTCGGACATGCCACCTGGTTTGCAAGCCCTGAAAATGAATGGCAATCTCTCTTTTTCCGCTATATCCCTGACTGGATCGCCGTCACGGACAAAGACTCGCTACGCGGTTACTATGAAGGGTCTTCCAACTTCTTTGAACCTGAACACATCCGGGCATGGGTAACCCCAATCCTGGTGTGGACGCTCTTTTTCTCCGCGCTAGCGTTCTCAATGATGATGCTGAGTGTGATTCTCCGCAAGCAGTGGATTGAGTATGAAAAGCTGAGTTATCCGATGATTCTCCTGCCGTTCGAGATGACAAAAAGTACCAGCTTCTATCGGAATCGACTGCTCTGGATGGGGTTTGCAATCGGGCTAGGGCTTGATCTCCTCAACGGCTTGAATTTTCTCTATCCATATATTCCCAGCATCCCCATCCGTCAAGACATTGGTCACTACTTCACCGAAAAGCCATTCAACGCAATGGGCTCTATCCCGGTTTACTTCAACCCCTACGCAATCGGTATCGGATTCCTGATGCCACTAGACCTCGCCTTTTCGTGTTGGCTGTTTTATCTTTTTTGGAAGGCGCAGCTAGTTTTAGGCGCGATGACAGGTATGAACCACATCCCGGGCTATCCTCACATAGATATGCAATCCCTTGGCGCATATTTGGCGCTCTGCTTTTTTGCGCTCTGGGTTACGCGGAAGCACTTGTGGAAAGTGGTTGGGGCAATTTTAGGCGGGCAATGGCGAGCGGACGATTCAGCCGAACCGATGGGATATCGATGGGCATTCTTGGGGCTACTGCTCAGCAGTTCAATTATCCTGGGCTTCTGTCTGAAAGCGGGAATGTCACTGTGGGCGGTTGTTGGATTCTTCCTAATTCACTTTGCACTGGTGCTGGCATTTACGCGCATGCGGGCAGAACTTGGGACACCGACTCAGGACTTCTACCGTGCAGGGCCCAGCTTTTTCTTAACCTCCGTTTTCGGATCAAGGAAAATTGGTCCCCAAAGTCTGACGGGTTTCGCGTTCCTTTATGGCTTCACGCGCAACTATCGCGCCCAACCCATGCCGAATCAGTTGGAGGGTTTTAAGCTGGCAGAGCGCGCGAGAATCAACACGCGGCAGTTGCTCTGGGTAATGTGGGGTGCTACAGTTATCGGATTACTTGTTGGATTCATTTCTTTTTTACACGCCGGTTATCGGCACGGGAGTTTGGGGATATGGCGCGGGCAGGAAACCTTCAACGACCTCCAACGGTGGTTGAATTTTCCAAGCGAAACGGATTGGACGAACTTGGGATTCTTCGGATTTGGTATTTCACTGACGCTTGCCACACTTGCGATGCGATTGCGATTTATCTGGTGGCGAATACATCCGCTTGCGTATCCACTCGCGGGAAACTGGAATTTCGGCAGGCTGTGGTTTCCTGTCTTTCTCGCTTGGTTGATCAAAACGCTTCTCGTTCGGCATGGGGGGCTGAGAGCGTATCGGCGGGCGTTGCCGTTATTCCTCGGCACGATGCTCGGCGAATTTGTGATGGGAAGTATTTGGGCGATTATCGGCTTGCTGTTGGGACAACGGATGTATTCTTTCAAGCATTGGTAATGCTCAGATTTTTGTAGAAGCTACTGGTAAATTTTTATGATTGACATTACAGCAAAAATGAATATAATAACCGACATGGTTCTTGCTCTACAGGCATGCGCCATTAAACTGACATACTGTACCTAATCGAGAGGAGACATTATCATGCAACAGCAACCGTGGGATGATATACAGCCGTACTTACGCCTTATCACGCCCTTCCGGATTCTTTTAGCCATCCTTGTCCTGCTTGGCTTTGTGGCATTAGCAACCAGCTATTACACTGTTGAAGCCGACGAGGAAGCAGTCGTCCTTTTATTCGGTAAAAACGTCCGACAGACCGGACCGGGCTTACATTTCAAGTTACCATTCGGCATTGAGAAAGCCATAAGGGTTCCCGTCAGGAGCATCTTCAAGGAAGAATTTGGCTTCCGTACCCTTCAGGCAGGTGTTCGTACTCAATTCGATCGACGGGATTATCCAGACGAATCCCTCTTACTGACTGGCGATCTCAATATCGCTGATGTCGAGTGGGTCGTTCAATATCGAATTGGTGAACCCGAAAAATTCTTGTTTGAAATCCGTGACGCCAGACGCTCTTTGCGTGATCTGTCCGAAGCAGTCATGAGGCTGGTTGTGGGCGATCACACTGTAACAGAAGTGCTGACCGTTGGCCGGATCGAGATTCAAGCAGAAGTGAAACAACGTCTGCAAAAATTGCTGGAACAATACAACACGGGCATATACATTGTCAACGTGACCCTCCAAGATGTGAATCCCCCGGAAAAAGTGAAGGCTTCTTTTAATGCGGTCAATGAAGCAAAGCAGGAGAAGGAGCGGTTGATTAATGAAGCCCGCAAGGATTACAATGAGGCGGTTCCCAAAGCCACGGGCATGGCTCTACAGCAGATTTCCGAAGCAGAAGGTTACGCGCTGAAGCGTGTCAATGAAGCCAGAGGGGATGCCGATAGGTTCAACGCAATAAGGCAGGAGTACCAGAACGCCAAAGAGGTGACGCGCCGAAGACTCTATCTGGAAACCATGAGTGAGATTTTACCCGCCGTCAAAGAGATTTATGTTATTGATGGCAAGTCAAATGCCCCAATTCCGATTTTGCAGTTGGGACAATAGTGTAGAGCTGGGAAATGGGTTCATTGGTTGAATCCCTTTCCACGAAAGGAGACGCCCAATGGGTGCCAAAGTACTGATACCGTTGATTATCATTCTAATCATCGCTATTCCTTTGCTAATAATAGCCGCAAGTATGTTCTATGTTGTTCATGAAGGTGAACAGGTGGTGATTACCCAATTTGGAGAGCCAGTCAAACAAACTGCTGAAGCTGGGCTAAAAATAAAGACACCGTTTATCCAGCAGGTGAACCGTTTCCAGAAACGCATCCTCGAGTGGGACGGTTCTGCAAATGAGATTACGACAAAGGATAAGAGATTCATCTTTTTGGATACAACAGCACGGTGGCGTATTACGGACGTACTCGCATTTTACCAGGCCCTTCGCACCGAAGATAATGCTCAATCTCGCTTAGATGACATCATTGATTCAGCTTCCCGTGATTTAGTAACCGGGCAGCGTTTAATCGAGATGGTGCGGGACTCAAACCGTATTCTGAATCGTTCTCTTGAGGCCGTCGAAGAAGAGGAGGCCGGGGAGCAGTGAACCGCTGGAGCGGATCGAAATTGGACGGGAAAAGATTAGACAAATGATTCTTGAAAAAGCGCAGCAAAGTTTGCCCAAAGAATTCGGCATAGAACTCATCGATGTGCAGATTAAACGAATTAACTATGTTGAATCCGTACGTAGACAGGTCTTCGACCGCATGATTTCCGAGCGCCTTCAAATCGCCGCCAAGTACCGTTCTGAAGGCGAGGGGGAAGCTGCGCAGATCATGGGGCAGAAGCAGAAGGAATTAGATGGCATCCAATCTGGTGCCTACAAGACGGCAGAACAGATTAAAGGCAATGCCGATGCAGAAGCCATTCAGATCTACGCCGAAGCACATGGAAAAGATCCGGAGTTCTTCTCATTTCTCCAGACACTGGAGACCTATCGGAAAACCATCGGTCAGAATACCCGTCTAATCTTGGCCACGGATAGTGACCTGTATCAATATCTCAAATCCAGCGGCGTGGTCAAAAAGCGATAATTGCAAAGTTATACCAATTCCCGATCACCTTGCGAAGGTTGTCAACCTTCGCAAGGTTTATATTGGGTCCTTGGGATTGATTCTATTCCGATTCTTCTTTACGCAAACGAATGTTACCAGCAGAGGTGAGCAATTGAAGCAGTGGCCCGCCGCCGTTAATGGTACCTTGTAACTGATTTTTTTTCAATGTGCCTGTCACGGGAAAATCACTCGACACACGGCCGCTGCTCGTTTTGGCATTTACGTTAACGGCAACATCTGAGGGTAAGGAAACGGTTACACTTCCGCCGGATGTTTTCAGAAAGCAATCCTCCTTGGGTTGACGCAAGAGATGCGCTTTGATTGAACCACCGGAAGTTATCGCTTTCACGTCTCCGTTCACGTCTCCAATGTCAATATTTCCGCCAGACGTCTTAACATCCACATCACCATCACAGCTTTTCAACTTGATATTGCCGCCGGACGTTCGACCCCAGACAGATCCCTTAACTTCCCCAAAGCGTAGATTGCCTCCGGAAGTTTTCGCTTTGACTTGCCCACCAACGTTTCCCACCTCAATGTTACCGCCTGAAGTGTTGACATCCGCGTCACCGCTGCAACTCTTTAACTCGATGTTGCCACCAGAGGTTCGACCCCACACAGGACCATTGATTTTTCCAAAGCGTAGGTTTCCCCCTGCGGTTTGACTTCGCACTTCACCTTCCAGATCCGCGACCGAAATACTTCCGCCCGCCGTACGCAAGTCAACGTGGTATTTTTCAGGGACTGTAATCGAAAAGAGAACTTTTAGTCGATTCAAGTCGTTCTTCCAGTACTTCCGTCCCTGCTTAAACTTTGCCTCTATCTTTACATCGCTCCCATCCTGCTCAAACGTAATCTCAAGGTCTTTGAGAATTTCTTCAGCCCGTTTGTCGTCTGCGGCTTTAATCCCTCTTTTGATTAAAGCATCAACCCCGTCTCGTTCTGCTGTCTGAACGTCAATGGAACCCCAATCGGAATCAATTGTCAAACGGCCTCCAGATGTAACTTGAAATGATCTTTCAATGTTGTCCATGATTTTATCTCCCAATTTATACTGCGAGTTGTCATCAATCACATGTGAGTGTTTAGGTCTATCTTGCGTTTTGGCCAGCCCAGCCGCCAATAGCAGCAAGCCAATCAAAACGAAGAAGTAACGTCTCATCGGTTCAGATCTCCTTTCTTCATGATTACCGAGTCTTTCCAAAACGGAAACCACAACGTTTATGAAACATATTTTGTGGATAAATCTCTCAAAAATACTTTTCGGGCCAATTCCCTGAACGCTTACAATTTATCCAGCATCTTGAATCTTGCATAGATACAGGATTCAAGATGCTAACACGGTGTCAGTATAATACACTGTGAAATAAATTACGAGGTGTAGCTGAATTCGCAAGAATTCAGTCGAACCCAGAACTCAAGGGATGGGCTGGTATCCCTTGCGAACTTTTGCACGCCTGCCCTCGCGTAGCGGGGTTCGGCTACATATCAATACATATTTCACAGAGCAATAATCTGTCACCGATTTGCTTATTCATCGTCAACAGATTCCTCTGCTCCAAGCGTGGCACGCTGATGTGCCAACTTAGCCTGTTGCTTCCCGAGTTTCCGCATCTCACGGGTGAGGCGTCCAATCTCTTCAGGAGAAACTATATCTTCCTGAAGCTGTTCAGCGAGAGCT
>JADFGN010000101.1 GCA_022567695.1 Candidatus Poribacteria bacterium | reverse complement strand
ATGGCACCTTTACGAATTGCTGTCATCGGCGCAGGCGCACACGAAAGTTCCCGCTCGCGTGCCTATCAAGCGACCATCACGAAGTTGCGGGATTTTTACACGCTTTGTGCAATCTGTGACAGAGATGAACACGCCTGCCAAGTCGCCGCGAAGGCTTATGGTATCCCGGCGCAATACACTCGCGTTGAGGATATGCTTCAATCCGAGAAACCGGACGTCGTTTTATGTTTAACACCGACTGACGGACACAATGTCATGGCGGTGACGGCAGCAAAACATAAAATCAATGTCATTACGGAAATTCCCATTGCGATTTCGCTGCCGATAGCAGATGCCATCATTGAGGTATGCAGAGAGAATGACGTCAAATACGAAATCGCCGAGAACGTCTGGTTATGGCCGCATGAGCGGTTGAAGCGAAAAATTGTCGAAGCGGGGTTGTTGGGCAATATCACGCACGCCCGGCTGTGGTACGCATCCGGTAGCTATCACGGCTTCAACGCAATTCGCATGATTCTCGGTTGCGAGCCTGTACGTGTTTTGGGTTATGCGGACGAAATTCCTGTGCAGCCTTATACTGCTTACGGCGGCGAAGCGATGACCACGCGGTTTTGGGAATCGGGAATCATTGAGTTTGCGGACGGGCTGACCTGTCTTTATGAGATGCCGCCTCCGGGAGCTCGCGGCAGTCATTGGGAGATTGAAGGCACGGCGGGGTATCTCTCTGGCGATCTGTTGGTACTTTACAAGGGCGGGCGTTATCAAATTCAGGATGTCTATGCAGAGGTCGATGGGGAGCAGATATTAGACCATGTGTGGATTGATACCTCCCCACCGATTGTTTGGTCAAATCCGTTCGCGAAGTACAAGGTGTCATCAGCCGATGATGTTGCTAAAGCGAGTATCCTTGAAAGCATGTATCGCGCTGTGACTGAGGATATTGAACCGGCGTATGGTGCGGCAAACGCTCGACGTGACCTTGAGTTGTGGGTCGCCATTCGTGAGAGTGCCAGACGCGGAAACGTATGGATAGACCTGCCCATCGGCGAGATAACGGCATTTGAACGACAAATTCATGAAGCGTACACGCGAAAATACGGCGCCCATCCGATTACCGGAATTGATATGCTTCAAGAAACCGCCTTCGACCGCTCAAGCGTAATCTGGACAATCGCAGGGTGGTTGTAGTTGAAATGTGATAATTCCTCTGATCAAGGAAGTCTATCGCACAAATTGGATGGATACACGGTACAAGATTCAGGTTTCAGAAGACAGAATTTAGGATTTTGTGAAGTGCTCAAATGCCGACACGGGTATAGGTCTAAGGGCAACCAATTGATTGACCTAACACACTCTCCAATCCATTTCAGACTCTACGCCATCACAGATCGAACCCTTTGCGCACCGCGTTCGTTGTATGACGTTCTCCATGCGCTCCTTGACGCAGGCGTTCCTGCGATTCAACTCCGTGAAAAAGATCTGAGCGATATGGAATTCATCAAACTGGCCGAACCGATCGCTAAACTTTGCCAGTCTTATCCGGTGAAACTATTTATCAACTCACGGGTTGAGCTTGCGATAAATCTCGGCGTAGACGGCGTCCACCTGCCAGCAAATTCGGCATCAGTCGAGGAAATCAGGCCACAAACAAAAAAAACCTTCTTGATTGGCTGCTCTGTGCATACGCTCGATGAGGCGAGAAAACGGGAGCGGGAAGGTGCTGACTTTGTGACCTACAGCCCAATCTTCCTGACTGCGAGCAAGCCGGGGTACGGTCCTGCCGTTGGCGTGGACAATCTGAGGAAAGTAGCGGAGGCGGTCAAAATTCCGATTTTTGCGTTGGGCGGCATCACACCTGAACGTGCTTCTGAATGTATCCGTGCGGGTGCTCATGGCGTTGCGGTAATGTCCGGATTGATGTCACCGGAGAATGCCGTTTACCATGCAAAGGCGTTTTTACGTCGTCTCAGCAGGATTTCTCTGTGAAAATCAAAAACTCTTGCGATTACTTGCGGTAAGATTGAATCGTAAACGTCTTTGCTTTGTATTTTCCATCCGGCAGCACGGTCGGTAGTTTATACGCCGGATTGGTGAGTATTGCATAAACGGCTGGGTCTTTTTCCTTCACTTTTTCTCTTGTGTTCAATTTCCATTCACGTCCTATCTGCTCTAAACGTCCGGGATAATCCTGTGCGCCAAGTATCGACGTCAGAGCCCAGTAGATATATTCAGAATTTTGGCAGTCATAATCGCAGGTTTGATCATCGTAAGAATACCAGGCATCTTCAGGATATTGCTCTGGTACTTCTTGAAAGTGTCCGCCTCGGGCTAAGTCCATCGCATTTGAAATATCGGTACCCGGCACTCGACCAAAAACCGAAGGATACGCCCCTCCCCATCCCACGTCCGTTACCATGTGCAGGATTTCCTCCAGTGAGGCGTCAAACTTACCCTCTGCTCTACGCAGATATCCTTGGCTTTGAGGTGACATCACGTTTTGGTGATGAGGTCGTCTTCATGTCAGCGGGAGGGTATCACCATCACATCGCGCTGAATACGTGGGCGGGAAAAAACGCTAAACCTCGTCCGGCAGGAACAACGGGGCTTTACCATTTTGCCATTCTCCTACCGAATCGCTTGGAATTGGCAAAGGTTGTCAAGCGACTGATTGATTGCGGGACGGAGATCGATGGCACTTCAGATCACACCGTCAGTGAGGCTGTCTATTTGCGAGACCCGGATGGCAATGGTATTGAACTGTGCGTTGACCGCCCTCCGGATGAATGGCTCGATCAGGATGGGAAAATGATGCTGACTGTCGATCCACTGGATGTGGATTCTTTGCTAGGTGAACTGGACAAAGTATAATAGGGAATGATTACAAAATAACTCCTACATTTAGGGCGAGGCATGCCTCGCCCCTACGTGTGTGGTGCTGAATGGATGTCTCAGTTATTGAATGGCAATTCCTGAGCCAGTTGCTCATTGGTATAGCATGTCTTGTATGTCATGTAATCCCTTTGGCGCGTTAACAACCCACCTCGCTGCCCGGACTGTGCCGCTGGCAAATGCTTCACGGCTATGTGCGTGATGTGCAATTTCCAGCCGCTCACCAGACCCCGCGAATAGGACAGTATGACTTCCGGGAATATCTCCGCCCCGGATAGCATGGATTCCAATCTGTTCCTTTGGACGGACCCCCGTGATGCCATGTCGACGGTAGACGCCAACCCCCTCGAGTTTTCTATCCAGCGTTTCGGCAAGGACCTCGGACATCCGCAACGCCGTGCCACTTGGAGAGTCCACTTTATGATGATGATGGGCTTCGACCACTTCAACGTCATAGTCATTCCCAAGTCGGCTTGCGACAAGTTGAATTGCCTGTAACAGCACATTTGCGCCGATACTCATATTGGGCGCCATCACGCACGGAATATGAGTTGCAAGTTTACGAACTTGCCGAAGCTCTTCGGCCGTATATCCTGTCGTCCCAATCACCATTGCCTTTTCAGCCTTGGCAACGTGGCGAAGATGCGCAATAGTCGCTGAAGGGGTCGTGAATTCAATGACGACATCGCCTTGAGGAAGAACCATAGACAGCTCGCTGTTCAGTAAAACGCCGAGCGTACCTACTCCTGCCACTTCGCCGATGTCCGTGCCGATCAGGGCATGTCCGGGGCGTCCAATTGCACCGACGATTTGCATATCCTCTTGTCGTACGATAGCCTGAACAATCATCTTGCCCATCTGCCCATAGGCACCGGTGACAATAACTCGGATCATAAGAGAACATTACTCCGGTTAAAAAAGTGCAGTGTAAAATAGGTATTGATATGTAGCCGACCCTTTGGGTGGGAGGGAGATCCTTCTCCCGATAATCGCTGCTAGGAAGCTGCTCCCACAGTTAAAGCTTCCTTTCCAGTCAAAATAATTTAACAATACAGTAGACAAAACATGCCGCATCGGCGCATTTTCTCCGTGAAATCCACGGCGTCTTAAGTGTTGCCTATTGAGTCGGATGCCCTTTAATCAACGTTTCTTGAGCCGCTGTAACGCCAGCACCAAGCGGTACGTCATAGCCGATTTCGGCTAATCCCCTCTCAAGGGCGGAGATTGCGATGATGACATCATGTTCGCACATCCACCCCAAGTGAGCAATTCGGATAATTTTGCCACTCAACTTCTCTTGTCCGCCTGCGTAAGTCACACCATGTTTTTTTCGCATCATTTCCACGAAAGCCTTCCCATCAATTTTTTCTGGCAGACGGATAGAGGTTAAAGTGTTCGCCGGGTTTGACGCCAGCAGCTCTAGCCCGATTGCCTTCGCAGCGCTTCGTGTCGCCTCGGCAAGACGTGCGTGACGAGTGATGACATCACGGATGCCTTCTGAACAGATGCGATTCAATGCATGTTGCAAGGCGATGATAAACGTGATTGCAGGCGTGTAAGGCGTTGATCCTTTCAACCCAGCATCACGCGCCTTTCGGAAATCGAAATAGAATCTAGGGAGGTTTGCCTGTTCCACAGCTTCCCAAGCGCGATTGTTTAATGCGGCGAAACCAAGTCCCGGTGGTGTCATTAGCCCCTTTTGTGAACATGACACGACAACATCGATCCCCCAATTGTCCATCTGTAGGTCGTCTGCACCAAGTGCGCTGACCGCATCGACAAATAATAGCGTCGGGCGATCTCGGGTAATCTGTGCAAGTTGCTGAACATCGTGCAATGCCCCCGTCGAAGTTTCACAGAGGGTTGATAATACTGCTTTCGTGTCGGGGCGTTTATCGAGGAGGTCGGCCACCGCTTGCGGATGCACGGAATCTCCCCATTCAAGGTCAATCGGCTCAAACTCGATTCCATAGGCGGAACAGATTTCCCCCCACCGTTCCCCAAATTTGCCACTTCGGATAACGATAACACGGTCTTTGGACGACAACAAGTTAGCCAAAGCCCCTTCCATCGCTCCTGTGCCCGATGAAGTCAGGAGTAGCACATCATTCCGGGTTTGGAACACGTGTTTGAGTTTGGCTAAAACGTCCTTGATTATTACCACGGCTTCCGCTGATCGGTGATAGTCAATCGGGGCTGCCATGGCGAGCAACGCTTCCGGGGGGATGGGGGTTGGGCCTGGGGTAAACAGAAAGTGCTTTTTCATATCAATCTTTTGGGTAGATGTTTAATGAGTTCATCAGGAAATGGAGAAATTCTGCGTGCATCAGAAGTTCATTCACTTCGACCCATTTCGCCGATTCTTATACTTTTTCTTAATTTGAAATGTCATTCCTTCGCTGCGCTGCGAAAGATCTAGATTCTTCGCTTCGCTCAGAATGACATTAGGACTTCTCAGTTCTAAAACAGTATTACGCTTGACGTTTCACGTTTTACGTTCCAATGCAAGCAGTTTTGGTTTCCAATGCAGCCCACCTGAATAACCACCGAGTCCACCGTCGCTCCGGAGGACGCGATGGCATGGAACAATGATCGGCAATGGGTTAGCGCCTAGCGCATTCCCAACGGCACGCACCGCTTTCGGTTTTTGAATTTCTTCCGCAACCCAACTGTAGGTGCGAACTTCCCCGTAGGGGATTCGAGAAGTTGCTTGCCAAACGGCTTTTTGGAAGCTTGTTCCCGCTTGCAGATCTAAATCCAATGCAAAATCAACAGGTTCACCATTGAAGTATCGCATCAAGAGATCGACCGTATCAGATAATCCGGAAGCTGATTTTTCCGTTTCTAGGTCGTCGGTTAGGAGTTCTTCGGCTTCTGATTCTGACGACTTGCCGAAAATTACACGAACGAGGCCGCGTGTAGATCTGGCAACGCCAACCCACCCAAACGATGATTTGAAACAGGTGTAATTCACTTGAGTCACACAATTGCACCGAGTTAAAACGTTGATTCCTTTTCCAGCGAGGACACTTTTTTTGCTTCTCATCTTAGTAGAATCACTTTCTGCTTTTCGCCGAAAAACTGGAGTTTCCTCGATTTCAGCGAGGCCTTTGTCGAGAAGTTCAAAACCATCGTGTTTTTCCATAAAAGCTGCTATTTCATCTTCATCTTTGAAATCAGGAATTTTCATGATAATCTCCTCATTTTTCTGAATCTTCTCCTGGCCGGATCTCTCATGTTCATGGCGTATATAATCCGGTATTTAGAAGGAGATCTCTTTACATAGCCGATCTCCAGGTATCTCCCATCGAAAGTGACTCCATAAGCATTATAAATCGTATCTTTGACATCTTTCTTGTATTTTATAACAACACACTTGATATCTTCGTTCAGAAAGACCTCCCATATCTCATCTTCGATGATGCCGTGCTTAAAAGCATTTGCGGTAAATTCGAGTGCTAATTCGATTTCCATAGAATCCTCATTTATATTTTAAAAGATCGCTCAGAGCATCGAACCCGCTAATACCACGTCAACTGACAGACCCTCCTCCTGTGTAGATCTGGCAGTAGCAACCCGGCCACACGGTGATTTGAGACAGGTATAATTCATTTGCGTCATACAATTGCCCCCGGTTGTCCTCCCTCGCCTAACGGAACCGGTTTTCCTTCCACCTGGACTTTTACCCATTCACGACTTAGCAGGTCGAATAGTTCCATAACCTCCTCTTTCTGGCTAAGTCCGTCAAGCGGGATTTCAAAAGTGAGTGTGGCGAATTCTTCTTTCTGAACATCGCCCTCTTTATTGAATTTCATTGGGATAATCTGAATCTTTTTCAATTTTGCATCCATTCGTATGTGCCTCCTAAAAATTGATTTATAAATGACGGGCAAACACCCGGTATCTTGCGACAACCGGGGTTCGCGAGAATAATTTATACCAAACGTTTCATATTTATGGAGTGACTAAAACCTTCACGGCACCAGATTCGTACTTATCCAGAGCCGCATGAAACGCATCGCTGACCCGATCGAGCGGGAACTTATGTGTCACCAGCGATTCGGTATCAATCCTGCCATCGGCAAGCAGGTCTATCGAAATCTGAAATTCTGGTATGCCATTCCATGTGGCGTAACTCCAGCCGAAAAGCAGATTCACCTCATTCCGCAAGAGCTTTCGGAAATCGAGTTTTGGTGAGCGTCGGAAACTCCCGATCACGACAATTGTTCCGCTGGGACAAACCATGTCCTGTGCTTCCTCCATTGTCGTTGCCGTGCCGCCAACACTTTCGTAGACGACATCCGCCCCAAGTCCATTGGTAATTTCCATCACGGCTTGTGCGGGGTCTTCGTCGTTTCCATTGATTACGTGGTCAACGCCGACCTTTTTAGCAATCTCTAGCGAACTATTGTGATGTCCCACGACAATCACTCGCCGCGCACCGTTGGCTTTGGCGACCTGCGCCGTGCATAGCCCGATTGCTGCATCGCCCTGCACGACGGCAGTATCGACCATTTCCGTCTTCGCTTGCTGCACAGCGTGAACACCGACCGCAACGCAATCCAGAATCGAAGCGGCTTCAAATGAGACATGATCGGGGATTTTAAACACCTTGTCTTTTGGGGCGGTTGTATACTCACTGAAGCCACCGCTCAAGTGTCGCAGGTTTTTACAAATGTGATAATTTCCTGCCGCGCAGTATCGGCAGTCACCGCAACCCACAAGCGGCTCTATGCCTACCCGATCGCCGACTTCAACATGCGTCACATTTGCGCCCACAGCTTCGACTGTCGCGCTGAATTCGTGTCCGCCAGCTAGACGTTTCTGTGGGTTCACATCTTCTGTACGATGATAATGGAGGTCGCTGCCACAGATTCCGGCTGCCTTGATTCGGACAAGGACGTCGTCTGGGCCAATCTGTGGTTCTTCAACCTCTTCAACTTTCAGAACTCTGGGGCCATAAATGACAGCAGCTTTCAACGGTTTGCCTCCTAATTGTATGTTACATTCACTCAAAGATCTCCGGTAACCGTTCAGGGAGTCGTTCCGGCCAGCTATGAACGACTAATAGGTCGTTACTACGAGCCGAGAATGTCTATAGTGGCTGAACAGTTACGATCTCGGAAACTTCACACTCAAAACTGGGAATCACGTCGCCACCGGTTAGCGGGTCATGAACTGTGTTCATCAGATCTTGATTTAGCGTGACCAATCTGCTAACGCTTCCTCAACTGGTGCGCCTTCATGTACGACCTGCCGTAATGCTCGAATCATTCCGATCGGATGCGAATGTTGGAAGACGTTACGCCCAAATGCCACGCCAATAGCTCCCGCCTCCATCGCGCCCGCGACGGTCGCTAACACGTCCTGTTCGGTTTCCATTTTCGATCCACCCAAAATCACGATCGGTATCGGACAAGTTTCGACGACTTCGCGGAAGGTTGTAATATCGCCGGTATAATTAATCTTCAGGATGTCAGCCCCCCACTCAAACCCCATGCGGCAGATATGCTTGAGAATTTCGGGATTGTTTCGGTCTGCTTCAGTGGCTAAGTTGCCCCATAGCACCGGCTCAAGTAAAAACGGCACTTTATACTGATCGCATTGGCGTGCGACTTCAGTCACAGCTTGTACGTTATCGGCATGAACAGCGACATCCTCACGTCCGTAAATCATCACCATTTTGACGGCAGATGCACCGATCAACAGTGCATCTTCGACATCAGCGATCAGGCGGTAAGCCTCGCCACGACTGGCTTTACCGGGCAAAGTCGCTCCGAGTTGCCGATCGACGGTGATGATTATGGACGGTTTGCCACGTCCGCTGAAAAGGTGTTGAAAGCGTTTGGCAACCCCCATACTCATGATGATTGCGTCGGGTTTACCGGCGATGATTTTTTCGAGCGTGGGCTCCAAGTTATCAATGCCGGGGACGGCACCACCAAGCCCGTGATCGATAGCAACGATAACAGTGTGTTGAGATTCAGCATCAATGAGTTGCCCCATCCGAATGATTTTTCCAATTCCGTGTTGTGTGATCATCATTTTCTCACTATCGAAAAAAGTTCAGTTGTCCGCTACGCGGACGAGCACGGCGGGAGTCTGCCGAAGGACGTTCAACAAACCAACCCCTGTCGCAACCCAGAAAACATTCATAAAACCTCAATCCCCGCCGTCAACTGCAACGATTGGTTAGGCAGCTTCATTGCATCGCGTAATCCACTGTCACCACCGCGGTAACCTTCTTGGATATGGACGAGACGTCATCAGAGCTTCCTTCGGAAATGCTGCTGGAGTCCGCAGAACGCACGCTGAATACACCCTGACGCGCAGCGCGGAGTGGTCCCAGTTTCACGCCGCTACCTTCAGCTAGCGTCCTTGCTCGCTCCCGTGCATCCTTTGTTGCTTCCACCAGTAATTGGCCCTTCAACTCGTTTACTCTTGTGTAATAGTAGCTGGGCATTCCTGCCTGCAGGTCGATTCCTTCTCCCAGAAGATCGGCAACTGCTGTCGATATTTCTGATATGTTCTGCACGTCTCTCGATTTGACCTCGATTCTCTGCGAAAGCTTAAATGCCTCGATCTCGCTCGTTTCGTATCCCTTTTCTGTCCGCTTCTTGCGCTCACTTACATTAACTGAGAGAATTTTTGTCTCTTGGGCTTCCACGCTGTTCTTCTTTAGAAAATCCAACACCTTCTCGCGATGTGCGGCAAGCACTGCATATGCCTCTGCCATATTCCTGTTCCTAGCTTTAACCGTAATGCTCCATATCGCCAGATCTGACTCGACTTGGGTCTCGGCATATCCCCTAACCTTGATAATCTGGTGAGACATACGTATGTCCCGCATCGCATCCGTAACGAGGTAAGTCGAAATCACAAGGCTGAGTGCAAGCAAGAAGCCAAATGGTATGAGTGCTTTCGAGTTGTGCATGCTACACTTTTCCTCCTTCCGCCTAACCATTCTATATTGAAACGTTCCATAACGCTATAACAAGACCACAGATGCAAGGGATACAAGATGCAAGATGCAGAAGAACCAAACCTGAATCCTGAATCCTGTATCTTGTGTCGCATTTGCCAAAGTCGGTCAAAACTCTCTTGCCACATTTTATATTTGCATGGCCGCTGTCCTGATATAGATGGGTTCCAGTGCCGCATCGATTTCTCGGTACAGTTGATAGCCATGCTCGTAAATCTCCATCAGGTTTTCGTCAGGGTTAATCTCGTCCGCAACTTCCACCCATGCACTTCCGACCTCTGAAAAGCTGCTATAGCGTCCAATGCCAACAGCGGCAATCATCGCGGCCCCCAATCCTCCACACTCCAATTCACGGGGAATGAGAATACGCCGCCGACAAACATTGGTTAAAATTTCACACCAAAGTCGGCTTTGCGCCCCTCCGCCCATAACGAAGATTGGGATTTCTCCATCGACTCCGTCGTTAGATTCGATGATATGACGAATGAGATACGCATTTCCTTCAAAGATTGCACGAATGAGGTGAGGTTTTCGATGCGCGAGGGTTAAGCCGCAATATCCACCTTTGGCGTCCGGATTATGTTTAGGCGCACGCTCTCCCATGAGATGCGGGAGGAAAATCAATCCCGCGGAACCGGGGGCGCATTCAGCCGCAAGCTGCTCCAACCGTTGATAAGCATCCACTCCCGCTTCAGAGGCATACCCAACTTCAGATTCACCCAGAACATCCTTGTACCACTTCATACTTGCGCCGAGCGTTGCCGTTGCGCCTAGCCATTGGCGGTTCATTTCATTAACCCCTTCCCGATGCGGAAGAGATCGCACCATCCACGCGGCTGTTCCCATGTAAAGGTAGATGCGATTCGGGACATAAGCGTTACCACCAATAAGGGTAGAGGTAACATCGGATGCACCAACAACAACTGACGTATCTTTCAGCAATCCCGTTGCCTCAGCTGCCGACTCGGTGAGATATCCGGCAATCTCCGTCGACTGCCGAATCGGTGGCATTTTGCGTGCGGAAACACCGATGATTTCTTCCAATAATACTTCAGACCATCCGCCTGTTTCCTTATCGAGCAGAGAAGTTCCCCGGCTATCCGATACGTCGGTTGCAAATTTACCCGTGAGTTTAAACCGAATGAAATCTTTGGCAAGCAGAAAATAGTGTGTCCGATCGACAATCTCAGGTCGATTTTCAACAAGCCAACGGAGCTTGGGCGAGGAGGTTGTTGTGCTTGGGTGTCCGCCGGTAATGGCTTCAAGTCGTTTGCCAAAATGCGTAATCATCCAATCGCGTTGAGGTTTGCACCGCTGGTCCATCCAAAGCATGGGGCGATCGAGCGCGTTGCCATTTTGATCAACAGGTACGAGGGCATGCATCAGTCCACTCAACCCAATCGCCGCGATCTCCTTCGCTTGGATTTCCGACTCATCTAAAATGTGATGAATGAGCGTTTTAACGGTATCCCACCAATCATTCGCATCCACCTCCGCCCACGTGGGTTGTGGGTGCTGGAGATCGAATTCGGCCCGCGCACGATTGATGACAATGCCGTCAGACTGGACAATTAAGACCTTTGCACTGGTTGTGCCGAGGTCAATAGCAAGGAAGTACAATGAAGAAGACATCGGATTAAATCCCTTATTTCCGCAAGCCTAACACTATCCACCAAAAGAGAGATTGGTGGACGATGCTGTCCCCAAGGGGATTTGAAGGTGTAGTTAGCTGGATCCCCTCGACAAGCATTCAGTTATTGGAAGAATTCAGATGATTAGCAGAAAATATCTGTGAAACGTACCTTTGGGGAGCATTTAAATGTCGTCCGCCGCTCGATTCTCAAGGCTAATAAGAATCATTGTTGCTAGCCGAAGTGCTGCGTCCAAATCCTCCTGGTTTAAGTCAGGAATAAATTCCTTGACCTGTTTCGGCAGCTCAATCCCTTCAAGGGCGTTAATTACGTCCGAAATCATGATGTTTTTATTTTTGACCTTTAATCCCTCTATCTTCCCACGTTCATTTTGGCAGATGCCGAAATCAAAGTGTTCTATAGCTTCTAAATTATCTGGTGTTTCAGAGCCGTCGGATAAAAATGCCATTTTGAGTTCGTCATTAAAATGCTTCCCAAAGAAACTGCCTTGTTCGTTGTCAAGGATGAAACGCAAAGGCTTCTTTAATCCATTCGCCATCTTATCACCTCTTTTCGATTTTTACGCTTCGGACTTTTGCATTAAATGTTGGGATCTCACTCGCTGGCACAGCGTACCGATCCGTATCGAACAATTATTTCCATGCCTTATCTTCCGCACTTCCGTCTATGAATAGCTGGCAGGAGCACCAACCTTGAGGATGTCAATTTCACACATCAACAACCTTCCGCTCGACTCCCGCCAACGCCTGCTCGACGAGGGCATCAATCTCCAGATTTTCCTCAGCCTCTATGAGCTCATCGATCGATGCATTGGTGGCGGGATGGTCGGGGACGAAAAGGGAGCAACAGTCTTGATGGGGGAGAATTGAAGTCTCAAAGGTCCCAATCTTCTGGGCAAAATCGATGATGTCCGCCTTATCATCTCCAATCAACGGACGGAGAATAGGCATCTCCGCAACATCCTCGATTGCCCGGATATTTCCAAGTGTTTGCGAAGCCACCTGCCCGAGGCTTTCACCGGTGACGAGCGCATCCGCTTTGATCTCATCCGCAATCCGTTGGGCGATACGAACCATCATCCGGCGATAAAGGAGCACTCGAAAAGGCGAAGGGGTTCTGGTCACAATCTCCTTCTGTATATCGGCAAAAGGGACAAGATAAATCTGCGTCCGATAATTCCACGCCGCCAAAATCTGAGCCAATTCCATCGTTTTTTCAAGCGACGCTTTGTCCGTGTACGGATAGCTATGAAAGTGAATGAAGATGGCTTTCGTACCGCGTTTCATCATGCGCCATGCGGCAACGGGTGAATCGATTCCCCCGGAAAGCATGACGAGGACTTTCCCGCTGACGCCAATGGGTAACCCACCAACTCCCCGAATTTTCTCAGCGTAAATAAATGCGGAATCCTCGACAATCTCGATCCAACAGCGTAGGTCAGGGTTGTGCATGTCAGCTCTAGTTCCTGTATTATCGAGGAGGTGTGCGCCCACCTGTGCACTGATTTCAGGAGAAATCAACGGGAAATTTTTGTTCGCACGTTTCGTCTCCACCTTGAGTGTTTCAAATGTTTTGCCTTCAACCACTTTGAGCGCGGCATTTTTGATGGCATCCATATTTTGTTCTGTGGCGTAAGCAGGCTCAAAATGAACGATTCCCATGACTTTACCTAACCGTTCCCGAATTTTCGCGACATCCGCGTCGGGGCGGAGTGTTACGGCAATTCGTCCGTATAGACGCCGAACCTCCAAATATCCAGTGTCTTTAAGGGATCGCCTCATATTTTGAACGAGCCTCTTTTCAAAAAAAGCGCGATTCTTCCCTTTCAAGCCGATCTCGCCGTAGTGAACTATGAATACTTTTTCCATGATTGTTTTCCAGACTCCTGTTAAATCTTAAATTATCACCTATCGATCTTATAAATATCTGAAAATGATACCATGCTTCTTAAAATTCCCAGCCTTGCTGTTTAATTATTTGCCTGACATCCTTCTCAAGAGCTGTAAAAGCAGATAACCCCCGCAAGGGCGAAAAGTCATTAATAGATTCAGCGACGCGGCGAGCACGTTGGTTAACAGGGAAACGCTTAAGACGACGCCCTTTGAGATTACTTGCTTGCTTGAGGCGTTCGTGTAGTTCAGTTTTTGGATCTGGGATATTCTCAAGTTGATTGACTGAAGGAAGATTTATGGTTTGGCTGCTAGAGCGGTTTCCGGCTGCATGCCTGATAGCCGCCTCGTTGAATAATAACCAAGCCTCCTGCATACGAACAGGCACAACGCAGATCGCAGGGGGAACCGAATTCATGATTTTCTCAATTACTTTATTAATCTCATCTACACGCTTCTCTCGCGGCTCCCTTTCTGCATCTCGATGAACAAATAGAAGATCGCATGGATAGAGCTCGAGTCCCAAACGAATTTTATCTCCTAATTTCATTCGCTTCGGTCGGCGAAGCTGGCGCAAATCAGCCCATCCTGGTTGAATCGCACACACGACCCCCTGTGTTTTCAATAACCATGTAAGAATCGGGATTAACACTCTGTCCGAACTGCCATCTGTCACCAAGGTATAACGCAACTCTCTCATTCGGTATCATCCCAAAAAGGCAGCAGTAGCTGTCGAAAATCAGGTCTATCAACAATTCGACAAGGGGATCTCTGCTTCAATTTGGGTAACCCATCCATTGACGTGATAGGCTTTAAATAGGCTAAAAGTTCTCCTCTGGCGACAGGATATACATCTGGATTAGCCTTTTCTCGCCATGTATCCGGCAACCAATTGAAGCAAGCCCCTTTAAATCGTTGATTGTCCTGTACCATTTCTTTCAATTCGGCGACCAGTAAACTATCATCAAAAATTTGCTGAATAACAGCCGGGGAATGCGTGTTGACAATCACCTGACGAAGGGGATTATCATGCCCAATTGGGCTATGAACATCGGTCGCAATATCCTGAAGAAGCCGTAAAATCGCAGGGATTCGTTCAGGATGAATACCGTTCTCCGGTTCTTCCATGCAAATCAGTCCAACCCCTTTTGAATCTAACTCTAAAACAGCCAATGCTAAAAAGCGTAATGTACCATCGGAAAGGGAGCGTGCCGGGTGAACCGTGCCGTCATGGTTTGTGACCTCCAAAGTTAGAAGTTCGCGCCTTTCATTCCGGTCAATGCTAACAGCGTAGACATCGTCGATTAGTTCAGACAAACGGGCGGCAACCTGATCATAAATCCAGTTCACTGCCTTTTCCTTAGAAGTACGGTCAGCGTTTTGGTAAGAACGGGCTAGATAATATAAAGTCGCAGCTAAATGAGAACCATCACTGCCTAATCCTGGAGGAGTTGTAAATTCATCAGGTTCTCGCAATGAAGAAGGCTCCAATTGTAGCAACTGCCAAGATTGCATTTCTCGACGTGCTAAAAGTGCTGTCGGACTCTCTGCACCGTTGACGGTAGAAAGGACGGTACGCGGGAGATTTGCTGCTAGAATCGACTTCGGTCTACCACCCGTCCCGTCCTGACTCAATTTTACTATACGATTCCCACTTTGATTCTCAGTTGAGATGAAGGATGACGTTCTTCTCCCTCGTATGACCGATTTACGCCAGGAACTCGCTCCGTGAGGGAACTTCAAATGTTTGGACGCATCACTTAAATTGATATGCTCAAGTTTTTCTCGAATGAGTTTGAGTGAACCCAGTGAAGCCAGGCTTTCATCCACTTGATACGCTAGAGCCACAGTGTAACGTAGAAACGTAATCGTCGCTTTTACCTTCTGACCCAAATCGTCTGTGCCTTCGTCAGGAATTATCATCTCTGCTTCAAAAGACATCTCCTTGGCATACGTATCCCCAACACGGTGAAACAAGTTACGCACATCACTTGTTCGACCCATCTCACCGCGCACAGACCTTGCGGCATCAATGAGTGTATCGCTAGCTAAGGCACCGAGAAATTGAATTGCGTCGAACAGGTTCGATTTGCCAACGCCGTTCGCGCCTGCAACGCAGGTAAATGGACCGAAGCGAACATCAACATCGACGAGGTTTTTGAATCCAGCTACTTTTAAACGAGTTAACATCAGATTCCCCATTCTACATTAAAACATCCCCCGTCGTCCGAAAATGCAACTTCGCAACATAACGCAAGGCTTCTTTACCGTGTAACTCAACAAATTGCTTTCCTGCATTGATGACATTTGATGCGCCCTTGGGGAGTTGGATTTGATACTGCTCAGAGAGTTGGTCCATCCGCCGGAGAAACACATCGCGGGCGATAATCGATGCAGCCGCGACGGCAACATCGCTCTCAGCTTTCGGGGCTTGCACCAACTCGATTTTCGATTGGAGGGATTGTAATTGCGATTCCAAAACGTCCCGTTTGGCAAAGCGATCGACGAGAACATGGCGACAATCAACGCGATTTAAGAGGTTCTTAATTGCTCTGACGTGCAACCACCCAAGCAGGTCGTTTAGGTTTTGTCCTTTTTTCTTGAAAGAGGCGTACATCGCATTATAGCGCAACGGAGTGACTTCAATCGACGAGACATGATGACCGTAACACATCCGAATTTCCCGTGCTAACTCTCCGATGCGCTTATCAGCGATCTTTTTGCTATCACGCACGCCGAGCGTACGAAACGCCTCGCAGATTTCAGGGTTCACATATACCCCCGCCGCTACCAACGGTCCGAAATAATCACCCTTGCCCACTTCGTCTGTCCCTATCCATGTGTCCCAGTTGTGGAGTTGAAAAGATGCTTCCATTTCCTCACTCAAGGCGTTTGGGGCACTTGAACGGGTCTATGCTCTTGTGCGGATTGATTGGCTGCTATCGATACCGCTGCTGACTTGAGCCCGTCTGAATAGGAGGATTTGACAACCGAAGCATCGCCTGTTTGGATGGCTTGGATGAACGCTTGATCAATGGAGAGCGCGGGTGTGTCAGGGACCTCAATCGTAGCCGCATCTTCGGGGATAATACGGAGCTCGCCCCGGCCCATCTGTAAAATACAATGTCCTTCGATGATGTATTCGGTACGTGAACTTCCACCCCCACGAATGAGCGCAGAGCTGGTCGTGATATAACCGACCGCCCCGCTTTCAAACTGAAGTGTGACCACTTCGGCATCGGGAATCGTGTTGTTTTCCTGATCGACATTCACCTTCAGGGCGTCAATTTTATACACCTCCACAATCTCACCAGCAGTGAAACGAATCATATCGAGTTGATGGGTGGCTTGTTCATGGAGCATCCCACCGGATTTGTCCATTACACGCCACCAGTGGCTAGGCCCACCGGCAATGCCACCCCACCGATGACAAGCAACCATGCCGATCGTTTTATCCTTGAGGAAATCCCGCGCCGCATTCGCAGCATTACTATATCTGCCTTGATAGCCGACACAGGAAATGACCCCTGCTTTTTGGATGGCTTCTGCGATTTTAATCCCCGTCTCGATGTTAAGCACAACCGGTTTTTGCACCAGAACATGAAGACCGCGCTCCACTGCGAGGATCTCCGCGTCGGAATGCGCGAAAGGCGGTAAGCAGAAATAGACTGCATCAAGTTCAGCTTCATCAAGCATCAC
>JADFGN010000649.1 GCA_022567695.1 Candidatus Poribacteria bacterium | reverse complement strand
ATCGCGACTCGTTACGAGAAGTTAGCCGAGATGTTTATGGCATTTATTCACCTCGTCTCAGTATATGTCTTTCTTTCTTAATTCGTCAACACGCCCTAGATTAGTCGTAGTGACCTTTACAACTAAGAATGATGATTTTATCTCCCCTCAGTTGGTAAACCAGTCGATTCTTTTTATCGATTTGCCTTGAATGCCACCCTGAGAACTGATGCTTTAAGGGTTCAGGCTTCCCTATACCACGAAGCGGATCGCGCTGAATATCTTTGATAAGATCGTAGATTTTTATCGCCTTTTTTGAGTTATGCTCAGTCCACCATCGTAAATCTTCAAGGGCTTGCGGTTTCAACACCGGGTCTTTCTTCAACACCGAGTCTTTCATGGACTTCCTCAAGCGAAATCTCTTCCTTCGTTTCCATTGCTTCTAATAGGCGTTTTCGAGTCGCAGGATTTTTGAAAAGGTGGAACGTTTCCCGATGGACAATACCTTCTTCAACAAGTTCCTCGTAGGCTTGGTCTACCAGTTCGGTTTCAACTTGTAACTCTTCGGCAATCATTTTTTGGTCTGGCAGTTCATCAGTTCCGTCAATATGTCCTTTAATTCGGGTTTTAATCATTTCTACGACGCCCATCGAATCAATCTGTATCTTCGGGAGATTGACAATCTCCTCACTCCAAGGTAGATCGAGAAGATTATCTCTGATAAAAGGTTGCTCAGCGGGTACAGCAGTAGAAACCGGGAATGTGATTGTTATATTTTGGCCCCGAGCTGC
Organism: Candidatus Poribacteria bacterium; assembly: GCA_022567695.1. Classification (GTDB taxonomy): domain Bacteria; phylum Poribacteria; class WGA-4E; order WGA-4E; family PCPOR2b; genus JADFGN01. Next base: position 2,893 of record JADFGN010000649.1, on the reverse strand, counting down.
CTGAACCCAATCCTCCGAATTTGCAACATTTACTTGCATTATGATTTCCCCTCTCCAGAGATAGATTTTTCTTGAATTGCACAGTATTTGCCCGGACGTGTAATGGTAGCAACATCAATCGCTCCACCGACCCCCCGAATGCCGACTAAAAATTTCTGAAGTTCAACTGTTGTCTTTATCAAGAGTATACATAAATCCACACAATCCTGCAATGGGAGAAATTGATACGGAATTCTGATAGATAAATTTGCCTTCAATTTCCCTGCCAAACGTTTCATTTCCTCGGTTGATAGATTGAAATCTTTCTGTAGAAGATCTGGTAGGTGAGGGTCAAACCCATTGATTAACCTATTTGTATATTCAGATTGACCACCCCATAAGAGACCAAAAGTATCTTTATTTTGTTCCTCCGGCGCGGGGTTCGACGGGATTGCAACTTGAAAAAGTTTTCCATAAGCCGCGTTTTCATCGTACCCGCCTATTATGAACTTCATGTCTTCGCCCACATAACTGGGCATCAAATCGTTATATCGATCTAAAAAGAATTTACTAAGCCTTTTGGCAAATCCTTCAACGCGGAATCTTTTTTCATCCTCGTTGTTGTTTTCATCTTCGTTGTTGTTTTCATCTTCGTTGTTGAGTGAGTCCTCAAATTCAGGCAAAAAACTATGTGCTGTTCTGGGTTCCTGTTGCCCTAGTGCTCCTAATCCAAATGTAAGAACTCCCACATATGGATGCTTTTTCACATGCAGCAACTTTGTCGCATTGTCAAAGGTTGCAGGGATAAGTATTGTGTCATTCCCTCGCCGCATTTCCGCATTTAATGTTACCCGGCTGTCGGCTGCTAAAACGACGCCTTCTGGCCCTTTAAACGCAATTGCTAACGACATACTATCTCCATTGATTTTAGTCCCACTTCTCTATTACGTCGGTGAATTCAGAAAAATCTTGATACATTATCGCACATTTCCATTTTCACTTCAACAAAAAAAGAGCCCTCGCCAGCCTATGCCAACGAAGGGCTTTCGCTTCAGTGCGTGGTAGTGCGCTACATGTAATGCTGCGGAATGTAGTTGACAGAACTCCGAATCATGGTTATGCTCTTTGACGAATGCATGATAAGCAAGGAGACGAACCATGAGCAGATGTTGCCCAAGCTGCAACAGCACAAATACCAAAAAGAACGGCCATATTCACAACGGCAAGCAGAATCACTGTTGTAAAGAATGTAGGCGACAATTCGTATCCAATCCGCAACAGATTCTCATTTCCGACGCCAAAAAAGAGCGGATACGGAGACTGCTTGTGGAGCGGATACCGTTGAGGGGAATTTGTCGCACCGAGGGCGTGAGCCTGCGTTGGTTGCTGAGTTTCATGGTGGATCTCTATGACCAGTTGCCCGATGACTTGAGCTTCCAAGTCAAAGCCCAAGCGGAGGAATTGATGATCTATACACTGGAGTCTGAAATCGATGAGATGCTCAGTTTCGTCGGCAAGAAAGCAAACAAGCAGTGGATATGGCTGGCTATGGATGTATCAAGTCGGCAGATCGTCGCATTCCATGTTGGAGATCGCAGTCGGGCAAGTGCACAAGCCCTTTGGAAGTTGATACCAGAAAACTACAGGAGACATGCGACTTTCTATACAGATGGATGGCAAGCCTACGAAGGTGTCATTCCAGCAAAGCAACATCGGGTCGTCAAGAAGCAAAAGCGGATAACCAATCACATCGAACGATTCAACTGCACGTTGAGACAAAGGGTATCTCGTTTGGTCAGAAAATCGCTCTCCTTTTCCAAGAAACTCGTCAATCATATTGGTGCCATCAAATATTTTCTTTGCCACTACAATCTCGAAAAAGCATTACATGTATAGCACTACCCATATTCGGACCGTGACGCGGATTCCAGATCTTATCGAGGAACACATGGAGATTGAGTTGCTCGGCGATCCATTCGGCCAAGGTGAGGAAGAATATCTCGATCGATTCAAAATCCGTTGTGTTGAGTTTCTGGAAATCGGTGAGGATAACCTCTGCCCCCGTCTCTCGCGTCCTTTGAAGGCCACGAGCCAATAGGGATGTTTTCCCTACTTGGCGTGCCCCTTTAACCAGCACAATGCTATCGCCCCGCGTCAGCGCAGTGTTGAACTCTTCATCGGTGTGTCGTTGGACGTAAAAGGGAGAATCTAACGGAATCGCACCGCCCTCCGGTTCAAGTTCTCCAATCGAATCAGCAGAGATGCCCGGATATTGGACTCGGTTGGGCGCAATGCGGGAAGCCCCCTTTGCACCGGGGAAGGCGGGAGCGTCGGCAGGTTTGGCACGCTTGTCAAATGCACCGAGGACAGCCTTACGAGCTGGCAACTCAGAGAGATTAACGAGATCGACATAACCAATGGGCTTGAGCAATCCCATTGGTATGCATTCTTTCACGCGATAAGGAATCAACGTGCGTTCTTTGCCTTGAGGGTCACGGGCGAATGCAGCCGCCCATTCCGGTTGCGTGTACTCGGCATCGAGATAGTTATCCGATAGAACCGCGATGGTCTTTTCCGTTTCCGCCGCCGCTCGTTGCATATCGAGAACGAAATTCCCACCCGGACGGAAGTCCCACGCTTGAATCACAACCGTATACCCATCTTCTTCCAAAACCCACGCGATCCACTCCGCCCACTCTTTATCGGCACGGTTGTAGCTAATGAAGAAATCTTTCATCTGAGTCTCACTTTCGCTTGAGAGATTGGTGCATGAACTCACTACTTGAGGTCAGCTATCGGGAAAATTGGAAAAGAACACAAGAAAACTGACTCTGAATCCTGATGATATCTTGTAGGTCAGGCTGTGCCCCGCTGCACGCTTCTTAGTCCCGCAAGGCGGGGGGATTGAGAAACC
>JADFGN010000648.1 GCA_022567695.1 Candidatus Poribacteria bacterium | reverse complement strand
TTTCACCTGTGATGGTAACGATGGTTTCGCCACTTGCAGGCCCAAAGGCTGGAGAGATGGCAGTTGCAATAGGTGGTTCTAGCAGGATAACATCAACGTTGGTGGCTCCTTGTGCATCGACTGCCTCTTGGGTGACGACGTAAGTTTTTCGACCAACAACGTTACCGTTAGCATCTGTGACGGTAATTTGGAGCTCATCATCTACATTTGTAGTCAGACCAGCGATCGGGTTAAAGAAAATAATCGTATAAGTTCCGTCATCGAGTGTGTTAGTGGATAGCTCGAGTAGCCATCCAGTTGGTACACGTTGGTTGATTGCTTCGACAGCAAACCCTTCGCCAACAGGCCCATCCGTTACTTTTCTGACAGTGCCTTCTAATCTAAAGGTCTCTGTTCCTTGAGCCTCTACCGCTTGGATGCTCGACATTAATAGCGCAAAGGCGGTTAGCACCGTTAGGCATAAAACCGATTGTGAATCGCGCTTGGCTTGTGTATGTCTGTGTCTCATATCTTTATTTTATCATGACTGGAATGAAATTTCACCCATTATATGGCCTCGTCTGAAATCTTGGTAACACAGTTGAAGCCTTCAAAGGTAACCGTTCTCTGCCATTGCCTCCTGAAAGAAAGCGAAATGATAGCACCCCGCATCCGTTTTCCAGCGACCCACCGACTCTGTGCGGACAACAATTCTCGCCAAAGGGATATCTAAGAAATCCTCAAGGCGTTTCAGTGTTTGTTCATGTTTAAGGATAAAATCCTCGAAGCGGATGACGATATAATTTTTGGGCTTTGGCGTTGACTTCATCAACTCATATTGATACAGCCAAGAAATGGCTCGTCTTCTCCGGATGTCATCAGTCGCCGGATACTGAATGCCGAAATCACGCAGGTCATCGGTTTTGTGACCGCCAAGGATGCAGTCCCGCGGATCGCGTATCCAGTGAATATATTTGATGTCTGGAAACAGCCGAACCAGCCACGGATAGATCAAAGTGGTTTCCGGTATTTTCCAGCCGCAATGAGCAGAATTATTCGTCAGGACATCGGCTAAATAGGTCTCGATCAGGGTCTTAAATTCCGGATGGATTTTAACTGTATGCAACGGTGCAAAATCCCAAGATATGTCACCGTTCCACTTGACATACTTCGCCATGACCCGACACGCATCGTACATCGCTTGCGGCGGAATTTTATCGCCGGAGGGATTGAGGCTACGCCCCATAAACACACCACTAGCATACAATGTATGTGATATCGCACGTGTGCCAGAGTGACCGCGTCCAATAACTGTGATTAAAGACATTCTAGGAAATTGTCCCAGCCTTTCGCGGCAAAAGCAAAGCTTTTGATATTATTCTGACCATCCTGGCAGAGAAACTGTCGCTTGATAGTTTGAATAATTGTACAGTGGATTTCGGGTTGGTTTGTAGAGCCTACCATCTTTTGGATTATCATCCTGCGTATAAACCCAGATTTCGTTTTGGTCCCAAACCACCACTTCGTCGCGGCAGTCGCCGGTAATGTCCAAAACGGCGTTACACATGTCCGGGTGCCCATCGTCGGGAAATGTCACGACGCAACGCCCCCAACCGTCGAACATCCCACCCAAAGTCACGTTCGGAGAGTGGACAAAGTATTCTCCCGGTTGCCCCGTCCAGTTGATCGGTAGGCACATGCTGCCAAAAGGATTCGGCTCACAGTCGTGGTAAATTTCGCCGTGGGCATCGTAAAAGTGCAGGATGCCTTGATTCCCCCAGAAGTTGATGGTGACTGCTTCGAGGCCGGGGAGATCGGGGCGGAAATTGGCAATTGCGGGGTTTTGTGCATGACCGATGTAGTGATGCTTCAAAACATGTCCATGGAGATCGGTTATAAGAACACCGGAATCACTTGCGGTGTAAAATATCCTCGGAGTCGATTCCTCTGCCTCCAGAAAATTCACAATCGCCACACCATCCGCATGGTCTTGAATCTCATTTTCGAGATTCCACAGCATCTTTCCGTCATGGTCAAAAAGGGCATACCCGATGGCGAGTTCATCATGTCCATCCCCATCGACATCAAAGGCATAGGGGTAGTGTCCTGTCCGACAATCACCTTCCCACATGATGTCGAGGCGATTGTTTAATGCCCAGAAATGCCAATAGCGGTCTTTGATGATTATATCGCGTGGGTGTCCCGTTCCTCGGAAATCACAGAAAAATAGGCAATCTCCGAGAATCCGAGGATAGCGATTCGCTGGGGGTTTGCTCGCCGGTGTCGGTGCTTTGTACTTCAGTTTTCCGGTTGCCCCATCGACAACAACAATTTCAAAGTTCATGCAGTAAACCACTTCGTTCTTCCCATCGCCATCAATGTCATGAATCTGGAATCCCACATCATTCGTGAGATGGTAGTTTGCCGGATCTGGTTGTCCGAGCTGCCAGAGGATGTTCCCGTCAAAGGTCATCGCGGTTAGACAGCTCAGTTCACTGTATTGATCGCGGGGGCCGTGATGGACCATCTGGCCAATCAGCACATCAACCTGCCCATCGCCGTTGAGGTCACCAAACCGGAGATTGCGTCCAACGCCAAAACCGTCAGTTTTTATTTTCTTCCAAACTACGGGACGGGGATTTTTCGCTCGTAAGTCATCCAATTGGCGTTGCTGTTTGGACTTGAGAATATTGAAGCACTCCTGTTCTTTCGTCGTTACTGTGACTTTCACATGGCTATATCGAGTTGGTACATCAGCCATCAGACCGACCTTGCCGTTTGGATAGGTATCATCGGTCACTTGCAGCGTCACGACGCCAGCAATCTCGGCTCGGATGTGATTTTCATCGACAGTGACAATGGCTGTGTACTCCTTGCCCGGAGACCAAGAACATTTCTGATAAGTGAGAACTGTTTCATACGGTTGGTGAAATCCCGTTGCATGACGGACCTTCTTGAGTATCGCCTCTGGACCATCGAGTCCGAAAAAGTAGTAGCAGCGGCTATTTCGATAGCGGAAGACCAAACCACTTTTCGCGCGATTGGACTCCGGGGTAAAGCGCACAGATATGCTATAATTATGCCAAAGAGAATCTCCAGCGATTAGTATCGGGTGAGTGTGCTTTTTCGGATTGTCAAAGGTTTGGGTCATGATACGCGCATTACCTTGCGTTTGAATATGCCAGGCCTGTTGTGAACCGGAATCTGTCGCAAAGCAGGCAATTGTCCAATTTCCCTTCGGAGCAGCTTCAGGCAGATAGTGATATTCCGTGTGCGCGCCTACCGGAGCAGAGAACATCCCGACCTCAAGTTTACTGAAGTCATCTTCGAGTAGTATTTCGTTCGTGTCCATTTGTGTTTCCAAAATAACCACCTAACTGCTTCAGTTGGGTTAGCGAGTGCTTTATAAGAGATCATATTATACACCCGATTGGCTTCGGTGTAAAGGTCTTCTTGAAAGTCTGTGGCACGTCTCTCTGTCTCAACAACAAACAGACATACCTTCGAGAAATTTTTGCCTATACGCGCTACTCCGCACCCAGTTTCTCAACAAAGAACCGTACATATTTGTCAATCGGTGGACCCTCTGGATAGTCCTCGCGTAGCATCAGGACACATTCTACACCGAGCTTATCCAACTTCTCTTTGAGCACAAAGCCAAATTTCGGATGATGAATGTGGTCTCCCCCGGAAGAG
>JADFGN010000100.1 GCA_022567695.1 Candidatus Poribacteria bacterium | reverse complement strand
ACCTCTCCCCCGGCCCCCTTCAAGGGTGGACACTTTGAAGAAAAAGAGCGGAAACCCCCTCTATTTATCTATCGTCTCCGGGCTCGACGATCCCCCTTCGTAAGGGGGAGAACCGATGTGGCTCCATGATCTCCCCTCCTTGAGAAGGAGGGGCCGGGGGAGGTTAATAGAACTGTCCGTCCCTGAAACACCTGACGGGGGTACAACCCCCTTTCAACTGGGCGGTGAGAGTAATAAATCTTTCCACACGCCGTTGGGTAGGAGATCGCCCGTGACCGATCCGACCTATTTGTGTGCTTTGAGTATTAAATCACCTTCAATGTGCCCCATCAAAGTTGGCGTTTGGCGCACTCCAAGTACCGTTTTCGCGGTTTCGCCAACCGCTTTGACAAGGTATGGGTACAATTCAAACAGTGTAATTGCCCCATCTCCGTCCCGGTCTGCGTCACCATTAAGTCCGCGTAGTAGATGATAGGTAAAGATTCCGTGTTGGAGTTCGGGAATTTCATAGGAAACCTGATCGGCTCGGCTAGCAGATATTACAACACGTCCTTGTCCGGCAAACGGTGCGTAGACATCGGACTTCACAACTGAAGCGGAGGGGTTGAAAGATTTAATTATCCCATTGCCCGATGCCGTGCCGCCGCTATAGCAGCAATCGAGGAAAAAGACCAGCTTTTGTGATTGAATGCGGGCAAGCATCAATGCCAATTCTGGGTTTGGCAGCGACGTTGCGTAGAGATCATCGACATCCGCGTCATAGTTGATTAAGTACCGATTTTTTCCATCAACGGCTTCACCTGAAAGATCAGCCCCTAACCCACCATGCCCCGAATAATAAAGGATGACAGTATCTTCTGGCTTGGCACGTTCGGCAAGCCAGGTGCCAATCGCAGATCGCAGATTCTTGAGTGTTGCCTGTTCATCAACCAACAGTCTCACATTCTCTGAAGGAAACCCACCGCGATCTGGATCGATGAGGTACTGGTAGAAACTCTCAGCATCAGCGCGGGTAAAATGCAATTTCGGAATCCGTGCATCCTGATAATTGCCGATACCGACAATGACTGCATACTGCTGCGATGCATTTTCGATATCCGGTTTGACAGACGTTTCTCTGCGGCGAGTTACAGTGAGTTCTCGTTTGGCAACTCCCCCGCCATCCGTCCTTACAATCGCCTCGATTCTATTGTCCCCAGGAGCAAGCCAGAGCTGTCGTTGAAAAGCGAAATCGCCCGACAACCCCTCCACAACAAAAGCCTTGACCGGGGTGAAAATTTCAGATCCATTGACCAATACCTGAATCTTCGTCACCTGCTGGTCGCTTTTAACACGTCCCTTGAGTGTAGCAAATTCGCTCGTAACAATCTGGCCATCTTTCGGCGTGTCAAGCTCTAGCACAACGCCTGCGTTGGCTTCATCGCCACTGCTCTCCGACTCCGTGAAGGGTGCTAATCGCAGCAACACCAGTGTGGCTTCAACCCGATTGTTGTCAGTATCCTGAACCTCAAGCCGAATCACATTTTTCCCTTGATGCAACGGAATCAAACGGCTGATCTGATAGGCATTAGATTCTTCAGTTATAATTGAATCTTTTCGCTCTGTACGTGGCGGAGTGGTTTCAGGTGAGACGATGAGGTGTACTGACGTTAGCGGGAGTTCGGTACCGTTCACAGACAGTAGGATGTTGCGTATACCTTTGTCATCAGCAGCATATCCTTGCAGACGAATCGTATCGGTATCAATGACCTCCCCGTCCAATGGGGAATCGATCTGAATTCGGGGCGGCGTGCCAATGGTGGTATCGTTCAGCGCGATCTCCTGCTTGGCAACACCGATGAGCCATTTAATGAGAAAGTTCTCTGCAAAGCTATCAATTTTGTCAGGCGGCAGGTTGCGGAATGCTTCCTTAATTGCAGCCGTTTCACTGACACCGAGTCCCGCACCGCCCCACTCCATTGTGCTCAGAATCTCGCCAGTATCCGTCCGCAGTGCACGGATAGAGAGTTCGGCGCGGCATGATTTATACATGCCGATGTTACCGACCTTGAGCATTTCGGTGGATACTTCCCCGGCGATGACCATATCGCCTCCGGCTTCGTGGGCGATTTTAACCAGATCGGTATCACTGAGTTTTGTTAGATCGGTCGGAAGTCTGGCTGGCAGTACAGGAATGTTTAGTGTTGCTAGCTTTTCTCCCAAGAGTGCAGCAAACGGCCGGTTGGGGTTCAGTTTATTTTGATGCTGCTCATTAAACCCAATGACGAGGCGCGGTTTCTGCTTGAATCGACTCAAAAATCCCGCATCGATCAAGATTCTGAGGAGCGGTTCCGAAAGAAGTTGCCCTTCCAACACAACACGCACCATTTTATCATGGGTCGTTTCTTTTACAGTCTGTACATCCATAACAAACTGCTCCTGCTGATTCAGGAGGTTTTGTAGCACCATTTGGCGTTCCTGTGCCGTCAGTAAGACAAGCTTATTCAGTTGACTCTCAAACACCTTCTTCAGCGCATTAGCCTTCGCAGCTTCGAGAGCTTTTCGGACAGACCCATTTTCGATATGACTTGCCCCTGCAGCATGAATTTTTATCACCTGTCCTGGAGATGACTTGAGAAGTGAAAACATGAAAAGGCAACTCATTAGAATCAAACGAGGTATTCTATGTTGGTCCACGGGCGAATCCTCCTTGAGAACATTATTGAAGAGTGTTCCTGTCGGATTTTGTTATGACGAAATCTGTTCATCTTTCGAGGCATGCACATTTTAGTCCAATCTGCGCTTTTCGTCAACAGATTTATTTAGGAATTAGAAATTTACAAAGTTAGTCGCCGTAGGTCTAATCTGTCATTGATGATTTTTTACTTTACAGACTTGATGAGAAATGGTAATGTTTTGAAAAAGGAAACTAAAGGATTATCTTTCCATAGGTTTGAAGACAACTGAAAGTTGTGTTTTCGGCTAAAGCCAACCTAGAGAAGCAAGCAACATGAGGACTCAAAAAATCGCTTACAACATTGTACGGTTGGTTCTGTGTGTTATTCTGATGTACGACCACGCCCTAGCGGAAGACTGGTCTAGCTGGCGAGGTCAGCATAGTGATGGCACATGGAATGGGCCCACGCTTCCAAGCGAATGGCCGGAGCAGGGGTTACCTGTACTTTGGCGTCAGCGGATCGGTGGCGGGTACGCAGGCGTTACGGTGGCCGATGGGCGTGTTTACACAATGGATCGGCAGACCGAGTCCGAAGAAGTCGAGCGTGTTCTCTGTTTCGATTCAAAAACCGGCGAGCGGCTGTGGACGCATGCCTACAAAGCCCTGTATGGAGACCTCGATTATGGCAATGGGCCGCGGGCGGCTCCCACCGTTTATGACGGGCGTGTTTACACGCTCGGCGCGGTCGGGCACCTGCACTGCCTTGACGCTAAATCCGGCAAAATCATCTGGGCAAAGGACACGAAAACCGAGCTGAATGCCGAACTTCCGCAGTGGGGATTTGCGGCATCACCGATAATTTGGAAGAATCTGGTTATTGTACACATCGCTGCCAAACCGAACGGATGTCTCGTTGCGTTCGATCGCGTCAGCGGGATTGAGGTGTGGCGAAGTTCAGATGACCCCGCAGGCTACTGCACACCAATCATCATCGATTACCAGGGACAAACGCAACTGATCTGCTGGACGCCAGCGAACGTCCTTGGCATCTCACCACATTCTGGCGAGATTTACTGGTCGGTGCCGTACCAGGTGACTAACGGTGTCTCGATCGCCACGCCGATTTTTCAGGAAGGCATCGTGTTTGTCAGTGGATATTGGGAAGGCTCGAAGGCAATACGCCTGGGGGCAACCCCACGCGACGCGCAGTTGATTTGGACGGAGAATCGATACCTTCGTGGTTTGATGTCACAGCCGCTTTACCGAAACGGCTATGTCTACCTATTGGACAAGTTCCACGGTTTGACCTGTTTCAAGTTGCAGACCGGCGAAAAGGTTTGGGACGACGGAAATAAAATGACCCCCAAGGGTCGTAACCCGCAGGCAAGCATGGTGTGGGTCGGTGATTCAGATCGCGTGTTAGTTCTGAATTCGGACGGTGAACTGATTCTGGCAAGGTTCACGCCCGAAGGTTACCATGAAGCATCCCGTACCCAAATCATCGGTCATACCTGGGCACACCCGGCGTTTGCCGGCAACTGTGTCTATGCCCGTAGTGATAGCGAGTTGGTCTGTGTGAGTTTGATTGATACAGAGACCCCGTAGTGCGCATCCCAAATCTAAAGGCGAGCGGGCGTGTTGACAAACTCAAAAAGTCACTGGCATCTTGTATCTTGTATCTTGTATCTTGTATCTTGTATCTTGTATCGATTGCATCTTGTGAGTGGATAATACATTGTCCATCGTAAAAAATATGTGATAAAATATCATCTATTTCAAATATCAAGGGAGATTACAATTATGTATAAAAAATTAGCAAATTTGCTAACCATCCTCTTCTTAAGTGTATTACTGGCATCCATACAAACAGCAGAGGCAGTTCCTAAAAAAGGCACCATCCGCGTAAGTGGTGATAACGCTTGGAATGTATTTGTGAACGGGGAAGAGGTAGCAAATGGCAACAATTGGCAGGCACCAACCGTTACCGAATTTGAACTCAAAAAAGGCTTCGCTGTAATCGCGGTCTATGTTCACGATGCTGAACCCGGCGCCGCAGGGAGAGGCGGCTTTTTAGGCGACATCATCCTTGATGATAAACCTGATTATATTGGCACCGGAGAAGATGGTTGGAAATGTGATTCTGGAAAACCGATCGATCAGCGAAAGGACGGCTGGGAAAAGACCGATTTTGACGATCAAAAGTGGGACGAACTCGAACTTTATGAGAAGTTTGGTCTGGGCATTTGGGGATTCGGCGCAGCCGCGATGAAAGCAATCTTGAATAACCCCGACTCTACTGCAAACTGGGTTTGGTGTGGACCAAACGATAAAGAGGACGACGTCTATTTCCGTTTTACAATCGGCACACTCGCCGTCGAACCTCAAGAAAAACTGACAACATCTTGGGGAAGAATCAAGGCCAACTATTAAATTGGTACTCGCCAGCCGTTGAGTCAACTGGCAAACTTACGACAATGGCGGACATTCCAACCTTGAGAAGTTTTCAAACCTTCTCAAGGTTACGCTGCCATCAACGGATCTTGCGGAAATGTGATTGGGAGTCAAGTTATTTACTCGCTGGAGATTGGAATTTGACATCGCCTCATAATGGGTAGGCCACCCAATTATGCAAAAAGTCAAGATTCAAGATTCAGGCAGGACGGCACTTGTTCAATCTGAAGTACATAATACCATTTACAGATCTAATGGCTACTAATGATCACTCCCGTATATGATTCTCAACGGAAGGAGAACACCCATGCCTGAACAGCGGCTTCTTAAATTGACCAGTCCTATGATGCGAGGCGACGATGTCAAAGATCTGCAGCAGTGGTTGAAGCAACTCGGATACGAAATTACAGATGTGGATGGATTCTTTGGTTCTGAGGCGGACAAAGCAGTCCGTGCTTTCCAGAAGGATGCTGGTTTGGGTGCTGATGGGATTGTCGAATCCAACACCTACAAGGCTCCCGACGAGGCTGAAGCCAAACCTGAACCCAAGCCACAGCCTCCGGTTGAGGCCGAACCTGAACCGGAAGCTGAAACGATACCGTCACCATCGGTAGAAACCCCACGCTCGGTTGCCGAACCTACACCCCGTCCCGCTGCTTCCGCTATCTCATCTATTGGACAACAGCCTACCCGGGATAGCCTTATCGATGCAATAGGTTACGTCGGACTGAACCTGCGACGGAATATGGAACAAACCGATGAAGTCCGGGAGGCATCTCGCGACCTACAGCGTCACTTACGGGCTCTGGGCTACCTTCGGGCTGGAATCGATGGTGCTCTCGGAAGCGGCACAGAACACGCCATACGCGCCTTGCAGTACGACCTACTGCAAAACGATGGTACGGATGCATATCGCGGAGAAGCCGCGCCCGTGCGTGTGATGGATTATAACCAGGGGCGAGTGACAGAAGTCACTGGTGTCGCTGATGAAGGCACTGTCGCTTGTATACGAGACATTTTAGCCGACGATAATTTTCCACTCTTGCCAATGAGCGAGGACGCCCGAGCCGCGAATCGACAAATTCAGACACGTATTTCAGAGCTGACTTCCGATCAAGTGCCAATACCCTTCCTGATGGCAATCATTGAGCAGGAGAGTAATTTCAGGCATTTCTCGGTGCCGAGTGGAAGAAACGAGGATTCGTATATCATAGTCGGACTGGATCGAAATGACAAAAACGCCCCGGAACGAATTACATCAAGAGGGTATGGTGTGAAGCAGTATACCTTGTTCCACCACCCTCCTCGGCAAGAAGAGGTCGAGCAGTTCATGCTTAATGTCGAGGGAAATTTGCAGAAAGGCATAACACTTCTGAGGGATAAGATAGATCGATTCGTCAACGGACCAGCGGATACGGCGGATGATCGGATTGCAGAATTTGGTAATGGCGATCTCCGACTGTGCAAATACGCGGAAGATGATGCGCGTTACCTAAACGATTGTGTCGTCTGCATGCAGGAAGCCGCATCCATTACAATTGAAGCCGGCACCACACCTTTTTACGAAGGCTCAAGCGGCGTTTTTAATCCGACTCAGTACCATAGAGAGACACGGCTGGAAGACGTGCCTGTCCGAGCAGCAGTGGGTTGTGATTGGCCCTACGGTGCACGGCGATATAACGGTAGCGGGGTCAACTCTTTCTGGTATCAGGCGGAAATTCTGCTTAAAGTGAAGGCACTAAACGGGGAATAATTTAGCGAGGAAATTGAAATGTCAGTCGATTTAGCAATTGAAACACCGCTTGTCATTTACTGTGGGAAAAACGCCGCTGCGCTCGTGAAGATTGTCGGAACGTTGATCACCGCTGGTCCGCCTGCGTCAACTGCCCGTTGCAACGCCGGGCGTATCTCGTTCGGTTGCGTGACAAGCTCCCCATGACAATCAAGAGCTTGGGCAAGCCGTTCGTAAGAAACGGATCGGAGGTCAGTTGCCACAGCGCGTTCTAGCCCGTACCGCTGGATCTGTGGGTGCCTCACAATTCCCCACATCTGATCGCTGGAAATGATTGAGATGATCGGCAGGTTATGTTTCAATGCCGTATCGTACTCGATTAACCCGTACCCGAAAGAACCGTCGCCGGTAATCAGAACACTCGGCTGATTCGGTCTTGCCAATTTCCCAGCGAGGGCAAACGGGACACCTTGCCCGATTCCGCCAATCGGTCCCGTAAACAGGAAGTAGGGTGGGTGGTAGTGATTGAATGCGATGTGCCCAAAGAGCGAGGCATCACCGCCATCAAGGGAGATTGTTGCGTCATCGCCGAAGAATTCGCGGACCTCCTTGCAGATTCTCAGCGGGTGAACGGGAACACTATCGGAATTTTCCGCTTCGGCGACGTGGGACAAAAACTCCTGACGCGCGCCATTCAACCGACCAATCCAATCTGTTGGTTTATGAAAATCGTGTTTGGTGACACCATTTGTCATCTCAGCCAACACCGATCGCATATCCCCGATGATGCCGACCTCAAACAAACGATTCTTCCCGATCTCCTCGGGGTCAATATCTACATTGATAAACTTTGCATCTCGATGAAAGAGCGGTGGATTCCCGTAGTTAATGGTTTGGTCAAACTTAACCCCCAATGCAAGAATCACGTCAGCATTGCGGAGTTCCTTTGCCGCACTCGCAAAGCGCGTCGTCGCCGACCCAAAGTAGAGCGGGTGCGGACGCGTAATCGCGTTGACGTCGCTGGCTCTGGTGAAAAACGGTATCCCCGTTGCCTCCACAAAATCCAAAAGCGCATTTGCCGCATTATGCCAGTGGATTAACCCTCCCGCGATAATTACCGGATTTTCAGCTTTTGCGAGCAGTTTCAGACCCTGATCGATACATTCTGGGTCGCCGTGAACCCGTGCCATAGAGCGATAGGTAGAGGGCTGAGGATAGGCGAGTTTGGCGTTATCAATCTTATCGTACAGAATGTCGTAGGGGACACTCAAGTGAATGGGCCCCGGATGCCCGGTCAACGCTTTCCGAAAGCCAGTCGCTACATATTCCGGCAGCCGATTCGTCTGATGAACCAATCGCGCCCATTTCGTAATCGGCTTAACCATCCCGATCTGGTTGTATTCCTGAGACCCGCCCATATCAAGCTCAGCCGCGTCACTGTTGCCACTCAGCGCAAACATCGGACTCCCCATCATGTGTGCCGTTGCCAATCCATAGAGCATGTTTGCGTGCCCCGGCCCCCGAGTAACAGCACTGACACCAACTTTCCCAGTCACGCGGGCGTAAGCATCAGCCATCATCGTTGCGGATTGATCAACACGTGTATCGATAATCTGAATATTTTCGTCGAGACACCCCTCGTAAATTGATTCGATCGTTCCGCCACAAAGCGTAAAGAGGTATTCGACGCCTTCGTTTTTCAACGCTTTGGCAATGATCTGCCCACCTTCTAAGATTGCCATTTCGCTCTCCTTTTAATCTGCCGTTGCATCTTCGTCTGTAAATAACGCTTCAACAAAATCTTTCGCCGCAAAATCGCGTAAGTCATCAAGCTGTTCACCGATACCGATTAACTTCACAGGCGCACCGATCTCGCCTTTCACAGCGATGACGACACCGCCTTTAGCTGTCCCGTCCAATTTGGTCACCGCAACTCCAGTTATCGGTACGGCTTCGTTGAAAATCTTCGCTTGCATGATCGCATTCTGCCCGGCCATTCCATCAATCACAAGTAGAACTTCATGGGGGGCTCCCGGAATACCTCTACCCATGACTCGCCCGATCTTCGATAATTCATCCATCAAAGGTTTCTTCGTATGCAATCGTCCAGCGGTATCCACAATGAGGACATCAGATTCCCGGGATTTTGCCGCCTCAATGGCATCGAAGACAACTGACGCTGGATCTGAGCCTTCGCTGCTTCGGACGAGTTGAACACCGGCGCGCTCGCACCAAATTGCAAGTTGATCCGCCGCTGCCGCACGGAAAGTGTCCCCCGCTGCCACAAGGACTCGTTTCCCTTCCAATTTAAATCGGTGCGCCAGCTTGCCGATGGTTGTCGTTTTGCCCACGCCGTTCACACCGAGTATGAGGATGGTGTACGGCTGGGCGCTTTCGGTGTTAAGCGGCCCATCCTCGCCGAGGATGTTAATGATCTCTTCCTTGATAACGCCTTCTAGCTCGGTAGAATCGTTTAACCGCTTTGATCTGACAGTTTCTCGCACATTGTCCATCAATTCTAGTGTTGTATTTATGCCAACGTCGGCCTGGATAAGGATCTCCTCAATTTCTTCCATGAGTTCCTCATCAATTTTTCTCCCTGCCCCGATCAGGCTCGATATTCGACCCGCAAGGTTATCCCGGGTTCTCGCCAAACCCACTTTGAGACGACTGAACCAACCGCGTTTCTCTTCTGGTGCTTCATCCGATGGTTGTGCAATTGGTTTATCAATAGGCATTTCCTCGGACTCAAGAGCCGGTTGTGCGGATTCCTGATCTTGCTCTGGGCCGTCCTGCAAGTTTTCGTCTTCACTGTCTTTTTTTCGTCTGAATAAATTTCTTAACATATTTGTTCTCCTTGCCAATATAACTTGACTAGCGTAACCTTGAGAAGGTTTGAAACCTTCTCAAGGTTGGAATGTTGCTACGATTCCATTCTCTAGTCTGACAGAGTCGTGATAATAACGCAAAAATTCTGTTCTCTTGGATGCGACTTCTCAATGCGATTGCATAGATAGCTCCACCTTCAAATGATGTGCATCAAATCAAAGAAGATAATCCCTGCGACAATTAACACGACAAACGCAAAATAGAAGCGGATCGAACTTACCTCTATCTTTCGGGTGGTCATCGCTCCCAACTGAGCGAAAATCGTCGAGCCGATCATCAGCGAAACGACCAGTCGCAGATCGACATTTCCCCGTAATGCGTGTTCCACCGTTCCATAAGAACCGGACATAAAAACAATAAATAGAGAGGTCCCAATCGCTGTACGTGTTTTGGCACCATAGCCGTAGATGAGGAGTGGAACAGAAATCACACCGCCGCCAATTCCTAGCAAACCTGTCAGTATACCAATAACGAGGGAAGAGTAAACCACCACAAAGAGCGAGATTCGCTGGACACGGCTGGTAGGAAAAGAAACATAAGGTGGGATTGAGAGACGTTTGAACCAACCCGCTTGTTGATGGGTCGTCTCCGTCTGACGCCAGTTTCTTAACGATTCAATGATAATCAATATTGCAATTGCGATCAGTACAGCTAAAAAAAGCCATTTCAGATAAAACTGAATGGCTGGTACTGAATTTCCACCTATATTGACATTGCTGACTTCACCCAACAAATCAAGCAGGCGAATGCCAATATGGATACCGACAAAGTTGCCACCAATAATCATTAACGCTAGCTTAAAATCGACCTCGCCGAATCGCCAATACCGTAACATTGCGGAAAATGACGTTCCAGCCGTTCGAGAAAGGTTGCTTCCGATACAGATTGGAAAAGGTATGCCAAAGAAAATGTTAAGGATTGGTGTGAGTAGGGGCCCACCACCGATGCCGAAAAAACCGGACAGGAAACCGATGATGCAGCCAAGACTGATTAATTCAAAAGCATTGACAGCGATACCACTAATGTTAATATCCATCTACACGATAAATTTAGATATGATAATCAATTTGGTGGGCAGATCCCTGATATCGCTCGGAACGCCTTTGATAGCGGGTGAAAATCCAATTGACGAGGGCCCCCCAGCATATAGGGAGTAATAAACTTGCCAGAACGTAAAGTAGAGTTTTCATCGCATCTAAAACGGTGTGTCTTCTGATTCATCGGAGTGTTCTTCAGCCGATGAAGCGGTAGTTACATCAGAGGTATCTGATTTATTCGTGCTATCACTCGATTCGGGAACCGGTTCAGATTTGTTTGGTATTTCACTCGATTCAACTGCCACATTAATTTGGCGCATACGGGTTATCATCTGCTCAAAGAGTTTGGGCGAGGATTCAGCCGCTTTCAATTCCGCAGAGAGTTGTGTCCACTGGAGTTCAGTCATGTCATTGCGGGATTCAACTCTATACCGATGCCTTACATAGATCCAAAAGTCAGATTTGGTGATGCCTTGTTGTTCGAACCGTCCTTCGAGCTTGCTTGCGAGAGCAAACGCCGCTTTCTGAGCGCTGGTAATCTTGGATGCCCCCGGTAGCTCCATCTGAGATTCAGGAGGTGCAGTTTTGCGATGCAGATAGAAATTGAGAACCTCCTTGATGACCGGCACGGGAAGTAGCTGTTTAACCGCGTTGCGCTGTGCTTTATGGACAGCTTTCGTGAAGGCAAACGGATCTGAGCGGCCGCCCATCATTTTCGCTTGCTCATACGCGCCATAACGCGAAGAACCGGTTAGCGTATCGACTGCCTTAGCGATCACAATCCAAGAATGATCGCGCTCCTCATATTGTAAGTCTTCGACCTGAATGCCGCCTCTGCGATTCGCCGCTTCGTTGATTCCTGCTAACGTTAGTCCCTCGACCGTTTTTCCGCCTTGCCTGAATGAGTAAACGTAGTCTTGAATCGCCTGCCCTGTCATCATGTCCACAATGGCTTGATCGTCAACCTGATCTAAAACCTCATATTCAGCGACAGGGATAATTTCGCTTTTCTTTTCGTCAGCCATGTTGCCCTCCCATTTCATCAGTGAGTAATTTTTAGCGAACCTTCACCGGATGATAATAACAGATGGTTTAACATTTGTCAATATATTTTTCACTTATGTTAAAGAACGCTTCCTCATTCGTAGCATAGCAAGGCCACGTCCAGATATTATACCTTATCGCCAGAAAATGCGGTATAGATTTTGTGATGATTATGATATAATTGACGATACTGTTCTGGCAAAAATGTATCGTGAAAAGGCTTATCTGACGCTTTGCAAGAGGATCGGCATTAAGGATAACGGCACACCGATTTAATGTCAAGAGATCTGCCGTAGCCGAATTCGCCAGAATTCGGAGTTTGATTCTATCTTGACTTTGTCAGATTCCCTTCCCCGTTGAGGAAAGCAACGCGGTGCGGGGTTTGGGTTGGGTTTCACTGGCCAACGTCTCCATTTTTCGATTTGCCTCAACCCAAACCCGACAGTCTTGGCTGTTGGCCCGGGGGCAGTTCAACCCAACCTGGTATCATAAAGAATTGAGGATAGAAGGTAGAAGACAAAAAAGCGGGAAGGTTTCAAACTGTTCCGTAGCGGCACAATGTGTTCTGTTATGAAGCAGCCTGTTCCGTAACGGTACAGATGACGCCATCGGATTTTTTTTGTCATGACCTTTTCGCTTGTGGAACAAACTGGCAACATCCGCTAGTCGAATTGGTGCGTAAGTCAGACTCGTCTCCGGGCTCGACTCCCATGCGCTACTTGTCTACGAACTTTCGCCGCGCTGTACTAGGTATTTCCATGCACAAGGAATCCACCATCCACTGTCAGGCAAACCCCATTGATGTAATCTCCCATCGGGGAGCAAAGGAAGACGACCGCCTGCGCGATGTCGTTTGGGATACCGATTCGACGGCTCGGAATTGATGAAAGGGCGCTGTCACCGTAGCCTCGTTTCCCGCGTTCACCTTCACGCTCAGGAGGCAACTCACGGCTATCGATCCACCCCGGCGCGATTGCATTCGCTGTGATGCCCTGCCCGGCTAAGTCACGCGCAATACTCATCATCAAGCGAATGATGCCGGCCTTTGCAACGCCGTAAGCCGTGTCTGTTTCCCAGACATGCACGGCGTGGACGGATGAAATGCTGACAATCCGCCCACCGGTTTCTTGCTTTACCATCTCTTTCGCTGCACGTTGACTACAGAGAAAATATCCCTTCAAACTGACTTCCATCGTGCGATCCCAGACATCTTCGGTGATCTCCAGAAACGGCATATTTTTGGACCAGTATGGATTGTTCACCAAAATGTCAATCTGACCGTGCTCACTGGTAAATTCGTTGAACAGGGCATTTACCTGATCGCTTTTACTGATGTCCGCAACGGTGAAAGTGCATTTGCGCCCAGTCTCCTCGATCAGCGCAATTGTCCGATCCGCTGATTCATCGTGTTCGATGTCGTTGAGTCCAATGTCGCAACCATTTTGCGCCAACGCGAGAGCAATTCCGCGTCCAATCCCACGCCGCGATCCGGTGATGAGTGCTTTTTTCCCTTCGAGTAGCATTTCTGATTCTCCTTGTCTGGTTTATTTTGTGATTCTTCATCGTAACTGTTCAGGCGGGAGGGTGAGAAGCTCTCCGCCGAACTGCGAAGCTCCGCGGAGCCTGCTCCGATCTATCGGAGAGCGTCGCTCTCCCATGACGCGACAGGAAATCCATTTTCTCCACAGACCCAGATGGTTACTCTTCATCCCTATTTTAATAACTCCGCGAGTGACAGAGCGGCGGCGTTTTGGGGATCGATTTTGATTACCGTGTCAATTGCGGATTGGGCAAGCTCAGTTTCTCCCAGATAATAGTAGCAGGCGGCTTTCAAGGCATGCAGGTCTGCGGCAGACTGATAATCGTGTCGAAAAAGGAAGCGATTGTCTGCTGTGAATGCGTTGTCAATAGCTCGAAGTGCTGTTTGAAAGTCCGAGGCTTCTTCTCGGCGCAGAAAGAGCGCATTTGCTAAACCGATCCACGCATCCGCATTGGATGGGTCTCTGCGTATCGCCTCCTCGAATGCCTCCTTCGCCTTCGCTATAACCTGAAGATTTATCGAGGACGCTTGCAAAGTGCTCATGCGGCTCCAGCCCAAACCGTTGTGGGCATCTGCTAAATCCTCATCTAAATTGATTGCCTGCTCAAAGCTCAAAAGGGCAGTTGAAAAATCACCCCGGTTGTAAGCCGCCCAACCGTCCACCTGATTCTCGCGTGCCGCCTCAGTGTCAAATTCCGGATCGTCGGAACAGCTAAACATTGTAGCAAAACAGAGGATTGCAACAGCGGTGGTAAAATGTTTCATTTAATTAAATCTCCCGGGTTGGATTGTTGATCGTTGATTGTATCAGAAATTGGCTGGATTTGCAATGGCGTTCGTTTTAACTCCAATTTTCTATTGAGAATAATTGAATGGATTTGGTATAATAGCGGATTGTGCTTCAAGATTCAATTAAATCTGGAAATTTAGTGGGTGGAAGTTCGTATTGATGACGTGTCTTAGGCGATGATAAAATGCGCAGAAACAGTCAAATAGATTCTACTTTAATATTGATTCGCCACATTTTAAATTCAGGTATATTCTTCTATAGTTATACCTCTTCTCGCTTCTAAACACTAAATCACTATGCATCTTAAGGGAGGATGACTTAGACATAATGGTCCAAGTACAAGTCAACGTTGCGTCAGACGAAGTGTTTGATAGAGCCCTTGCTCGCTTCAAGAAAATATGCAGCAAGGAAGGAATAGTCACAGAAATGAAGAGGCGGAGTTTTTATGAAAAACCGAGCGAAAAACGGCGTCGGATAGAGATGAAACGGCAACGAAAAATGAAGTCTCGTTCCTTTCAATCCAATAATTACAATCGGTACAATCGGTACGGTCAGTCAAGTCGGTCTAATCAGTCGGGTCGGCCGAATCAGTCAAGTCGGCCGAATCGGTCGAGAACTTATTAATATCTAGCCAATTATTTCGATTTGGAGCGTGAACTTGGTAGATTGGCTCCATGATGTTGTTAGGGGTACACATAGCCGTTCAATGACTGTTAAGTTTCCCCAGGAGGGAAACACAAACCAGAATGTCAATAACGGGGATGTGTGCCCTTTGTTATTTTTAAATGTTCGATGTTAAGTTAAGTCACCGCCGTCAACGTCTGCGATGATACGTGGCGTGTTCGGGCAGCATTCACACACGCTTCCATCTCGATTTTCTGGGACATGGGAAGGAGTCATTGCTGACGTGCTTATTTTCGATCAGACTGTGGAGAATCAGATGTCAGATGCCATCACTGATGTGGTTGTTGAAAATTACAAAGGCATTCTTCAAGAATACTGCCACGTGCGAAATCTGGGAAATCCAGCGTACGAAACAGTTCAGCATGGAAGTCCAAACAAGCCGAGTTGGAATGTAACGATTAGATATGGACAGTCCTCCTATGTCACTCCAGATCTGGTTTTTGGTTCTAAACGAGTGGCGGAACAGACGGCAACTAAACAACTTCTTGAACTCATAGAAGTTCGTCAGGAGGCATTTCTTGCAGGGAAACCCCTTGATCAACTTGCGGAATCTACATCCCCCAAAACTCAAACAGATGCCCAATCAGAGGAAACATTAAAGATTCCAATCGAACTTCTTACAACCGTGCTTGGTATTGCAAACCATCGCTTGGCAATGCCACAAGGTAACATAAGATCTCGTGACTCTTCTGAGTCTAAGAAATCTAACCAAGTATTTGCGGAGAACTTGGCAAATCTTACCATGACTATCGTGCGTGAGGTCACCAAAGCGGCAGAGACTGCTAACATCCAGTGCGTATCCCTGAAGAAAGGTAAGTCATCGTCAGACGACATCCACGAAAAGGATTCCGAGGAAGTTAAGGAGGACAGATTTTCATGCCCTTCGACGTGATGAGTTCTTCGATGCTCCGATTGCGGAAGATCTCATAACGTGCAGCGCAAAGCTGATTAAAAAGCTCATCTACAACGTCTGAAAATCCATCCGCCACTTGATCCAAATTGCTCTCAAAAACATCGACAACCTGCTCTAAGGTAATGGTGCTTAATGCACGTGCAGGGACATACCCATCAATCTGTCCTTCTACTTCATAGACCAATTTAGCGTCTTCAAACCGCTTGAAAATCCGATCCACCAAATCTTGAGAAAGCCCGTATTTTAACATCATCTCAGACTTGGAGTATGCGCCGTTACCTTGATAAAAATGTTGAGCGACTGTTAGAAAAAGCTCAATCGCGAAGACCGCGTTAACAAGAACAATCCTTTCATCAGCTCCGGTTGGAACGACAAATCTTGCGACGCCTCTGGAGCGATTATTTGTCAGATTCTGAACGATATTTGTAATCTCTGTGCCGAGAAGAACAATGACCCACACAATATGGATCCAGATGGCGAGAATCAACGGGAACGCTAAGACGCCGTAAATCTCATCGTAATTTCTTCCCATAACGCCGAGGTAGTTTGTGAAAGCGATCCGTGCAATCTGAAAAAGCGTACCGGCGATCGCCGCCCCGGTTAACGCTGCTTTCCATCGAACAACGGTATTCGGCAAGGCAAGGTAGACAAATAGAAAGATGCAGTACACCAAAATCCACGGTAGGAGATTGGCGAATATCCCCTTTCTGGCTGCCAGAAAAGTCGAAATCCACACCAAGATTAAGAGAGAGCCAATCGTGAGAATCGTATAGAAAACCGCGTACTTTTGAAAAAAGGAGAGTTGTCTGCGCGTCCCCCAGATGTCGTTGAAAACTTTCTCAAGGGAATTAAAAAGTGCCGCCGAGGTTAGCAGCAGAAGAAGAAATCCTCCCACGCCTAAGCTTCCCAAATTCCTATTCGCAAATTCTGAAACTTTTGATGCAATCTCACTCCCTTGATTCCCCGGTAGAAAATTATCCATGAAGACAATGCCCTCATTTTCAACAACGCCAAGCATTTTCAGCAGAAACAAAATAAACGCCGACAGCGGCACAAGGCAGACGAGGGTATTGAATGCAAGTGAGGATGCTTGCTGGACGCATTTGTGATCGATGAATTGACGCCAAACCTGTGCACTCAGCCGAACGACGTAGATCAGGTAAGAAGGAGGGCTTATCGACTGTGAAAGGGGAGTTATAATTTGATTGAGCCTATGACGTGCAGACATAAATTTGCCCTTTGTTGAAAGCTTCAATCTCGGAGCAGTTGGAATTATTTAGGGTTTCAGACGCAGATCTGGATGCCCTGATTATAACATATCTGAATTTTCAGGGCAATGACCTTCAGTAGCACGAACTTGTCTGCGTTTGAAGAGGGCTAGTTGAGTGACGGTAGCGTTCAAATTTCGCTTGATTTCCGGTCACATTCGT